>JAZRXB010000125.1:0-7398 GCA_045600005.1 Eubacteriales bacterium | reverse complement strand
AGCTGGTGACGCATGAGGGATTTCAGCGATTTCTCGTCGATGCGGAAATCTATGTTGACCGGATCGCGGATATGCGCGTTCAGGACATGAACACCGTTCTGGAAGCGACGCGGCAGCAGATTATGCAGGAATACGATCCCGGAGCAAATGATCTGCATCTGCGCACACTGGAGTTGGCACAGATAACGGAAGATGATTTCTTCGGTCATGCGATTCATGAGGATATGGACGTAATCCTGCACGACATACGCGATGCTCACCGAAAGGATAAGACCACCGCAGAGGAAGAAACACCTGCGCAGGAGATCACGCAGAAGCTGGGAGAAGCCCTGAACTTTGAAGGCAGTCCACAGGAACAGCAGATTCGCTCGCTTATGTTGGGGCTCGGCATTGACTACGATTCACTGACGAAGGAAGAATTCGTAACGCTGGTCGGGATTCTGAGCCGGGCGGATATGTGGAAGATTCGGCAAAACATGAGGGGGAAAACGCCGCTGTATCAGACGCACGGAAAAGGGAAACGGCATAAATGAGAAAAAGCAGGCATACCCGAGGGATTATCCTCAGATATGCCTGCTCTTTTCGGTGCAGCCCGTCTGGCAGCTACCCTATGTCAGTAATGTGTCGTTACCGTCTTATTGGAAGCTGCCCGAGCGCCGATCCTTTTTTATAACCTGAGAAAACTTATGCAGCCTCAGAGAACTTATGCAAGCTCTGCGAAGTACTTGATGGTGCGGACCATCTGGCTGGTGTAGGAGTTCTCGTTGTCGTACCACGAAACGACCTGAACCTGATAGGTGTCGTCGTCGATCTTGGTGACCATGGTCTGAGTAGCGTCGAACAGGGAACCGAACTTCATGCCGACAACGTCGGAGGAAACGATCTGCTCGTCGTTGTAGCCGAAGGATGCGGAAGCGGCTGCCTTCATAGCTGCGTTGATGGAGTCGGTCGTAACGTCCTTACCCTTAACGACTGCTACGAGGATGGTGGTGGAACCGGTGGTGACCGGAACACGCTGAGCGGAGCCGATGAGCTTCTTATTCAGTTCGGGGATAACGAGACCGATTGCCTTTGCAGCGCCCGTGGAGTTCGGAACGATGTTGGCAGCGCCTGCGCGTGCGCGGCGGAGGTCGCCCTTACGCTGCGGACCGTCGAGGGTCATCTGGTCGCCGGTGTATGCATGAACGGTGGTCATGATACCGGAAACGATCGGATAGGTGTCGTTCAGGGTCTTTGCCATCGGAGCGAGGCAGTTGGTGGTACAGGATGCAGCGGAGATGATCTGGTCATCCTTGGTCAGGGTGTTCTCGTTGACGGAGAAAACGATGGTCTTCAGATCGTTGCCGGCGGGAGCGGAGATAACGACCTTCTTAGCGCCTGCGTCGATGTGAGCCTGGGACTTTTCCTTGGAGGTATAGAAACCGGTACACTCGAGAACGACGTCAACGTCGAGCTTGCCCCACGGGCAGTCAGCTGCGTTCTTTTCAGCGTAGATCTTGATTTCCTTGCCGTCTACGATGATGGAATCTTCGGTGGACTCTACGGTGTGCTTAGCTTCGCCGATCTTGCCGAGGAAGGAACCCTGAGCGGTATCGTACTTGAGAAGGTGAGCGAGCATAGCGGGGCTGGTCAGGTCGTTGATGGCGACTACTTCGTAGCCTTCAGCGTCAAACATCTGACGGAAAGCGAGACGACCGATACGACCGAAGCCGTTGATGGCAACTTTTACAGACATGGTAAAATTCCTCCAAAAAATATATTATTGATTTTGATCGACTGTTTCAGCCGGTTTTCACCGGGAACGGGCGCTGCCGTTAAAAATTTAACGGTGAATTCTGCCCATCTGTATCTATTTTACCTCAATTTCTTGATTTATACAAGAGGTTTTTCAAAAAATTATTATTTTTGTAACAATGCTTGAATTCCGCCCCCGGTCAGGCTGAAATTTATCAAATTTGCGAAACGGCAAGCTGCACAAAATCGCCGCGGCAATTTTGTCTCATCCGTCAGCCGCAGGATTTGATCAAACGCATTGACTTGTTCTGCCGGTTATAGTATAATATGATATTGTAATCAAACCATATTCCGCATGAAATTATCCCGAGGAGGCGCGATTTTGGAGGGACGCTGCGAATACAAATATCTTCTGCCCGACGGACTTGCCGAAACGCTGAAGCCGCTTGCCGCCGCGCAGATCCCGCCCGACGGCTACGGCGGCGGAAAGCCCTATACCGTGTCGAGCGTCTATTTCGACGACGCCGTGCGCACGCTGGAACGCCAGACGCTCGACCGCGAGCCGTGGCGCGTCAAGCTGCGGCTGCGCGTCTACGGCGAAACGAACGGTCCGGATTCGGTCTCGTTCTTTGAGATCAAATCAAAGCATCTCGGCCGTTCGATCAAAACAAGGCTCTCCGGACCGCTCTCGCAGAACGAGCGGCTCTGGCGCGAGGGCGTCATCCCGGACGGGCTGTCCGCACGCGACCGGAAAGTCGCGCACGATATTCTGACGCTGATCGAACAGTACCGGCTCTCCCCTGCCGCCGTCGTGAGCTACGAACGGCTCGCCTTCGCCGCGCCGGGTGAGGAACGGCTGCGCGTCACGTTCGATTCAAAGCTGCGCATCCGCACCGACGCGCTCGATCTGACAGAGGGAACACACGGAGAACCCGTCATGCCGCCCGGCTTCGCTGTGCTGGAATGCAAGAGCGCCAATAACCTTCCGCTCTGGCTCGTCCGGCTTCTCTCCGACTATAAGCTCCGCAACACGACCTATTCCAAGTACGGACACACGCCGCTCGCACCGGCGTCTGTCGCCCCGCCCGCAGCCATGACAACTGAAAAGGAGATTCACTCATGAACAACACTTTCGGCGGTATTATATCCAGTCTCGGACAGATCAATACGTCGGCCATCATCCTCGATATCCTGCTGACCACGCTGGTCAGCGCCGTTCTCGGCGTGCTGATCACGCTGTTCTACGGCTATCTCAACCGCAAAAAAGGCTTCGCAGTCGAGTTCGCCGTCACGACCGTTTCGGTCTGCCCGGTCATCGCGCTGATCATCGCGGTCATCGGGACCAACATCGCCAGCGCGTTCAGTCTCGCGGGCATCATGTCGATCGTCCGCTTCCGTTCCTTACAGCAGAAGACCTCCGACATCGCGTTCCTGTTTCTCGCCATGGCGACCGGTCTGACCGTCGGACTCGGACTTTACATTCCCGCTTTCCTGTTCGTCGTCGTCATCGGCGTGCTTCTGAACGTCTACGCGCTCGTTTCGGCGAAGATCCGTCCCGCGCCGCGGCTGATCAGGATCAGCGTACCCGAATCGACCTGCATCGAGGGACTGTTCGACGATATTTTCACCAAATATACCGCCGCTTATGACCTCAAGCGCGCGCGTCTCATCAGCGCCGGTACGGTCATGGAGCTTTCCTACACCGTCACGCTCCGCCCCGGCGATTCGATCGACAAGCTGCTGTCCGAGATCCGCGAACGCAACTCGAACTTCAACGTCGTGCTGATGTACGACGCGGACGACGCACAATGAAAAAGCTGATCTTTCTGCTCGCCGCGCTGACGCTCTGCCTGTTCTCAGGCTGCGCCGGTCCCGCCGCATCCGTGTCGGAGCTTGCGTTCGCCGATCCGCCCGGCATCTATCAGGCGCGCTTCGGTCTGAAGCTGCTCGTCCCGGACGGAGCGGAGGTGCGCTACACCATCGACGGCTCTGTCCCGACCGCCGATTCCGCGCTCTACGACCCGGAGTCGGGGATTCCCATCTCCTACCGCGGCGGCGGCGGAAACGACCCGTCGAGCGTCAACGTCATCCGCGCCGTCTGCTTTGACGCGGACGGACAGACCGACGGAAACGTTCTGACGGGGACCTACATTCTCGCCGACAGCCCCGAGGTGCGCTATTCGACGATGATCGTCTCGCTCGTCACCGACCCGGACGGTCTGTACGGCTATGAGAACGGCATTCTCGTCCCCGGCAAGATCAACGCCGATTTCAAGCTCCATCGTCCCGCTTACTGGACGAACGATTCGCTGGAGGACGCGAACTACTTTCAGTCCGGTATCGACTGGGAACGTCCCACGCACGCCGAATTCTTCCTGCCGGACGGGACCTGTGTGCTGTCGCAGGACATCGGCATCCGCGTATCGGGCGGCTGGAACCGCCGCAATTCGCACAAATCGCTCCGTCTGTTCGCCCGTTACCTCTATGACGATGCGAATGTGATGGATTTCGACGCCTATCCGGGACTTCTCAGCGTCACCGGGACCGAGGTCGGCGCACACAAAACGCTGATCCTCCGCACCGGAAGCAACAACTCAGGCAACACGATCATACAGACCGCGTTCTTAATGAACCTCGCCGACGGGCTGGGGATCGACACGATGCATTACCGTCCGGTCTGCGTCTACCTCGACGGCAAATATTACGGCTATATGGCGATGCTCGAAGACTACGGAACGACCTACTTCGAGATGAACTACGGCGTTCCGGCGGAGGAAGTCACCTGCATCAACGGCGCGGGCATCATTTCGGGCGGACGCGCGTGGCAGCTCGACTGCGGTCCGCAGTCCGATCTCAAAGAGTTCAACCGGATGCTGAACTACATCACGTCGCTCGACATGAAGAACGCGAAGTATTACGGCCGCGCCTGCGAAATGCTCGACATCGACAGCTTCATCCGGTATATGTGCTTCGAGGGCTACATCGCCAACAGCGACTGGCCGCAGAACAACACCCGCGTCTGGCGCTGCAACTCCGCCGTGGGCGACAACGGCTACGATCCCGACGCGCCCTACGGCTTTGACGGACGCTGGCGCTTCCTCTTAAAGGACCTCGACCTTGCCGCCGGTTACAGCAGCGACAAGACTACCGACAGCGTGTTCCTTCGTCTGAACAGCGACGACGGCGGACTGCGGCTGAACGCGATCTTCAAGAGCCTGTTCCAGAATCCCGATTTCAAGAACCGTGTCTACTGTTTCCTATGCGACCTTCTCAATTCGACGATGGAGGTCGACAGCGTGATGGCAAAGCTCGGCGAGACCGCGGCGAGCGCATCGCTTGAAATGCGCTACTACCTCAGTTCTTACAGCGTCGGCGGCGGAAACCTCGAAAAATGGTACGACCATCTGCGCACGCCGATGAAATTCTTCATCCAGCGCTATGACGTCGTGAAAAACGAGCTGCCGAAAAAATACGATTCGGTCTGGGGAACGCTTAGAGTGAACATCTCCGGCGAAGGGACCGTGAAGCTCTCGACCCTCTCGCTCACCGAGTCGGACACGCTCGAATATCTCGTCGGACTGAAGCTGCCGCTCTCGTTTGAAGCGGCAGACGGCTGGAAGCTCGCGTCGGTAAAGCTCTCCTGCGCGGGCGATCCCGAAAGCGGGTCGTTCATGATGGGCGCGAAAAGCGTGACGCTCGACGTCTCGTTCACCGAAGACGAAAACGCGCCCGGCGTCCGGTCCGGTCTTCTGTTCAATGAGATCCGGTACGCGCATCCCCGTTCCGATCTGTCGTCCGATCTCATCGAGCTTGCCAACTCCACCGGTTCGGCGCTTTATCTGAAAGGGTATCGTCTGATCAAGGAAAGCACGCGCGAGGACGGAACGCACGACAAAGATACCTTTGATCTTCCCGCCATAACGGTTCCCGACGGCGGATATCTTGTCGTTCACTGCGACCGCAGCGGCGCGTCCCCGATGACCGACGGCTGTCACGCGCCCTTCGGCATCGCCGCAGGCGACACGCTGACGCTCATCGGCCGCATGGGGAACACGCTTGACGCCGTTACGCTGCCGGTCTGCGGCAATTACGCCGCGCTCGCCCGCGACGAAGCCGCGCCGGGTGAGGAAAGCGTCTGGGTCACGGAAGCCCGCTTCACCTTCGGCGAACCGAACGTGACCGCTTCGGGCTATCGTCTCGCCGACGTGCTGGACGAGCGGGCGCGCGGCGTCTTTCTCTGGAAGGGACGGCTCGTGACCGACTTCGCAAAGCCGGACGGGAAGGGCGGCTATTACATGACCGAATCGGCGGTCAAGGAATATTTCGGCAGCGAAACGCTGAAAAAGAACCTGTCGGCGCTCGAAAAACACCGTGTTTCGGGCGGCTGGGAGCTGGACGGTCTGTTAGATACGCTCGGCTACGTCCGATACGCGATCCCGTCGCTCAGCTCGGAAATGATCATGAAGAAATAACGTCCCGGACGCTTGACACCTCCCCGCTGTTATGCTATAATAAACCGAATCCAAATTTTCATCTTCGGAGGAAAAAATCATGCAGAAATACGATGTTGCCGCCTATATCTGGCCGTCCTACACCGGCGACGAGCCGCGCGCTCATCAGTTCTGGCCCGAAGGCTACGGCGAATGGCAGTCGGTCAAGAACGCCGTGCGCAAGTCGAACGGCTACAACTGGGGACGCAAGCCGCTCTGGGGCTACGTCAACGAAGCCGACCCCTATGTCATGGAAAGCCAGATCTCCTGCGCACACGACCACGGCGTGAACGTCTTCATCTACGACTGGTACTGGTACGACCGCCGTCCGTTTCTCGAGCAGTGCTTAAACAACGGCTATCTGAAAGCGAAGAACAACGATCTGGTCAAATTCTACCTGATGTGGGCGAACCACAACGCCAACTACACCTGGGACATCCGCCTGTCCGACCGCGATCATTCGACCATCGTCTGGGAAGGCTCGCAGCCCCGCTCCGAATTTGAGATCATCGTTCATCATATCATCAACGACTACTTCGGTCATCCGTCCTACTACAAGATCGACGGCAAGCCGGTGTTCATGATCTACGATCTGGTCAATCTCGTCAAGGGTCTTGGCGGCGTGGAAGGCGCGCGCGCGGCGCTCGACTGGTTTCGTGAGGAGACCGTCAAGGCGGGCTTCCCCGGACTGCATCTTCAGGCGTGCGCGACCGCGGCGAACGGCGCGAATCTGAGCGGCGTCGACCGCGCTTACGGTCTGACCCGCGACGATTTCAACGGGCTCGGCTTCGATTCGATCACGCATTATCAGTACGCTCACTTCACGAACCTGAACCGCGATTATCTCGAAGTTCTCGAAGACGTGAAGAAGCAGTTCGACAAGATCGAGGCGAACTACGACATCCCCTACTATCCGCACGCGACCATCGGCTGGGACAACAATCCGCGCTTCCACGAGTTCCGTGACCACGTGGCGCGCAACAACGGACCGGAAAACTTTGAGAAAGCGCTCCTTCTGGCGAAGGATTATCTCGACCGTCACCCCGAACAGCAGAAGCTCATCACGCTCAACAGCTGGAATGAGTGGACCGAGACGAGCTATCTCGAACCCGACAATCTGTACGGCTACGGCTATCTTGACGCAGTAAAGAAAATTTTCGGCGAATAATATGAA
>JAZRXB010000124.1:0-3043 GCA_045600005.1 Eubacteriales bacterium | reverse complement strand
AAGTTCCATATCATTTCCTCATTTCATGTGCCGCCGTCCTCCCGGCAGCGGTGTACGCATTGCGGCTTTCGGGCGTTTCGCGCTTTCGGACGTTTCGCGCTTTCGGACGTTTCACGCTTTCGGGCGCATTGCGGTTTCCGGACGTTTCACGCTTTCGGGCGTTTCGCGGTTCCGGACGTTTCACGCTTTCGGGCGTTTCGCGGTTTCGGACGTTTCACGCTTTCGGACGTTTCACGCTTCCGGACGTTTCGCGGTTTCGGACGTTTCACGCTTCTGGACGTTTCACGCTTTCGGGCGTTTCACGGTTTCGGGCGTTTCGCGGTTTCGGACGTTTCGCGGTTTCGGACGTTTCGCCCGGCTCGCCGGAAGATCCGGCGTTCATCCTCAGCCGTTTTCGAGCAGCCAGCGGATCCCTCTCTCCATGCGCGGCGCGGGGTCCGTGAAATGCCCGCCGGGATTCCACTCGAACGCCGTCCTCACGCCCTTCGCGGCAAAGTCCGCGCATAACCGCTCCGTGCAGTCCCCAACGGCGGCGAGCCGCGGATTACCCGCGCGCGGTTCCCGGTCGCCGAGCGAAAAATAGACCGCTCTGCACCTGACCGTCCGGTCCTTCGCAAAATCGCAGAACCCGTCGAACCACGTCGAACCCGACACCGACGCCGCGCCGTCAAAGCCGTCCGTCGTCAGCACCGTATAGAGCGCGAACAGTCCCGCCAGCGAATAGCCCGCGATGAAACGGCGCTTCACCGTTCCGAAGCGTTCGGCAAAGGCAGGGATCGGTTCGAGCCGCGCCAGATGCTCCGCCGCGCCGCCCGCGAAATCGCCGCCGCCCCGGAACACGCCCTTCGCTTCCCACGGCGACAGGTCGCGGTTCCAGTCGATGCCGGCGACCGAGACGAACATCGTTCCCGGAAAGAGCTTGGCGAGGGCTTCCCCCTCGTCCTTCGCCGTATGCAAAAGTACAAGATCGAATTCCCGCGCCCCGTCCGGCGCGGAAAACGCGGCGGTCAGCCCGCCGAAATGAACCGATTCCGTCATGTCTCAGCTTCCTTTGAGCAAAGCTCGGTATAAAACGTCCTTCCCTGCCGCTGGGAGGATTCCATCAGACTGATCTTTTTCACCGACGCGGAAAACGGCTCGAAGAAAACCGGAACTTCTCCCTGCGGCTGACCGCGCGCCAGCGTGATGTGCGGAGTGTATTCCCGTTCCTCCAGCGTAAAACCGCCCTTCTCCAGCGCCGCGCTCAGAGCCGCCTGACAGGTCATCAGCTCCGGCGTTCGGCGCACGCCGACCCAGTACACGCCTCCGCCGAACGTCCCCGTCCCGTCAAAGGTGACGCGGAACGGCTCGAACGGAACGCTCCGCATGATGCCGGCCGCCTGCTCAGCCCGCGCGTTTTCGACCTCGCCGAGAAACGCGAGCGTCAGATGCAGGTTTTCGGGATGCGAATAGTTGACGCGCCGATTGCCGCAGGCGGCGTTCTGCATCCGAAGCGCCGTCTGAAGATCGAGCAGCCGCCCGACGATCTCAGGCTCAAACAGTACAGCCAAGAACAGTCTCATTTTATGTCCTCCTTTCAGAGTCCACCCCAGCCGATTGTTTAATGCTTAAAGATTACAAACATTATAATAAAATCCGTTTTTATGTCGGCTTTGCCGACATAAAAACTCCTCTGAGGCGAGTCCTCGCGCCGAAATGGGGATAGCCGTCAAAACAGGTTTTGCCGGCGGCGATAAGCGCGAGTACCGATTGTAAAACGAAGTTTTACATTCGACTGGAGTCCACCCGGAAACAGTATCCCATCAGAGGAAGATCCCCCGGCAGAGCGCCGCCAGCGCGCCGACCGGCCTTGACGCGAGCCATCCGGCAAGCGCCGTCTGATTGTCGGGATCGTATTCGATCTCCTTGGAAAAATCCTTCGCCGCCGACTCCGGACGTCCGCCCATCGCACGAACGAGCAGGACGCCCGCCGCCGCAAAGCGCAGCCATTCGGTCCGCGTCGATTCAAACCGCCAGCGGTAGAGAAACGCCGCCGCCAGCCGCCGGAAGCGCCGGTCGTCCGTCGGTTCGGGAAAAGCGGCGAAACGCTCGGGAAAATGCGGGTCGAGCGCTTCCAGTCCTCCGACGAAAGCGGTCAGGTCACGGTAATACGCCGCCGCGTCCGCTTCATCGGATGCGTCCGGTTTGCCGTCCGCTTCGAGCAGCGAAGCGAGCGCTTCGCCGAGCTTCGGCGAACTCAGGACGGCTTCGACGGCGGCAGACTGTTCGGCGAGCATGACCCGGTCAGCTTCGGACGGCGTTTCGCCGTCGTCCTCACACAAAAACCGCACGTCGTGCGACAGCCACAGTTCCGCCGCTTCCTCACAGCACAGCCCGAGCCCGGCCTCGCAGACCCCGCCGCCCCATTCGTAGAACCGGGGATGCTCCCGGCAGATGTCGCACAGCGCTTCTTCCCCGGCGTCTATGATCAGTCTGCACAGCCCGTCGTTCTGCAAAAACGGACAACGCTCCCCTTCGCGGCAGAGCGACAGCGTGCCGTCGGCGTTCCGGCAGCCGGAAAGGATCCGTCTGAGACGTTCGCCGTTTTCACCCGGCATGGCGCTGTACAGCGCTGCCGTCTCCTCGTCCACGTCGATCTCCCAGCCCGCGCAGCAGGTATCGTGACAGCCGCCCGCAAGACAGGTGAAGCCGTCGAAAAAGTCAGGTTTGATCAGCATATCGTTTTTGTCTTTTCAGCTACATTATATCATATCTGTTCTGCAAAATCAAGAGAATTCGTCGGATAAATCGCGTCTTCGGTGAAAAATGCGGCATCAAAAAGCCTGTCGGCAAAGGCTTTGCCGACAGGCCGGACCGCTGATGCTCAGAACTGTTCCTCGCAGACTTCTTCGAGGCAGTATTTCGAGCGGACGCAGGGCTCGCGGTGCGTCCACTTGCCGTTCGTGAAGTCCGGGATGGCGACAGGAGCGCTGCCGCAGGCGATCGAGTCCTCGGACAGCGGCGTGATGCTCATCCATGCCGCCGTGTCGTACACGTCGATCGG
>JAZRXB010000123.1:0-2774 GCA_045600005.1 Eubacteriales bacterium | reverse complement strand
CGACCAGTAGGCGTCGTAAACGCTGGAATTGCGCAGGATCACCGAGAAAACGAAGGTGACGGCGGTGGCGGCAAGGTCGAAGACGAACAGGCGGCATACCGCGCCGGAGATCGGCAGACAGACGGCGAAGCCGACCGCGTAGGCAAGCAGATAGACGGCGAGCAGCAGAAGAAGCGCTTTGGTTTTTCTGACCGTCATGACAAGTCACTTCCTTCGGGATACGCTGATGCGGCGTTTCCTTTGAATATTTTGATCGGATTTCATTATAGCATGGTTTGCCCGGCTTGTCAAGCGCCGCGGGAAAAGAAGTTCAGGGTGAGATTTTACGGGATTTTCCGCAGGGGCTTTCATTCCGGCGGATCCTGTGGTATAATGGAGAGAACGGAGGTGTGAACGCTTCCGAAAAAAGTGAACCGGCGGAAAGGGAAGGGGTTTCGTTATGAGGTATGAAAACGTTTATTTTATCAATGGGACCGCGTATGCGGGAAAATCGACCATGGTCCATCTGCTGGCGGAGCGGTGCGGCGGGATCGAGTGCGGGGAAAACTATCACGACGAGCTGATAGACGGGCTGGACGCCGCCGAGTTTCCGAATCTGACCTACGCCAGAGACCTCGTGGATTTCGCCGACTTCATCCGCAGAACGCCCGACGAATACGCGCGCTGGGTGGAAGGCAACAAGGGCGAATGCACACGGCTTGAAATGCGGATACTCGACCGGCTGACGAAGGAGACCGACCGGAAGATCTTCGTCGACACCAACATCCCGGTCGAAACGCTGCGCGAAATTTCGGACCGGGACCACGTTCTGATCATGCTGGCTGACCCGCACATTTCGGCGTCCCGCTTCTTTGACCGTCCGGATCGGGAGAAGCAGTTTCTGTATCGGCTCCTTTTGAAGGAGCCCGACCCGGAGAAGGCGATCGCCAATTTTAAGGAGTGCATCGCAAGGGTGAACACGCCCGAGATCTACCGCGCTTTTGAGGAATCCGGGTTCCACGTGATAAAGCGCGACGAAAAGCTCGGCGTGGAAGGGACGTTTGAGCGGGTGAAGGCGCTGTTCAGGCTGTAAACGCGCGTTCACGGGCGGCGGACGATGGGCGAGTTCAGGCAATAGGGAACAGGCGGCAGGCAGGTTCGGGCGCGTAAGGATATGTACAAAACACGGGAGAGCCGGGAACGGCAATACGAAAGGCGGACGCTCTGCGGCGTCCGCCTTCCTTCGGCATATTCAGGCAAGTCCGGGTCTGACCGGCTTGCCGTTCTTTCTTTTTTCCGCCAGATACAGCTCTTCGGTCGCAAGAGCGATTTTCGTGACGGCAAAATCACAGTCCTGCGGATAGACATACCACGTGTCGTCCCGCGTGTTCAGGTCAACGCAGTCCCCGTTTTTGAACAGGTAGCGGTATTCGATGTGGACCGAGTAGGTCTCCGGGACGGACAGCACGATCTCGGTCGTGTCGCTCTTTTCAGGGTGGTCGTGCTTCACGCGGAAGCCGTTCATATCGTGTACCATCGTTCCCGTGCCGACGTCGATGAATTTCTTCGCGTTGGGCAGGGATTTCACCGTGACGGGCATGACGCCGGTCGAATAGCGTCCCTCTTCGACCTCTTTTTTCACGTTGGCGCGTTCCCACTCGTACCAGTCGGGAATGTGCGTGAATTCCGTTTCGCCCTCGGTTGCTTTCAGCTCGCCAAGCTCGGTCATTTCCCACGACTTGCCGCAGTGCGAGCAGGTGAGGAGCGCGCCCTTCGAGGTCATGCCGTACTCCTTTTGGCAGTGCGGACACTGATATAGCACCTTGTCCAGTCCGTCGGCGCGGTTCGGGTCGGCGATGCGGATCCGGTTGTTCTTCTGCCACGCGAAGTCGTCGTACTGGAACGCCGCGACGAGCCGATCGTTGATCTCATCGACCGAAAGCGAGCGGGTCTCGTCTTCGTTGAACAGAAGGGTATATTCCGCCTCGTCGTAAGGGATGCCGCGCGCGTGGGAGGTATCCCAGAAGGGCGAGTTGATGTGGTGTCCGTGACAGATCAGCGTCAGGACGGGGACGTGGAAATGCTTGATCATCTGTCCGAGCGATTCGGGCAGCAGCGCCGTCGTGCCGCAGAGCGAGTAGCGCGCTTCGGGGTAGACGACCGGCACGTCTCCGCGGTTCAGCACCTTGCGGATCTTGCGCACGAGCATCAGGTCGGTCGTGAATTTTCTCTTACAGATGCAGCCGATGTTCCGCAGAAGCTGTTCGCGTCCGATGAAGCCGTCGATGGCGACGATGAAATTCGGGAAGCGTCCTTTCAGCAGCTTGTAGGCGACGCTGAAATCCATGAAGGCATTGTGGTTGCAGAGAAGCAGGAACGGTCCTTTGACCGCTTCCGCTCCGTTGCGGCAGGTGATTCTCGGCTTGTATTTCCGTAAATACGGGGCGCAGATCAGACTTGCGATCGGGCGCAGATACCAGCGAAACCGTCTGGGGTCTTCGCAGAAATCAAAGCGTTCAAATGTCGGCATACCGTTCTCCGTCAGATAGACCCATGAAGGGCAGATTTGGAACAGAAAGATACAGATCACCTTTTAATTCTACCATTATTTCTGCGATCTGTCAAGAGCGGAGAAAAATTTTTCCAATTTTTTGTGTATGTGTTAAAATGATATGACCCAAAAAGATAAGGAAGTTACTCAAAGATATGGTATAATGGAATCACCACAAGACCAAAAACCATATCAAGGAGGAACTTCCCATGAACATTATAGCACAGGAAGCCAAGAAACGTCA
>JAZRXB010000122.1:0-23222 GCA_045600005.1 Eubacteriales bacterium | reverse complement strand
GCTCTTACCCGCGCTATATAAACTAATGAAGAAAACAGAGCGAACCGTGCGGTTCGCTCTGTTTTTTTCGACTTATTTCTTCCGTATCTCGACGCGGCATCCGCAGGGGTAAACGGCGTCCTCTCGGATGATCTCGCCGATCTCATCGGCGGCGATCAAGCCGGAGCGCGGATTCTTGACCGACAGGATCGAGCCGCGCACGTCGGCGTGGACGTCCGAATATTCGAACGCGAGGTCGCAGTCGATCATTTCGCAGTCGATGAGCGTCAGATTTTTACAATAGCAGAAGGGCTGTGTGCCGATGATCTTGCAGCGCTCGAGCGTCAGCCCGTCCGAGTACCAGCCGAGGTATTCGCCGCGGATCTCGGTATCGGTCACGCGGACGTTTTTCGCGTGCCAGAAAGCGTCCTTCGTGTTCAGCAAGGACGAGCGGATCGCGACGTTTTCGGTGTACTGGAACGAATATTTGCCGCTTTGCGTCAGGCGTTCGGCGGTGAGATCCTTCGTGCCGAGAAAGACGTATTCCGACGTGAGGGAAGAGTCCGTTATGTCGATTCCGCGGCATTTCCAGCCGAATTCAGCCGATACGGCTTCGCAGTTTTTCACCGAAATGCGGTCGCATTCCCGAAGCGCCTTCACGCCGTCGATCTTCGTGTCCGAGATCACGCCGTCCGAGGCGTACCAGAGCGGCGCGCGGCAGGTTTCGGTCAGCCGGGAGCCGGTCAGCGTGAAGCCTTCGCAGTGCCACATCGGGTAGCGCAGGTCGAACGTGCAGTCCGAAACGGCGATGTTCCGCGTCTCCTTGAGCGCGGATTCGCCGTCAGCCGGTCCGGTGAAGCGGCAGCCGATCACCTCGGCGTCGGTCAGATGATATAAGGAACGCTCCTCGTCCGAGACGAGGGAGCGGATCTGGGTTTTCATGAAATCTTTTCCTTTCCGTTTTGGGGTTTTGAGAACTGTCTTTTTCCAATTATAGCACGCTTTTTGCGGAAAATCCATTGCAAAAATGTAAATTATGAGGTAAAATAATGGGAGAAACATTCGGAAAGGTGGCTTTGTCATGTCGATCCTGATCATCCGTCCCTCACGCGCCCATTCCGCCTACCGCATCGCCGCCGAGACCTTCGCCGAAATGGCCGGGAAGGTCACGGGCGAGGTCTGCGAGATCCTTGACGACCGCTCGCCGCTGCCGGACGGCGCGGACCGGCTCGTCGTGATCGGAGGGGACGCGGTGAACCGCTTCGCGGCGGACCTGTATTTTTCGCACCGCGTCGAATCGTTCAACGTCCGCTGCGGGACCGACGGCTATTCGCTGATCCCGACCGAGATTAACGGAAAAAAGATCCTCGTGATCGGCGCGGGCAGACCGCGCGCGGCGATCTATGCGGTCTACCGTTATTTCGAGGTCTTCTGCGGCTGCCGGTATTTCTGGGACGGCGACCGGATTAACGGTCAGCGTCCGGATAGTGAACAGTCTACCGGTCAGCGCGGGAATGAGGACGTGCCGGACGGTCGGCAAACGGACGGCATCGCGCCGGACAGAGACGACCGGAACGGCGCGGGAACGTGCGGGCTTCCGTTTGAAAACTGCGCGCTTGCCGAGTCGCCGCGCTTCGAGTACAGAGGACTTCGCTACTTCGCGCACCGAAGCCTGCACCGCTTTCAGGCGGAGCATTGGAGCCTTGACGACTGCAAGCGGGAGATCGACTGGATCCTGAAAAAACGTCTCAACCTGTTCATGCTGCGCATCGGTCTCGACGACCTCTATCAGCGGGCGTTCCCGGACGTCGTGTCCTATCCCGCGCTCGATAAAAAGCTGCCGGAGGCGACGTCCGGCTACGACGACCGCTCGCTTTTCTGGCCGCTCGAATACCGCGGAGAGCTGAGAAAACAGCTTCTTGCCTACGCTTTTGAGCGCGACCTGATGCATCCGGAGGACTGCGGCACGATGACGCACTGGTACTCGCGCACGCCGCTCGAATACCTCGAAAAGGTGAAGCCGACGCTTCTGTCCGGTCAGACCGCCGGTTCGTACCGCGAAAAAACAGGGCTTGTATGGGATATCCGCGACGACGACAATCTGGAAAATTATTTCAGGCTGACCGACACGCATATCCGCGAATACGGCAGACCCGAGCTGTTCCACACCATCGGGCTGGCGGAACGCGCCTATTCCAACGACCGCGAGGAGAACCTGCGGCTCAAGCTGTTCGTCTACCGCCGCATCGCGGCGCATCTGAAAGAGAAGTATCCGGGCGCGCCTCTCTTTATCGCAAGCTGGGACCTCTGGATGTTCTACACGCCGGACGAGGTGAAGCGTCTGCTCGCCGAGCTTGACCCGAATCAGTGCATCCTGTTTGACTACACGTCCGACACGACCCGTCCGTCGAACTTCACTTCATGGGGTGTGATCGGGAAATATCCGTGGATCTTCGGCATTTTCAGCGGCTACGAGCCGAACAGCGAGCCGCGCGGGCTCTGGGATCTGACGAACGAGCGCATCGCGCTTGCCAAAGCCGACGAGATGTGCAAAGGCGTTGTGCTGTGGCCCGAGCTTTCGCACGGCGACACGTTCGCGGGCGAATACCTCGCCTACCACGCATGGAACGCCGACGTGCCGCCGTTGGAGCGCATGATCGAAACCTTCTGCGCCGACCGCTACCCGAACGCGGAGGAAATGACCGCGCTGTGGAAGCTGTTTCTTCCGATCGCGTCCCTTCGCGCGTGGAGCATGGACGCGGCGACCTTCCGGCAGACCGGCAACGAGCTGTTCCCGCTGGCGATCCGGCGCGTGACCTTCCCGGCGGACGCCGGCGCGCGGCGGAAAAGCTGGCTCGACGGCGCGCTGGCGCTTCGCGGGAACGCGGTCGAGATCCTGCGTCGGCTGGCGCGGATGGAAACGGCGGGGGACGAATTCCTGCGCCGCGACGTCTGCGACCTTGCGCGGACGATCCTCGGGCGCTTCACCGACGCTTCGCTGATGCTCTGCGAGACCGCGTTCGCGGCGGGCGACCGGGAGAAATTCTCCGAACGGCGCGAAAAGGCGGTCGGTCTGATCGCCGCGCTCGCCGATCTGCTCGGCACGCACGAGGACTATTCGCTTTACGAGACGCTGCTCGGACTGCGCCGCGTGACCGAAACGAACCCGAATTTTGAAGCGACGCTCAAACAGAACGCCGAAAACGGCTACTGCCGCGCGTACATCTACGAGAACGCGGCGTACCTCTATACGCCCGAGATCAGGATCCTGCTCGACGCCGCGCAGGATGCGCTGAGCGTTCTGTCCGACAAGCCCTTCGACCGCTCGCGCATCGACATGGACGCGGTGACGCGGGCGGTGAACGAGAACCGCGAACGCTTCTATATGCTCCCGCTCGCCGAGATGGCTCCGGTCAAACGGGACGTGCGGGAGATCCTGTATCGCGCGGCGGAGCTGATCGAAACGCTCGGCTGACGCGGAACGCCTTAACGAAAAAAGTACAAAACCCGGCATGAAAACGCGCTTTGTACTTTTGTTCAGGAGAAAACGACACGTCCGGCAGATCGGTTCCGGCGGAAACGGTTTACAGCATCATTCTCCGGTAATCGCCCGGCGAAACGCCGCAGAAACGGTGGAAGAACTTGGAAAAATAGAATCGGTCGGAAAAGCCGGTCCGCGCGGCGATCTCGGCGATGGACAGATCGGTCGAGCAGAGAAGCTCCTTGGCGGCGTTGACGCGCAGCTGTCCGAGGTAGCGCACCGGCGGCATCCCGTAGACCCGTCCGAAGCCGCTGCGAAGTCCCGAGACCGACAGCCCAAGCTCGTCCGCCAGCGCAGCGGGCGACAGCTGACTGTCCGCGTAGCTTTCGCGCAGACGGGCGGCGGCGCGTTCGATGCGCGATTTCTGCGCGAACGAGACGTAGGAGGAGCGCGCCGCCTGCAAGAGCGCGAGGATCTCATACAGGATCGAAACGACGCGGTAGTCGAACGGGCTGACGCTCGTTTTGCTGACCGCGACGATGCGCGTGAACAGCGTTTCAAACGCGGCGCTGTTCGGGTAGAGCGCGGAGAAGGGCGCGGCGTCCAGCTCGTCCGCCGTGTCGAAGCTGATGCGGATGGCTTCGCCCGGCTCCGGGCGCTCGATGACGTAGCTGATCCCCTTGGGCAGATAGCAGACCATGCCGGGCGAAAAGTCCAACACCTGACTGCCGATGTGATAGCGGACGTGACCGCTCACCTTGTAGATCAGTCCGTGGTCGGGACGGTCGGGGTTGTTTTTCTCGACGTAGTTCAGTATGCTGTTGACCCGTTTGATGTCGCGGATGCTGACGACGCGGATGCTCTGCGAAAAAAGATCGTTCATGACAGACGGCTCCTTTCGGTTTCGGCAGATGTTCCCGGAAACGGTCGAAAAAGGTCGGCTCTGACCGTTTTTCAGGCGGTATGACGCTCAGGCAGGCTTCCGTCCGGGATGCGGAAACTTTGCCGGGCTGTCTTCATTATAACAGCGTTTTGCGCGTTTGTCAAGAATATTGCACGGCGAAAAGTACACATCGTTCAAAATTCCATTGACAGGACGCAAAAAAAAGCTATAATAGTGTTCAGAATCATGATTCAGAAAGGACACGGTTATGTACTGGAAACCTTTTCCTGCCATGCGCGGCGAGCTGATCGACCGCTACGTCAGAGCGTGGCACAACCCCGAAGCGTTCGCGCGCTTTGACGCCTTCCGCGCCGACGTGATGGCGTATGTCGGCACGCTGACCGGCTCGCACCCCGTCGTCAAGGCAATGGCTCTGCGCTATATCCTCGAAAACGCGCCGCTGGTTGTCTGCCCGGACGACCCGTTCGGACTTGCGCTCGAAGCGCAGAAGATGGACCCGATTCTCGACATCGGCTGCCACTACAACAAGATCCTCAACTCGCTGAACGCGAAATGGCAGGCGGAGCTTGGCGAAACGCTCAACCGTCCGGAGGACGCGGCGTTCGTGAAGACTGCGCGGAATTATCTGCTCAACGAATTCTACATTGATTACAACCACTCGACCCCGTGCTGGGACGATCTGTTCGCACTCGGCTATTCCGGCATCCTGAAACGGGCGAAGGAATACCGCGCGTCGTTCGGCGAAGCGATCACGAAGGAGCAGAGCGACGTGTTCGACGGCGTAGAGCTTGCGTATGAAGCGGTCCTCGCGTTCCTGCTCCGGCTCGCGGGCGCGTATCCCGACGGTCATCCGACGAAAAACGCGCTGCTTCATCTGCACGACGCGCCGCCTGCCGACACCTACGAAGCCATGCTGATGGGCTGGCTCGTCTGGTACGTGCAGGAGAACATCGACTGCCAGCGTGTGCGCACGATGGGCGGGCTCGATCAGCTTTACCGTCCCTTCGTCGAGCGCGACCTTGCCGAAGGCAGGTACACAAGGGACGAAATGCGCGATCTTTTCGCCTATTTCATGCTCGAATTCCACAGCTTCCGCGTCGCGTATCAGCAGCCGATGTACCTCGGCGGCGTGGATGAGAAAGGGAACTGCATCGTAAACGACCTGTCCTATCTCGCGCTCGAAGCCTACAACCTTGCCGAGGTGCCGAACCCGAAATTACAGGCGAAGATCGGCGCGAACACGCCGGACGCTTTCCTGGACGCGGTGCTGGAGACCATCCGGCGCGGCAATTCGAGCATTTCGGTCATGAACGACGACAACGCGGCGGCGTCTCTGGTCAAGCTCGGCGTTCCGCTTTCCGAAGCGCGGACGAATCTGATGAGCGGCTGCTGGGACTTCACGGTGAAGGACCACGAGGTCAAGACGATCCCGGTGCGCGTCTCTCTGCCGAAGCTGCTGGAATACGAGCTGACCGACGGCGTATGTCTCACGACCGGCGCGCGCGTGCTGGAAGCGAAGAATCGCCGCTATGACAGCTTCGACGAATTCCTTGCGGGTTATCTTGAGGTGTTCGACGAGGTGTTTGAAAAGGTGCGCAGCATCATCGGCAACTGGGAGAAGTATCTCGAATTCATCAGCCCGTCGAACCTTTACACCGGCACGATGACCGACGCGCTCGCGCAGGGCGTGGACGGCTACGCGCGCGGCATGAAGTACAACACGACGATCTACACCATCGCGGGACTGGCGACGCTGGTCGACAGTCTCTGCGCCATCCGGAGGTTCGTCTTTGAGGAAAAGCGCATCACGCTCGAAGGAATGCTCGACGCGCTCAAGGCCGACTGGGCGGGATACGAGGATCTCCGCGCCGCGATTCTGGCGGACGGCGAAAAGTACGGCAACGGCTCTGACCGTGCGGATGAGCTGATGGTCTCGCTCTGCAAGACCTTCGCTTTGCGCGTCAACGGCGTGCCGAACGGTCGGGAAACGGCTTACGGGCGCGGTTTCTGGAAGCTCGGAACGCTTTCCATCGACAAGAACGTCCGCTTCGGCGTGCTGATGAAGGCAACTCCCGACGGACGCAGGGCGGGGGAACCGATCTCCAAGAATATGTCGGGCGTTTACGGCATGGAAAAGAAGGGCGTGACGGCGTTCCTCGGCTCGCTGTCGAAGATCGACTTCACCGATTTCCCGCACGCGGGCATGGCGGATGCGGTGCTTCACCCGTCGGCAGTGGCGGGCGAGGACGGACTGGCGGCGTTCCGCGGACTGGTCCGCGCTTACTTCGGACGCGGCGGTCACTCGATCCAGTTCAACATCTTCTCCGCCGAAATGCTCCGCGACGCGCAGGCTCACCCGGAAAAGTACCGGAATTTACAGATCCGCGTGTGCGGCTGGAACGTCTATTTCGTCGAGCTGGAAAAGGTCCTTCAGGACGCTTTCATCAAGGAGTGCGAGACGAACGAGGCGGCTGACTGACCGCTGATCGGCTTTTGAAAAAACAAACAATAACTGAATGTGAGGATACGCTGACCTGATCGGGAAACCGGCGCAGAAATGCCGGTGTTTGCGGAATTTTTCGCTGAAATCAGCTCTGTTCAGCGCCTCCTTGGAAAGGCATCCGATATGAAAAGAACGCTTTCTGCATTTCTGCTCATGACCCTGCTTCTCACCGCGTCCTGCGGCGGGACCGAAACGCCCGCCGGCACGTCCGACACGACGCAGCCCGAGGAAACGAGCGCGCCTGAAACGTCCCGCTTCCTCGCCGACAGTCTGCCGGATGATCTCGATTTCGGCGGAAAGGAAGTCCACTGGCTCATCGGCGACTATCAGAGCGCATACTGGAACGATTTCTATGCCGAGGAGGAGACCGGCGAGCGCATGAACGACGCGGTTTACGGCGCGGCCCGTTCGATCGAGGAACGGCTGAACGTCAAGCTCGACTTCATCCGCTACGAATTCGCCTACAACGACCGCTCCACCTACTCCGATCTCGTGGCGAAGGACATCATGACCGGCGACCGCGCGTATGACCTTCTGACCGGACGCAATCTCAATTACATGAACGAGGAAGACGAATATCTGCTCGATATGAGCCAAACGAAGTACATCGACTTCACAAAGCCGTGGTGGAACCAGTACGCGCTCGATTTCATGCCGGGCGGCGCGGTCTGGTCGACGACCGGCGACGGCTCGCTTTCGCAGATCAAGCATACGTTCTGCGTGTTCTTCAATCAGGATCAGCTGGACGACTTCGGCGTGGGCGACCCGTACAAAATGCTCGACGACCACACGTGGACGCTCGATAAGTTAAACGAGCTGGCGGAGCTTGGCTGGCGCGACCTGAACGGCGACTCGACCGCCGACCTTTCGGACAACTACGGTCTGACCTTCGGCGACGCGAACAAGTACATCGGTTTTCAGTACGGCGCGGGCTGCAAGGTCGTCGTCAAGGGAACGGACGGCTATGAGATCCCCATCGGAAACGAACGCGCCGCCGACGTTTTTGACAAATGCTACTCGCTGATCTTTAAGAATCCCGGTTCGCTTCCCGGCACAGGCAACTCGGCACAGCCCGATCACGTTCAGACCGTGACCGGCAACTACGCCGACAATGCGTTCATTGACGGACGCGCCATGTTCTCCTGCTCGCTGGTCGGCGACGCGCCCACGATCATCGGCGACGCGAAGTTCGGCTACGGCATCCTGCCCTATCCGATGTTCGACGAAACGCAGGAGGATTACATCAGCTCGTCTCAGCGCGAAGCCTACTTTTCGCTTCCCGTCACCTGCGACGCCGATCTGTGCAGCGCTGTGTTCGAGGCATGGTCGTCCGCCTGCTACCGTATGGTCCAGCCGGAGTATTTTGAGACGACGCTGAAGGTGCGCTACTCCGAGGACGACAACATGAGCAGGGTCTTCGATCTGCTCCGCTCGAACCTCTACATGGACGTTGCCGGTTATTACAGTGAACAGACCGGCGCGATGACCGGTCTCATGAAGGACCTTCTCTTAGGCAAGAAGGAAGGTCAGTGGTCTTCGACCGTCGCGTCCAAGATGGACGGCTGGCAGACCGCGCTTGACAAATCCTGGAACATTCTGAGTGGAAAATGAAAATTCCGAGTGGAAAATGAAAAATAATATGACAGAAATCGAAAAAAATGACACAAAAACGCCGGACCGCGCCCAAAATGGGCGGGGTCCGGCAGGGCATTTTCATCAGTCGGCGCTTCGCCGCTTCGTCCCTCTGCTGGCGCTGATCGCCACGTTCCTGTGGGGCGTCTCCTATCCGCTCGTCAAGGTCGGAAACGAGGGACTTGCCGACCGGAGCGTGCCGAACCTTCTGGTATTCGCCGGCGCGCGCTTCCTCATTTCGGGCGGACTGATCGCCGCGGCGAACGCGGTGCGCAGCCGCGTGACGGGAAAGGTCCCCGCTCTGCCGCGAAAGAGCGACTGGGGACGGGTCGCCGCGCTCGGACTGACGCTGACGGGACTTCACTACACGTTCATGTACATCGGACTTTCCAACTGTACCGGGGCGAAAAGCTCGATCCTCAAACAGATGGGCATTTTCGGCGTGATCCTGCTGTCGGGACTGTTTTACAAAAACGACCGGATGAATCTGCGCAAGGGGATCGGCTGTCTGCTCGGCTTTTCGGGCATGGTGCTGTGCAATCTGCCGCTGGGCGAAATGGGCTTCGCGTGGAACGGAGAGGGCTTCGTGCTGGCGGCGTCGCTCTGCGCGGCGACGGGCGACATGATCTCGAAGCGAGCGGCGGGGAAGACCGACCCGATCCTGCTTTCGGGCTGGCAGCAGCTGTTCGGCGGCGCGCTTCTGATGACGGCGGGACTGGTGACGGGCGGACGGTTCAATTCGATCAGCGGCAGACCGCTCGCGGCGTTCATCGGACTGATCGCCGCGTCGGTGACGGCTTATACGCTATGGCTGGTGCTGTCGAGAGCCGCCGACACGTCCGAGCTGGCGGTTCTCAAAATGACGATCCCGGTGTTCGCCGTGCTGACGTCGGGGCTGCTGCTCGGCGAAAACATCCTGAAGATCCAGTACTGGGCTGCCATTCTGCTGGTCAGCGCGGGCGTCTGGACGGCGCGGACAGGAAAAAAACACGGGTGAAACAGGACGCCGGACGGAAACGTCCGGCGATTTCCGCATATTTGTCGAAACTGCATCTTTCCCGTAACAAATGCGTGAATTTTTGACAGTTCAGCAGATAAACGATTGACAGAATAAAGCATTTGTGGTATAATACTGTCAATATGACGGGAAAACGAGGGGAATTTGACATTATGACCATCATTCTGTACAATCCGCTTTCGGGAAACGGGAACGGAAAAACGCGCGCCGAAGCGCTCGCCGGAACCATCGAGGGAGCGGAGCTTCTCGACATGACAACGCTCAACGGATACGAAGCGCTGTTCGGACGGCTCACGGAGGACGACCGCGTGGTCCTCTGCGGCGGCGACGGAACGATCAACCGCTTCATCAACGACTCAGCGGGGCTGACGCTCCGGGCGAAGCTCGACTATTTCGCTGCAGGAAGCGGAAACGATTTTCTGGCGGACGTATCGCGCTTTTACGGCGAGCCGACCGACAAACCGTTCGATCTGAAACCCTACCTCGCCGACCTTCCGGTCGTCACCGCGCGCACCTCGAACGGGAAGGAAACGAAGCCGCAGCGCTTCCTGAACGGCATTGGCTACGGCATCGACGGCTATTGCTGCGAGGTCGGCGACAGGCTGCGCGAGCAGTCGGACAAGCCGGTCGATTACGCGGGCATCGCGATCAAGGGCATCCTGTTCCACTACAAGGCGACCGCCGCCGACGTGACGGTCGACGGACAGTCGTTCCACTACGATAAGGTCTGGCTCGCGCCGACGATGAAAGGACGCTTTTACGGCGGCGGCATGATGATCACGCCCGATCAGGATAGGAAGAGCGGGGAGCTGTCGGTGGGCGTGTTCCACACGTCGGGCATACTCAAAACGCTCTGCGTGTTCCCGTCGATCTTCAAGGGTGAGCATCTGAAACACACGGAGCTTTTCACGGTTTACACCGGAAAATCGGTCACGGTGGCGTTCGACCGTCCCGTCGCCATGCAGATCGACGGCGAAACGGTCCTGAATGTGGTCGAGTGCCGCATGGAAGCCCGCGCCGCGGTCAAAGCCTGAAAATAAACAGAAAAACGACCGGAGGATTCACCTCCGGTCGGTTTTGCTGTGCCGATTCGGGTAACTTTTCAGGTGGAAAGCTCAGCGCACGACGATCTTTGCCGCGCACTTTTCGAGCTTCACGCCGGCGAGCTTCGCGGGAACAGAAACCGTTTCGACGGCCGAATACTCGAACGCATATGGGTGGATCTTCTCCACGCTGTCCGGGACGGTCACTTCCTTTAACGACTTGCAGTAACCGAACGCGCCGCAGGGGATCGAAGTCAGCTTTTCGCCGAGCGTGACCTTTTCAAGCGCGAAATCGCCGTAGAACGCGCCCGCGCCGAGCGTTTCGACGCCGGGCAGGTCGATCTCCCTGAGCGCTTCGCAGCCGTAGAACGCTTCGCGTCCGATCTCCTTCACGGAGGGAGGAACAACGACCGATTCGAGATTGCGGCAGGTGCAGAACGCGCGGTCGAGCAGCGCGCGGATGTGCGGCTGAATGGTGAAGGTTTTGAGACCGTGACAGTCGGAGAAGAGCGCTTCGCCGATCTCGTCGAGCGTTTCGGGCAGGACCGCGCCGGTCAGCTCACAGCATTCGCGGAAGGTCTCCTCCATGCGTCCGACCTTCTGGCCGTTCAGCTCGGCGGGAACGACGATCTCGCCGACGACTTCGTGCGCGCGTCCTAAGGTCAGATAACCGTATTTATAGTTCAGTTCATAGCGGATCATGACGTTATCCTCCGATCATCTGAAATGCGGGAAGCAGGTGAAGCGTTCCTCGCAGATCGTGTGGTAGGGAACGACGGAGACGTTCTCCGCGCCTTCGAGCGTGAACGCCCAGTTCCCGTCGGCGAAGCCTTCGTCGTGCAGACGGAGCTTTCCGGGCAGCGCGTAGGGGTCGCCTTCGAGAATGAGATTCTTGCTGTCGTCGCCCGCGGCGAACGCGAGCAGGCAGGGACCATAGGAGTACGCGAAGCGGCGACAGCCTTCGAGCTTGTCTTCGCCGCGGTACGGATACACGCGGAACGCGAACGGGATCTCGAACGACAGCACGTCGCCCGGCTCCCAGTTCCGGTAGAGGACCTGATAGGTCCCCGGCTTGCCGACCCCTGCGGGCGTGCCGTTGACGTAAAGCGTCACGTCGGACGCGGCGTACTGCGGGATGCGGACGCGCACGTCGAAGCCCTCTGCCGCCGGCATATCGAATTTCACGCTGACCTTTCCGTTTGCCGGATAGTCGGTCGTTTCGGTGACGGTGATCGTCTGGTGCGCGGTCTGCCATTTCAGCTCGGCGGAAGCGTAAAGGTCGAGCGACAGCGTATGCTTGTCGAGCGTGAACACGTACTCAGGCAGGCAGCCGATGATCTTCGAGCCGATGCCGACGCAGCAGTGGTTCGGACGGATCGGCGGGCGCTTGCGCTCGTCGAGGTAGGTGAAGCTCGTGAAGTCGGCGTCTCCCTTCTGTGCGGCGATGATGCAGTTGTAGATCGTCTGCTCGACCTCGAACGTGTAGGCTTCGACGTCGGGGAACAGGCGGTGCAGACGCTGATGGATACCGAGCCAGAACGAGGACGCGCAGATCTCGTTGTAGGTGTGGTCCTGCGTGTACCAGAGCGCGTATTTGCGGACGGCGTTGCCGCGCAGATGCTCGCACATGATGATGCCTCCGCCCGGATGCTGCCATTCCGCCTTGTACGCGGACACGACGTCGCGCACGGCGTTCAGGTAATAGGGCGCGCCGGTGTAGCGGTAGAGGTCGAGATAGCCTTCGTAGGCTTCCAGCTCGGTGCCGTGCGGGTGCGGCTCGTGACCCGGCTGATTGCGGGTGTAGACGGCTTCGCGCTCATGGCTGAGGAACTGCGCCAGACGCCACGGCTCCTCGTAGTATTCGCGGGTGATCTCCATGTCCTCGTCCACGCCGATCTCGGAGTTGTAGACGATGGTCGAGCCGACGACCGCCTGAAACGCAAGCTCAAGGTACTTGATGACCTTGAGGTCGGGGCAGCGGTTGAACCAGTCCTGCCACAGGCGGAGCATACGGAACGCGCGCTTCGAGCCGCTGTTGGCGGCGGCGAGCAGAGCGTAGTTCATCCAGATGCGCACGTAATGCGGGTATTCCCGGTACGCGAACTGGTCCTTTTCGATCGGGAGAAGGAAACCGTTCGTCTCCTGATCCTCCTCGATGTAGTCGAGGACCTTTTCGACCTCGGCGCGCATTTCGCCGTTTTCTTCCCAGCGCAGCATATTGCCGAGACCCATCAGCACGGTCGAAGCGGTCTGGCTGCGGATGTTCCATTCAAAGTGACCGATGTAAGGGATCGCGTCGGTCGGTCTGCCCGCCTTCTGGTCGAACCAGTAGCGCGTGCGGTCGGGGTCGAGCTGGTTTAACAGGAAGCGTCCCGCGTTGTCAAAGGCGTCGCGGAACAGTCCGCCGGTCAGCTTCACGCCGTGAAGCGGTGTGAAGAGCTTGTCGGGTACGCGGTATTTCGGGTTGTAGTCGTAATACTGAGACGACATTCCGTAGAGATCCATGTCCGAATCCTCCTTAATGAATGATTTCAGTCGAAAAACTGTGTTTTGCGGGCGGCAGAGACGTCAGATTGTCAGCCGCCACCTGATCTCCATGATGACCGCCGGTTCGCCGGACGCGGGATGACAGTAGAAAACGGTCAGCAGAGAGCCGTCCCGAAGCATGACGGTCGCCGGATAGCCGAGGTCGGAGTCAGGGGAAGCGTCGTACAGCACGTGATCGGTATCCCACGTTTCGCCCTCGTCGCGCGAGACCATGAAGCGCAGTCCGAACGGCTTTTCCCGATACCCGTAGACCGAGACGAGCGCGTCCCCGACGCGGATGAGGTGCGCGGGAGAGCCGCCGCGCTGTCCGAGCAGCTGACGCGGCGCGCTGAACGTATGCCCGCCGTCCGACGAGACCGACTGACAGATCGTGAAGGTCTCGCGGTTCTGCACGCGGATGTGGACGAGGATCTTTCCGTCCGCCGTCTCGATGGCGTGCGGCTCGCAGGACAGAAGGTCGGGCGAGACGTCCGGGATCGTGCCGATGACCTTGAAGGTGTCGTCCGGCATCAGCTCACAGCAGCCGACGTGTTCGTTCGGCTCGGAGCCGTACACGCCGTCAAAGAAGCGTCCGACCCACAATACGCGCCCGTCGCGCGTCTCCATCGGTCCGTGCGGCGACGTGACCGGCGAAATATGCATTCCGCCGAACGTGCGTCCGCCGTCCTCGCTCAGCACGTAGGTCGAGCCGAGGAAGTTTTTCAGATCGTCCCGTTTTTCGATGCGGTCGAGGTAGGCGTTGATGTAAGCGTCGTCCTTCGCCCACTCGCGCTGAAAGGCGGGAGTGTTGTTGAAGCTCGTGACGATGACGCGGTTTTTACCGAAGGGCAGGATGCCCGCATCGCGGTCGTCGAGCGGCGTGTCGAGAAGGATCTCGGGCTTCGTCCAGCTTTCGCCCTCGTCAAAGCTCCGGCAGAGGACGACTTTTCCGAACGGGCAGACGTGGCGGAGACGGAAACCGCTTGCGACCGCCGCAAGCGAACCGTCCGCAAGGCGGGCGACCGTGGGCCAGCCGAAATAGGAATGGATGCTGAGCGGGTTCGAGCAGATGATACGGGGAGATTCGGCAGTGATGTTCATGATGGTTTCCTTCCTTATTATAAAAGGGGACGGCGGACGTTGGTTTCGCCCGTTTGATCATCATAAGGATACCACATTTCCCCGGCAAAGTCAAGAATTTTTGTGAATTTACAGAAAAACCTTGAAAAAACGGCGCATTCATGGTATGATATTATATGATCATTTCTCGAGGAGGATTCGGATGCTCTCACATGAAAAAACAGCGGCGCTCTGCGCGGACGCGCTGGCAGCCGCGAAAGGAGCGGTCGCTCTCTCGCTGCCCGACGCGGCGGTGAAGGCGACGCTCGCCGCTCTCCCTCCCGCCGATCCGAACGGGAAAACGGTTCTTGTTGCGATCGGCAAGGCGGCGTGGCAGATGGCAAAGGCAGCGCTCGACTTTTTGCAGGACGACACAGTGACCGGCGTTGTCGTCACGAAATACGGTCACGCGAAGGGACCGCTCGGAAGGCTGACCGTCGTGGAAGCGGGGCATCCGGTCCCGGACGAAAACAGTGTGCGCGGCGCCGAAGCCGCGATGGAAGCGGTGAAGGGGCTTGACGGGCGCGACCGCGTGCTGTTCCTCGTGTCGGGCGGAGGCTCGGCGGTGTTTGAAAAGCCGCTCGTCCCGCTCGAAACGCTCGCCGGCGTCACGGAAAAGCTGCTTCGCGCCGGCGCGTCGATCGGCGAGATCAACACCATCCGCAGGCGCCTGTCGGCGGTGAAGGGCGGACGCTTCGGCGCGCTCTGCGCACCGGCAAGGGTCGAAGCGATCCTGCTGTCCGATGTTCTGGGCGACCCGCCGGACGTGATCGCGTCCGGTCCCGCGTATCCCGACGCTTCGACCGCCGCGGACGCAGAACGCATCGCGGAAAAATATCTGCCGGGTCTGCCGGGAGAGCTTCGTGCGCTTCTGACGGCTCCGACGCCGAAGGAACTGCCGAACGTCAGCACGACGATCACCGGCGGCGTGCGCAAGCTCTGCCGGGACGCGGCGGATATCGCACGCTCTCTCGGATACGAGCCGATCCTGCTGACCGACTGCGCATCCGGCGAAGCGCGGGAGGTCGGACGTTTCCTCGCGTCTGCCGCACGCACGCAGAGCGCGTCCGGCGTGAAGCGCGCCTATCTCGTCGGCGGCGAAACGGTCGTCCGCGTGAAAGGTCACGGGAAGGGCGGACGCAATCAGGAGCTGGCGCTCGCGGCGGCGGAAGGTCTGGAAGGACTTGACGCCTGTCTCGTCTCGCTCGGCTCGGACGGCACGGACGGTCCGACCGACGCGGCGGGCGGCATCGTCAGCGGCGAAACGGCGGCGCTCCTCCGCGAAAAGGGGATCGATCTTTCTGCCGCGCTCGAAGACAACGACGCTTACACGGCGCTTTCCGCCTGCGGCGGTCTGGTCTTCACCGGTCCGACCGGGACGAATGTAAACGATATCACAATTTTATTATTAAATTAAAAGGAGAATCATCATGATCGGAACCAATCTTCTGTTAAAATCGGACGTCAGAAAAGTCGTCGACCAGGCGGGCTGCTATTCGCTCGTCGAGTACGAACGCGACATCTCCACGAACCCCACGCAGGCGCAGAACGCCTATTTCTCGGCTCAGATGAACATCCGCCGCCGTCAGGTCGTCGCCGAACTGAACGGTAACGGCGTCGTGACGCAGGCGGGCGCGATGCAGCTGATGGTGGGCAACATCGAAGCGGGGACGAATCTGTCCGGCGCGGGCGATTTCATGCGCAAGGTCGTCGGCGGCAAGGTGACGGGCGAGAGCGCGATCAAGCCGCTCTATCGCGGAAGCGGCTATCTCGTGCTGGAACCGACCTACAAATACATCCTGTTTGAGGATCTGAGCCGCTGGGAAGGCAAGCTCGTCATCGAAGACGGGATGTTCCTCGCCTGCGACGACACGGTGAAGCTCAGCGTGACCGCGCGGTCCAGCGTTTCCTCCGCCGTACTGGGCGGCGAGGGACTTTTCAACACCGCGCTGTCCGGCGAAGGCGTCGCCGTTCTCGAAAGTCCCGTGCCGCGCGCCGAGCTGATCGAAGTCCAGTTACAGAACGACGTGCTGAAGATCGACGGCAACATGGCGATCGCGTGGTCGAGCTCGCTCGCCTTCACGGTCGAGCGGACGACGAAGACGCTCATCGGCTCCGCCGCGTCGAAGGAAGGACTGGTCAACGTCTACCGCGGCACGGGCAGAGTGCTGATCGCACCGGTGGCGTAAGAGTTTTCCATGTCAAAAAACGATGAAAGCAGCGGGGGAACCGGTCGGCAGAGCGGAAAATGGCTGCTGAGACCGCTCGCGGTTTTCCTTCTGCTCGCATTTTTCTGGGCGGCAGCCGATCTTTCGGTGCGCAATCTATGGCGTGCGCTGACCTTTTCGCCGATGTTCGCCCTGATCTTCCGCGCGCTGGAAGACGCGCTGATCCTGCCGCCGTTTCTGATCATCGGTGCGTCGGCGATCCTGATCGTCTTTTTCTGGGGAAAAATGAAAACGCGCCGGGCGAAGGTTTTGCTGGCGCTGCTCGGAGGGATCGGCACGCTCCTGCTGTCGGTCCTGTTCGCGCACGTCAACGGCGTGTTTTTCATCGACGTGCTGTTTTCGCTGATCGACTATGTGAAGGCGGGAGGACTTGCGGGATTATGAGAAAAACCGCTTTCCTTCTGATGCTTCTGACGATATTCTCTCTGCTTCTCTCCTGCGCGTCGGGTGAGACGGGGAAGCGGACGATGGCGGGGAGCCTTTCGGCGGGCTTCGGGAGTGCGGAAATTGCTCTTCCCGAAGACGGTCCCCTCTACATCGCGGGCTATCACAACGGACGGGAGATCACCGGCGTGCGCGACTTACAGCGCGTCAGCGCGGTCTGGCTCGGCTATGGGGAACACGGCGTCCTGCTTCTCTCGGTCGACTGCGTGGGACTTTCGTCCGCGACGGTTGAGGATATCCGCGAACGTCTGGCGGATTTTGTCCGGTCGACCGGCTGCGAAGCGGTACACGTCGCCTCGACGCACGACCACGCGGGACTTGATACGCTCGGTCTGTGGGGACCCATCGCGGTCGACGGAAAGAATCCGGAATTCATGAATGATCTCATCGAAGCCTGCGCCGAAGCCGCCGAAGCCGCCTATAACGACCGCCAACCCGGCTCGCTGTCCTTCCTTGTCACGCCGACCGGCGAAGGGCAGAACGTTCTGCCTGAGCTGCGCGGCGATCTCCAGCGCGATTCGCGCGACCCGCAGATCTACGACACGAATCTTTATCAGATCGTTTTCACGCCGGACGAGCCGAGAATGAAGGGAAGCGGAACATCGACTCCCGACGCGATCCGGATCGTGATCTACGCGGCGCACGCCGAATCGCTGCGCGGTGCGAACACGCTTCTGAGCCGGGATTATCCGGGCGCGATGGCAGACGAGATCGCGGCGCGTCAGGGCGGGCGGACGATCTTTTTCCAGTCGGCGATCGGCGGGCTCATCATGACAAGGGAGCTTGCCGAGCCGTTTGACGCGGAGCAAAATCTCCTGCTGACCGGAAACTATATGGCGGATTTTGTCCTGTCGGAGCGGTCGGGTCTGCCGCTTGAAAACAAGGTCGAGCTTGTGACCGAACGCTTTTCGGTTCCGCTCGACAATTCGATCTTTCTTTACTACAAATTTCTCGGCATTCTGAAAAATCCGATGCGCCGCACGTTTTCCGGCTACGAAATGGAGACCGGGCTGTCGATCATGCGGATGGGCGGCGTAACGCTGGCGCTTCTGCCGGGCGAGGTCTTCCCGGAGCTGGTCGAAGGCGAGGGCGGACTGCGTGAGATCGCGGCTTCGCACGGCGTGGAAACGCTCGTGGTCGTCGGACTGTGCGACGACGAGATCGGCTACATCCTGCCGGAGGACGATTTCGTGCTTCACGAAACGCTGCCCTATCTCGAAGGCGCGAAGGGGCATTATGAGGAGACGAATTCGGTCGGACCGGGCGCGGAAAAAGCGTTGAAAGAAGCCTTTGAGCGCGCGCTCGAAAGGCTCGTCCGGTGAGATCGAAAAGGTTAAACGGAGACGAACAAATGGAACTGAAACGCTTTGACATTCATGAGCTTGAAGGAAAATACGCGGTTTACGGACGTGTTCCGGCAAGGCTGCCCGAAGCGGGTCTGCCGCTTTTCTGGAACGGCTCGGCCGTCGAATTTGTGACGACGGCGAATGATCTCGACCTTGAGGTGGACTGCCGGTACGACAGCGCGGAAGGGTATCTGCGCGTCGAAGCGAACGGCGCGACGATGCTGCGCTTCCCGCTTGAACGGGGCGTACACGTCTACACGATCCTTCGAAACACCGGCGGCGTGAAGCTGGCGCTGCGCGTTTACCGCGAGACCCAGCCGATGGGAACGGCGATCGCCGTGAGCGCCGTGCTGTGCGACGGCGAGCTTCTTCCTGTGGCGAAAAAGACACGTTGCATCGAAGTGCTGGGCGATTCGGTGACGGCGGGCGAAGGACTCTGCGGTCCGAAGGAAATGATGTCCTGGGCGCCCGGCGTATTCAGCTCGCAGGGACTTTACGGCGTGGAGTGCGCAAAAGCGCTCGACGCGCGGTGGAGCATGGTCGCCATGGGCGGATGGGGCGTTTACTGCGCGTACAACAACGACATTCGGAACAACATCCCGGCGATCTACGACCGGGTCTGCGGCAGCGCGCGGGACGAAGGGAACCGTGCGCTCGGCTCGCTCGAAAAGTACAACTTCGACGATCACCCTGACGTGACGGTCGTCAATCTCGGCGCGAACGACCGGGGCGCGTTCTCGAATCCGGCATGGGTGGATGCAGAAGGCGTATCGCACAAGCAGCGTCTTGACGCGGACGGTCGGCCGCTCTGTGAGGACGTGAAGAAGGTGCAGGACGCGGCGAAGCGTTTCCTCACCGCCATCCGCACGGCGAACCCGGACACGCAGATCGTCTGGTGCTTCTACGGAAAGACCCGCGCGCTGGGTGAGGAGCTGGTCGAAGCGGCGGAGGAATGGCGGAACGAAACAGGCGACCGTCGGCTGACCATCGCCGATCTTGCCCGCACCGACGACCTTGAGGTCGGCTCACGCGCTCATCCCGGACGCGGCGCTCACGCGCATTTCGCGGAGCGTCTGACCGAAGACATCCGCGAAGCGATGGGTTGGTAAAAGGTCGAAAATGTTAAATCCTCCGTTTCTCAAAGAGGAACAGTCTGAAATGATCAGGAAGGAATGAAAAGAATGAAACGTGCGATATCACTGACGCTTGCCGTCATGCTGACGCTTCTCGCCGCCTGCGGCGAAGCGCCCGCGCCTGTCTCGGATCACGACGGGGACGGCGAAACGTCCGCCGCGACCGAAGCGGCGACCGAAACCGAGCTGAAAGCCGACGTGCCGGATTCAGACTTCGGCGGCTATGAATTCAGAGTTCTTGCCCGCGTCGGCGGCTGGGAAAACTATGACATTTCCGTCGAATCGGAGAACGGCGAGGTCATCAACGACGCGATCTTCAAGCGGAATCTGGCGGTCTCGGAGAAGCTGAACGTCAAATTCAAACACATCGGCGCGCAGAATTACGACGTGAAAGGTCCGGCGCAGACCGCGATCTTAGCCGGTTCGGACGAATACGACGTGATCCTGCCGTCGATCACCGACGGCGCGACGATGGCGCAGGCGGAGCTGCTCACGCCGATACAGGACTTACCTTACATGGACCTCACCAAGCCGTGGTACGACCAGCGCTGCATAAACGAGCTTGCCATCAACGGCAAAAACTATATGTTCTTCTCGGACATCACGGTGGCGAACCTCGACGCGATCTGGATCTACGTTTTCAACAAGCAGATGATCGAGGATTTCAAGCTGGACGACCCTTACGATCTCGTGGAAAGCGGCAAATGGACGACCGAAAAGATGACCGCAATGGCGAAAGCCGTCACGAGCGACGTCAACGGCGACAGCAAAATGGACAAATCCGACCGCTGGGGACTGGTCGCGCACGACTACGTGATCACGGCGGGTTACGTCGGCTCGGGCGAGCGCATTGCGACCGCGGACAAAAACGGTGAGATCGGGCTGACGATGAAGACCGAGCGCGTGCTGGACGTCATTGATTCGCTGATCGGTCTCCAGCCGTACTGGATCCGCTACGCGCTGACCGCGCAGAAGTTCAGCACCGCCGCGCCGGTCGGCTTCCTGCCGAGCGACAACTACGCTGAGCTGATCAGCGTCTTCACGTCGGGCAACGCGCTGTTCATGGGCGAATGCATGAGCGTCATGGAGGATATGCGCGACAGCAGGATCGACTTCGGCGTTCTGCCTACTCCGAAGCTCGATGAGAAGCAGGACGGCTACTACGCCGCCGTCAACTACATCGCCGCCGCCATGTGCATCCCGAAGACCGTTTCCGACCTCGAACGCACGTCGATCATTCTCGAATCGTGGGCGGCGGAATCGAGCAAGACGGTCATTCCGGCTTACTATGAAGTGGCGATGAAGGGCAAGTACACACGCGACGTCGTGTCGGCGGATATGCTCGACGCGATCCTCGCGTCGCGGTCCTACGATCTGGGCATTTACTACGGCTGGGGACAGCTGTCCGACCGCTTCTGCTCGCTGGTATACGAAGGCTCCACCGACTTCGCGTCGATGTACGCCTCTAACGAAGCGTCCGCGCTCGAAGCGATCAAGAAGTTCAACGGAAACGCCTGAACAAACGGAACGATCAAAAACCCTCGGGGCAGCCGAACGGCTGCCCCGAGGGTTTTCGGTTGGGGATCATTCGTATTTAACAACGTCCATGACAAGGTTGTCGGCGGCGATCTTCGCTTCAAAAGCGGCGACCTGATCGTCGGGAGTGTCTCCGCACCAGCCGATGGGCTGTCCGGCGGGACGGAGGATCGTGTTGCCGAAGATCTTATAGTCGGCAGGGATGTCCTTCACGCCGCCAGACTTGAAGACGGTGCAGACGCGAGCGTTCGAGAAGGTGTTGCCGGTGACGGTGATGTCGCAGAGCGGGCATTCAAGACCGTAGATGAGCAGCGGCGACGATACGCCCTTGTTCGGACGCACCTCGTAGCCCCAGCAGTATCCGGAGTCGAGGCAGACATTGTTCTCGAAGTGGCAGTTGACGAAACCGGTGTCCGGCTTGTCGCCGCGCGACCAGATCTCAAAGCACTGCTGGCAGTTCCACATGACGTTGCCCCGGAAATACATATCGGTCCAGCTCGTCACGACGTTGTTGCCCTGCATCGTGATGGCGACGTCGAAAATGCCGGAGAAGCGGCAGTTTTCGACCACGACGTCGCAGGAGTTCGACCAGCACTCGACGCCGTTGCCGTAACGGGTCGTCGGGTTCGGATAACCGGGCAGACGGGAGCCGCCGAGGTTGTGGAACTCGCAGTTGCCGATGTAGGCGTGGTGGACAACGCCCGATACGCCGTGTCCGCCGGTGCCGTTGAAGATGATGTTCGTGATCTTTAAGCAGTCGGTGAAGCCGACGCAGCCGATGTTGCACGCGAAGCGGATGTCGTCGGACAGCTCGTCGGGACGGCGGCCGTCGGTCTTCACGTAAACGTACTGATCGTCGTTAAAGAAGTCCCACAGACCGGCGAGGTCTTCGAGCTTGAAGCGCTTGTAGGCGCGAACTGTGCCGGAGATCAGCATGAAGCCGACGTTCGCGTCGAGCTGATCGACGTTGCCGGTGAAGTTGTCGGTGTTCTTCATGTCGACGCGCCAGACTTTGTCGTCCGCCTTTTCCCAGGCGGCCGGTTTGATGGTCTTGTACTGACTGATCGTCGGCTTTTTGCCTTCGCCCCAGCTCGTGTAGGTCGTGGGGGAAGCGGGATCGTCGCCGCGCGGCGGGAAGACGCGCCCGTAGAAGGTGTCGCCCGAACGGAAGCGCACTTCGTCGCCCGCCTTGATCGAGGCGTTGACTTTGGCGATGGTCGCCCATGCGGTTTCGGGGGTAAGACCGTCGGAAAGGTCGGAACCGAGGTTCGATACGTAATAGATCATGGTGTTACACTCCTTTGTCAGGGATGCGCTGATCAAACCCTGTTCAGCGTTTCCCTCATATTATTCCGCGTCCATTATAACACAAATGAAATGAAATTGCAACCTTTTTACAAAAAATCCTTGACAGATTTTCACTTTTGTGGTATAATTGTTTCCCTTTTACGAAGAAAAGTCAATGGAACGCCGCAAGACGGCAGAAATGGAGCGCAGTATGGCAGTTTTAACCGGTCTTGGACCCGCAAAGGTCTTTGAATTTTTTGAATGGCTGTCCTCGGTCCCACACGGGTCGGGGAACACGAAGCAGATCAGCGATCTTTGCATGACGTTCGCACATGAGCGCGGGCTCTGGGCAAAGCAGGATGACCTCAACAATGTCATCATCAAAAAGCCCGCGTCGCCCGGCTATGAGAACGCTTCGCCGGTCATTTTACAGGGACATCTCGACATGGTGTGCGCGAAGGCGGAGGACTGCCCGCTCGACCTCGCAAAGGACCCCATCCGGCTCGTCACGGACGGCGAATGGGTCCGCGCGGACGGCACTTCGCTCGGCGGAGACGATCTCATCGCCGTAGCCGCGGCGCTCGCGGTGCTGGACGACGACACGCTGCCGCACCCGCCGCTCGAATGCGTCTTCACGGTCGACGAGGAGACCGGCATGGACGGCGCGGCCGCGCTCGACGTTTCGGAGCTTGAAGGGCGGAAAATGCTCAACATCGACTCGGAGGACGAGGGCGTGTTCACCGTTTCCTGCGCGGGCGGCACGCGAATGCGCGTTACGATCCCTGCCGAAAAACTGACGGGGATCGCTTACCCGGACGACGAGAAGTGGAAGACCTTCCGCATCACGATCTCCGGTCTGACCGGCGGTCACTCCGGCTCGGACATCGGCACGGGACGCACCTCGGCGAACCATCTGATGGGAAAAATGCTTTTCCGGATTTCCGTTGATAACGGGATGTTCCGGCTCATTTCCATCGAGGGCGGCGCATTTGACAACGTGATCACGAAAAGCGCGTCGGTCGTCCTTGCGACAAAACACGGGG
>JAZRXB010000121.1:0-31008 GCA_045600005.1 Eubacteriales bacterium | reverse complement strand
TGGCACGCTTGCTTGCATCTTTCCCGTCATACTGTACAAATTTCGTCGGCATAGGAGGTACTATGCCCTCCTCAATTTGTTTCGTCTGACGGGAAATCTGACGGCGCAATCGCACCATCAGAACTGTGCGGTAATGCCTTACAAATTCAAGTATTACGGAGGTAACACGATGCAGACAAAACCCGCCTATCTGGTATTGGCGAACGGCAAGGTTTTCACCGGCAGCTCCTTCGGCAGCGAAGCCGACGCAATCGGTGAACTTGTTTTTACAACCGCCATGTCCGGGTATCTTGAAACCCTCACGGACCCCGGTTATTTCGGGCAGATCGTCATTCAGACCTTCCCCTCTGCCGGCGACTACGGCGTCATTCCGTCCGATTTTGAAAGCAAAGGAACCGCACTTTGCGCCTATATTGTCAGAGATGTATGTCAAGAGCCTTCCAATTTCCGCTGTGAAGGTCCTCTTGACGTTTTTTTGAGAGACAACGGCATCGTCGGTCTGTGCGACATCGATACCCGCGCCCTCACCCGGATCGTCCGTGAGGTCGGCGTCATGAACGCCAAGATCGTCCACGAGCTTCCCGACGACGTCAGCGGCATCTTAGCCGAGCTTGCCGCATTCACGCTGACCGGAGAGGTCGAAAGCGTCACGTCCGAAGCGCCCGCCGTCTATCCCGTCGAGGACCCGAAGCACCGCGTCGTTCTCTGGGACTTCGGCTATAAGAAGGGCATCCTCGACCGGCTGTGCGAACGCGGCTGCGAAGTGACCGTCATGCCCGCTCATTCGACTGCGGAAGAAATTCTTGCGAAGAATCCCGACGGCATCCTGCTGTCGAACGGTCCCGGCGACCCGGAGCATAATGCTGCCATCGTCGCCGAGATCGCCAGGGTCATGGAAAAGAAGATCCCGACCTTCGGCATCTGTCTCGGTCATCTGCTCCTCGCCCTTTCGCAGGGCGCGAAGACCGAAAAGCTCAAGTACGGTCACCGCGGCGAAAATCAGCCCGCCATCCGGATGTCCGACCGCCGCGTCTTCATCACGGCGCAGAGCCATGGCTACGCGGTCCTCGGCGACTCTCTCCCCGAAGGCGCCGCCGTCAGCTTCACGAACGGTAATGACGGCACCTGTGAAGGCGTCGACTACACGTCCATTCCCGCGTTCTCCGTTCAGTTCCATCCCGAAGCGTCGGGCGGACCGCTTGACACGCAGTTCCTGTTCGACCGTTTTATTGCCATGATGGAGGGTAACAACTGATATGCCGTTAAATAAGAATCTGAAAAAAGTCATGGTCATCGGTTCCGGACCGATCGTCATCGGTCAGGCAGCCGAATTCGACTACGCCGGCACGCAGGCGTGCCGCGCTCTGAAGGAAGACGGGCTTGAAGTCGTTCTCGTCAACTCCAACCCCGCGACCATCATGACCGACAACGCCATGGCGGACGAAGTTTACATCGAGCCGCTGACGCTGCCGACCATCAAGCGCATCATCGAAAAGGAACGTCCCGACGGACTTCTTTCCACGCTGGGCGGTCAGACGGGACTTACCCTCTCCATGCAGCTCGCGCGCGAGGGCTTCCTCGAAAAGATGAACGTACAGCTGCTCGGCGCACGTCCCGACACCATCGACAAGGCGGAGGACCGTCAGATCTTCAAGGACACCATGATGAAGATCGGTCAGCCGGTCATCCCGTCGGTCGTCGTCAACAATCTTCCCTCCGCGCTTGAATTCGCCGCTTCCAACGGCTATCCGCTGATCATCCGTCCGGCGTTCACGCTCGGCGGCACGGGCGGCGGCATCGCCAACAACGAGGAAGAATTCCGCGAGATCTGCAATAACGGTCTGCGCTCCTCCCCGATCCATCAGATCCTCGTCGAGCGCTGCGTTGCAGGCTGGAAGGAAATCGAATTCGAGGTCATGCGCGACAGCAAAGGCAACGTCATCACGATCTGCTCGATGGAAAACGTCGACCCCGTCGGCGTCCACACGGGCGACAGCATCGTCGTCGCGCCTGCCGTCACCCTCTCCGACAAGGAATATCAGATGCTCCGCTCCGCAGCTCTCGCCATCATCGAAGAGCTGAAGATCGAGGGCGGCTGCAACGTCCAGTTCGCGCTGCATCCCGAGAGCTTTGAATATGCGGTCATCGAGGTCAATCCCCGCGTGTCCCGTTCCTCCGCGCTCGCTTCCAAGGCGACCGGCTATCCGATCGCCAAGGTCGCGGCGAAGATCGCCATCGGCTACACGCTTCCCGAGATCCTCAACGCCGTCACCGGTACGACCTACGCCTGCTTTGAGCCGACCATCGACTATATCGTCGTCAAGTTCCCGAAGTGGCCCTTCGATAAGTTCGTTTACGCGAAGCGTACCCTCGGCACGCAGATGAAGGCGACCGGCGAAGTCATGGCGATCGGCACCTCCTTCGAGCAGGCGATCATGAAAGCCGTCCGCGGCGTCGAGATCGGCATGAACAGCCTGTCGCACAGGAAATACCGTGAGCTGTCCGACGATGTGGTCGCCGAGCGTCTGCACAACGTCGACGACGAGCGCCTGTTCATCGTCTACGAAGCGCTGCGCCGCGGCACGAGCATCGAGACCATCCACGAGATCACGATGATCGACGAATGGTTCCTCGCAAAGCTCCGCAATCTCATTTCGATGGAGGAGCTTCTGCGCACCGAACCGCTCACGAAGGCGCTCTACCTCAAAGCCAAGAAGCTCGGCTACCCCGACAAGCTGATCGAGGAGCTGACCGGCGCGCCCCTTCCCGCAGGAATGCACCGTCCGGCGGTCTACAAGGTCGTCGATACCTGCGCAGCCGAGTTCGCCGCTGAAACGCCTTACTTCTACTCCACCTACGACGACGAAAACGAAGCCGCCGAGTTCATCGAGGAACACAAGGAAAAGTCCAAGAAGACCGTCATCGTCTTCGGTTCCGGACCGATCCGCATCGGTCAGGGCATCGAGTTCGATTATGCGTCGGTCCACTGCGTATGGTCGCTGAAAAAAGCCGGCTATGACGTCGTCATCGTCAACAACAACCCCGAGACCGTTTCGACCGACTTCGATACGGCGGACCGTCTCTACTTCGAGCCGCTGACCAACGAGGATGTCATGAACATCATCGAGACCGAAAAGCCTTACGGCGTCGTCGTCGCGTTCGGCGGTCAGACCGCGATCAAGCTCACGAAGTTCATGGCGTCGAAGGGCGTCAACATTCTCGGCACATCCGCCGATTCCATCGACGCGGCGGAAGACCGCGAGCGCTTCGACGAGCTGCTGGAGGAGCATCACATCAAGCGTCCGATCGGCTTCACCGTCATGACGACCGAGGAAGCGCTGAGCGTCGCCAACCGCGTCGGTTATCCGGTCCTGATGCGTCCCTCCTACGTCCTCGGCGGACAGAACATGATCATCGCCTTCACCGACGACGACATCAGGGAATACATGGCGATCATCCTGTCCCACAACATCGAGAACCCCGTTCTGATCGACAAATACCTCATGGGCATCGAGCTTGAGGTCGACGCGATCTGCGACGGCGAGGATATCCTCATCCCCGGCATCATGGAACACGTCGAGCGCACCGGTATCCACTCCGGCGACTCCATCGCGGTCTACCCGTCGTGGAACATCAACGACAAACTGCGTCACGACATCCTCGACTGCACCGAAAAGCTGTCCGTCTCGCTCAAGATCAAGGGGCTCGTCAACATTCAGTACCTGATCTACAAGGATGAGCTTTACGTCATCGAGGTCAACCCGCGTTCCTCCCGTACCATCCCGTATATCAGCAAGGTCACAGGCGTTCCGATGGTCGATCTGGCGACCCGTTGTATGCTCGGCGAAAAGCTGCGCGACATGGGCTACGGTACGGGCATCTACAAGCGTTCGCCTTACGTCGCCGTCAAGGTCCCGGTCTTCTCGTTTGAAAAGCTGATGAACGTCGATACGCACCTCGGACCGGAAATGAAGTCCACCGGCGAAGTGCTCGGTCTCGCAAGCACCCGCGAGGAAGCTCTCTACAAGGGTCTCGTCGCAGCCGGCTACACGATGAAGAAGCAGGGCGGCGTGTTCATCACCGTCCGCGACAGCGACAAGTCCGAGATCGGCGAAACGGCGAAGAAGTATTACGACCTCGGCTTCGACCTCTATGCGACCCGCGGTACCGCAAAGGTCATCGAAGAATACGGTATGCGCGTCAAGGTCGTCGACAAGATCCACGAAGGCGAATACAACACGCTCAAGCTCATCGAGAGCGGCTGGATCGACTACGTGATCTCCACGTCCGCAAAGGGACGCATCCCGACGCGCGACAGCGTTAAGATCCGCCGCAAGACCGTCGAGCGCGCGATCCCCTGCCTCACCTCCATCGACACGGCGAACGCCGTCGCAGACTGTCTCAGAAGCCGCTATTCTCAGGCCTGCACCGAGCTTGTCAACATCAACGATATGCGCACCGAGAAAACTTCCTACGAGTTCGTCAAGATGGAAGCCTGCGGCAACGACTACATCTATTTCGACTGCTTCAAACAAAAGATCAATAATCCGGAAGGTCTGTCCATCCGCTTCGCAGACCGTCATTTCGGCATCGGCGGCGACGGCGCGGTCCTGATGTGCCCGTCCGAGGTCGCTGACGTCAAGATGAGAATGTTCAACCTCGACGGCACCGAGGGCAGAATGTGCGGCAATGCGGCACGCTGCATCGCCAAGTACATGATCGACAACGGTCTGGTCAAGGGCGACAAGGTGACGATCGAAACGCTGAGCGGCATCATCGAAGTCACCGTTGAAAAGGTCAACGGCGAGGTCAGCTGGGCGACCGTCAACATGGGTAAGGCAGAGCTTCATCCGACGCTCATCCCCGTCAAGCTCCCCGGCGATTCCGCCGTCGGCGTACCGGTCCGCATTGCGGACGGACGCTACCGCATCACCTGCGTCTCGATGGGCAACCCGCACTGCGTCGTATTCAGCGACGAGCTGGACGACCCGATCGACAAGCTCGACCTGAACGAGCTTGGTCCGAAGTTTGAAAACGACCCGCTCTTCCCGGAGCGCGTCAACACCGAATTCATCAAGGTCCTCAACCCCACCACGCTGAAAATGCGCGTCTGGGAGCGCGGTTCCGGCGAAACGTGGGCGTGCGGCTCCGGCGCGTGCGCAGCCGTCGTCGCAGCCGTTGAAAACGGCTTCTGCGCGAAGAACACCGACATCACCGTCAAGCTGAAGGGCGGCGACCTCGTGATCCGCTACACGAACGACGCGGTCTACCTCTCCGGCAACGCCGTCAAGATCTTCGATGGCAAAGCGGTCCTGTAAACCGTTCCCGCCTGAGCCGCCGTCCGGTCTTCGGACCGGACGGCGCACCGGCGCTCTTTCCATGACCGCGATCGGGGACCGGTTCCCGGCATAATCAAATTCCTGTCTCCGATTTTTCTTCCCGGACAGGGATTTGATTTTTCTTTTTCGCTGAAAGGAGTATTTCATGAAAGCCTGTATCATCCAGCCGTATTATTCCTTCGATTCCGAAAAGCTCGCCGACTGCTTTAACGGCATGATCTCTCTGATCGACCGCTGCGACGAGAGCATGGACCTGATCGTCCTGCCCGAATACTGCGACATTCCCGCCGCCGCGAAGAACGCGGAGGAGTTCCATGCGTCCATCGAACGATACAACGAGACCGTATATAAAAAGGTCGCCGAAACGGCGCGCCGCTGCAAAGCGATCGTCTTCGCCAACTTTGCCTATCCCTCCGAAAACGGCTGGCGCAACACCACCTATGCCTTCGACCGCAAAGGAAACGTCGTCGGACGCTACTTCAAGGCTCATCCGGCTCCTTCTGAGGTCAAAACGCCCGATGAGGGCGGCAACGGCATGGACTGCTCGTACAGCTATTCCTACGAAAAGCCCTATACCGTCGAGATCGAAGGCATCCGCTTCGGGTTCATGACCTGCTATGATTTCTATATGTACGAGGGCTTTGCTTCCCTCGCGCGTCAGAACGTCGACGTCATCATCGGCTGCTCGCATCAGCGTACCGACACGCACAACGCGCTCGACGTTATCGGACGCTTCCTTTCCTACAACACAAACGCCTATCTCGTCCGCTCGTCGGTCTCGCTCGGCGAAGGCTCCGAGGTCTGCGGGTGCAGCATGATCGTTTCGCCGAAGGGTGAAATGCTCGTCAACATGAAGAACGACGTCGGACTTGCCGTCTGCGAGATCGACCCGCACGACAAGTATTACAAGCCCGCCGGATTCCGCGGTCAGCCGAAGACGCACTACGAATACATCGACGAGGGCCGCCGTCCGTGGCTCTACCGTCCCGGCGGAAGCATGATGGTGCCGAACGACCGCTCCATGCCCTACCCCCGTATCTGCGCCCACCGCGGCTTCTCGACTGTCGCGCCCGAAAACAGTCTGCCCGCGTTCGGCGCGGCGGTCGCGCTCGGCGCGAACGAGATCGAGTTCGACATCTGGTCGACCAAGGACGGCGAGCTGGTGTCGATCCATGACCCGGTTCTCGACCGCGTATCGAACGGTCACGGAAACGTCTGGGACTACACCTGCGACGAGCTGCTGAAATTCGATTTCGGCGTGAAGACAGGCGGACATTTCAGCGGTCTGCCGATCGTCACGTTCGAGGAGATCCTGAAAAAATTCGCCTGCACGACGATCTTCAACATCCATGTGAAGATCTGGGACGCGGAGTTCCCCGACCCGCAGTACGAGCGCATCGCGTCGCTGCTCCGTCAGTACGACTGCGAGCATCACTGCTATATGATGACCACCTCGGACAAATGTCTTGCGGAATTCCACAGGGTCGCGCCGGATATCTGCCGCTGCGTCGGATGGAACGGCGTGAAGGACAAGCCGCTGGAGATCGTCGACCGCGCCATCCGGCTCGGCTGCGAAAAGGTCCAGCTGTTCAAGCCCTACTTTGATCAGGAATCGGTCGACAAGGCGCACGCGAACGGCGTCCTCTGCAACGTCTTCTTCGCGGACGACCCGGAGGAAGCGCAGCGTTATCTCGACATGGGCGTCGACACCATTCTGACCAACGATTACTTAAGCATCGCCAACGCGCTCGGCTTCACCAAAACCGCCCGCAAAGACTGAAAGGAGATACCATGCTGCTTCATCAGAACTGGACTCTGACCGGAACCGACGGTCAGCGCACCTTCACCGCAGACGCGGTCGTTCCCGGCTGTCTGCACACCGATCTCATCCGCGCCGGGATCATCGGAGCCGACCTGTTTTCCCGCGACAACGCGGAAAAGGTACAGTGGCTCGAAAACTGCGATGTGACCTATTCCTGCGCTTTTTCGCTCGAAGCGGTCGAAAAGGATACCTTCCTCACCTTCGACGGACTTGACTGCTATGCCGACGTCGTACTGAACGGCGTATCGGTCGGTGCGGTCGACAATATGTTCATCCCGTGGTCGTTCAACGTGACCGATTCGCTCCGCGCCGGTGAAAACAGGCTCGAAGTCCGCTTCCGTTCTCCCGTGAAGGAGGTCGCGGACAAACCGAAGCGTCCGGGCGCGTTCACGACCGAACGGCTCTGGACCCGCCGCATCCAGTGTACCTACGGCTGGGACTGGGTGGCGCGCTTTGTCACGATGGGCATCTGGCGGAAGGTGTCGCTCGACGTGAAGCGTCCCGATTCGCTCGGACACGATCTCGACGGCGTTTACGTCTGGACTGAAAACCTCAACCCGCTCTCCGCCCAGCTCGGCGTCCGGCTGGATCTTGAATCGGTTTCCGGCGACGGATGGGTCGAGATGAGCGTTCTCTCTCCCGACGGCGCAGTCGTCTGGAAGAAGAACCGCCGCATTTTAATGAACCGGATCGAAGAACGGATCGACGTCGTGTCGCCGCAGCTCTGGTTCCCGGTCGGCTTGGGCGCACAGCCGCTCTATACGCTCGTCTGCCGCACGCCGCATGAGGAAAAGCGCGTGACCTTCGGTATCCGCACCATCGTTCTCGTCGAAGCCGAGGACGCGCCGGACAGCAAGGAAGCCGCGCTCGCCGCGAAGTTCAAAAAGTACGATCAGCTTCTGCACTGGGACCGCAACGAAGGCTCGTCTTCCTTCATCGTGCTGGTAAACGGCGTGAAGATCTTCTGTCAGGGCGCGAACTGGGTCCCCTGCGAACCCTTCCCGTCCGCCGAAACGCCGGAAAAGATCGAATATTTCGTCAAAATGGCGGCAGAGGGCGGCGTGAATATGCTGCGCGTCTGGGGCGGCGGCATTTTCGAGAATCAGGCTTTCTACGACGCCTGCGACCGTGCCGGGATCCTTGTTACGCAGGACTTCTTAATGGCGTGCGGCGCATATCCCGAAGAATTCGACGAATTCATCGGACAGTTAACAAAGGAGACCCGTTCGGGCGCTTTGCAGCTGCGCAATCACCCCTGTCTCGCATGGTGGTCTGGCGACAACGAAAACGCGGTGAACGGCGACGAGAATATGCCGGATTATCGCGGCAGACGCGCCGCGCTCGAAGGGATCGCGCCGGTCCTCGCCGAGCTTGACCCGAAGCGCCGCTTCCTGCCGTCTTCGCCCTACGGCGGCGTTCCCTACGCCTCCGCCACGCGCGGCACGACGCACAACACGCAGTTCTTAGGCGATTTCTTCGCCTTTATCCGGAAGGGCGACTTCACGAACTATCAGGACTATTTCGCTCACTATCTCGCCCGTTTCTGCGCTGAGCAGCCCGCCATCGGTATGCCGTTCGTCTCGTCGATGCGCCGCTTCATGACCGACGAGGACATTTTCGGCGGCGACACGTCGATCTCCGAATACCATACGAAGAACAATCCGGGACTTGGCGCGATCACGCTGTACGGTTATGTCGACCGCATGGCGCGCGGGATGTTCGGCGAATACAAAAACGGCGCGGACCGCGTGAAAAAGATGCAGCTCCTGCACGGCGAATGGATCCGCCTGTCGCTCGAACTGTTCCGCCGGTACGAATGGTATTCGTCGGGCATCATCTACTGGATGTTCGGCGACTGCTGGCCCGCCGCAAACGGCTGGTCGATCGTCGACTACTACGGCGAAGCGAAGCCGGGCTATTACATCTTCAAGCGCTGCACGAAGCCGGTCATCGCGTCGGTCACGCTCGGACGCGCCGAGGAAGACGGCAGAGCGCACGTTTACCTGTCGAACAACGGTCTGACTGCCGCCGACGTCAGGGTCCGTCTGTACCGCTATCACCTCCATACAGGCGCGGAGGACTGCGTTTCCACGGCGGATATCAGCATCCCGGCACAGACCTCCGCCGACGTTCTGACGATCTCTCTGCCCGCGCTCGACGCGAAGACGCTTCTGCTCTGCGACGTGGAAGGGGACGGCATTTCCGACCGCGCCTTCGCTCTGCCGATGCGCTGGGCGGACATGGCGTGGGAGGACGGCGAACCGGTCGTCACCGAAACGCCGGAAGCGTTCCGCGTCACGTCGCCGGTCACGAACCCGATGACCTTCATCGACCCGAACGGTCAGCCGCTCGACCGGAACGGACTGTTCCTCAAGAAGAACGAGACCGTTCTGTTAAACAAGATCAGATAAACCAAAACGGCTCTGTACTTCCCCGGAAGTACAGAGCCATCTTATTTTGGGAACGATCCTCCCGCTTCACGAAAGTCCGCCCAGTAAAGCGTCGTGCGCCAGACGCAGGAAAAGTCCTGCCGTCCAGGCATAACGGAGCATTCCGTTCCCGCTTTCCCGGCGGCAGTCGGCAAGGATCGCGCGCGCGTCGTCGAGATCAGCCTGTGTGACGGGAACACAGGTATTCTGCGATAAGGAACCGTCCATAACATCGCCTTCCTTTTCATTGACTGCGCAAGATGGTCCTGACCATCTCCGTTTCAGTTATTCAGACAAGACGTACCCTGCTTTTTTCAAGGTACTCCGTTATTTGGCTCAGTCTTTGATGAACCAGAGGATATCGCCGTTCGTTTTGCCGCCGCCGTATTTGACGATGTTCGGGCGGCATTCGCGGCGGTCGAAATCGTTCTGTGCCAGAATGCCGGACGAATCGCCGGCTCTGCCCGCAAAATGATCGTAACGCCGGGAAAGGAGTCTTCCTTTCCCGGCGTTTTCATGGAATCTCAGTTTTCTTCGGATCCGTCCTTTTTCTTGATCAGAAGGAACCCTGCGCCGAGCATGGTGACCATACCGACAGTGAAGAACGATTTGGTTCCGACGCCGCCGGTAGCGGGAAGCGAGACGTCCTTGTAGTTGACGACCGTGATTTTGTTCGTGTTGTCCGCCGAAACACCGTCGAGACTATCGTCGGTCAGATACAGCTTTCCGTTCTCATCAAAGTAGAACGAAATGTAATCTCCCGTCGAATAATATCCTTCGGGCGCGGCGACCTCTTTGATGAGATAATACGCGGCAGCCGACATATCCTCGAAGCCGATGAGTCCGCTCGCGTTGGTCTGATAGGTGCCGAGCTCGTAGTAAGGTTGGTTGTTGTACTGGATCGTATCGGCGCCGGTCGTGTTTTCGGAGGTGTAGAGAACGAACTCAACGCCGGTCAGCGGACTGTGCTTTTCGCTTTCCTTGTATATGGAGAATTCCGCCACGATATACTTCTTGAACAGCTCCGGCGTATAAGTACCCGTATAGACCGGATTATCGATAGTACGCACATTGTTTGTGAAGGTATTCCTGAATTTCCACCATGATTTGGCGGCGGCGTCTCCGATATTGGTTGCTCGGAACCAGTCGGTCTCAACGCCATTAACCAGACAGTCCTCAACCAGATACTCCTCCAGCTCGGTGCTTATCGGGATCTTTATGGAAAGCGGCTCGTACAGGCTCAGGACGGGGAACTCAACGCTGACCACACTGTGACCGTTCGAAGCGGTCGTCACATCCAGCGTATAGGAGGAACTGCTGCAAGCGGTCCAGTTGACGTTTCCGTTGGTGTCGACGCCGTAGAAGCCGATCTGAATGTTGTCCTCATCGACCGTCCAGTCCTTGTCAATGGTATCCACCAGCGTGATCTTTCGGCCGACCGCGACCTCCATATCTTCGAGATTTTCGAAATCATCACCATAGTTATACACTCTGTATCCGTAAATCAAGGGATATTCGCTGAGCATGGGATCTCCCAAGAGCATCTCCGCCCAGTCGATCGGCTCATAGCCCTCCTCGAACACACTGTCGATCATATCCATCACATCGTCCGGTCTATCGATGAATATGGCGGGCGCAATGGTGGCAAAGAAATGATAGAGCATATTTCTGTACGCTGTCTCCGTATAACCTTCACCATCACCCATCCCGTAGTAATCCTCATCCGGGGACTTAATGAGCGTATAGTAATAATAGTGAGTATCGCCTTCAGTAGATGTATAACCGTCTATGTCCTGCGTCATCAGATAGTACAGACCGTTTCTCTGATAGTCCGCGAGCTTTTTGATGGTCGCCATCTGAGCGTCGGTATAGGCGAGCGTTTCCTGCCGGTAATCGCCGCCGTTACCGAGTACATCACAATAAATGCTGCCAAAGAACGAATACGGTTCAGCATCAAGGGCAAAGCTGCGCGCACCGTCAAAGCTGAGATAAATCGCCGTGGGGTCAAAATGCTTAAAGTATTCGGTCAGAATGTTAATGGCGTACATGGCGCCGACATGGCAGCCAGCCTCCCAATATACGAGACCGCGATCATGCCATAGGAAGTCCTTCACTTCGTCTGTCCCCTCACCTACTTCCGAGATGCGCGTAAATGAAGCGGCGTGGGAAGCAAAGCCACGCTCATGATACTGATCCTCCAATGAGATCACATCAACATAGTCAAAATGCATTCTCAGGAACTGGATGTTGTCTAATGCTATTTCATCATAGAAACCATGCGCCGTACAGTTACAGAACAGATAAACGACGCGCGATTCATTCTGTACAGCGAAGCCGTCATTGAAGATCAGCTCGATCTCGCCTTCGCCGTTTTCCTTGTCCGTCCATTTCGCGCTCTTTAACAGGGTATCCTTATCCTCCACTACGGTGTAATTCTTCTGATGGCTGTCGAGCTTATCGCGTCCGATAAGCTCATCCGTATCCTTACCCCATGTATAGACATGGGTGAACGAAACGGGTCCGCCCGTCAAAGAGCCGTTCTCCTTGGCCTGAATACTTCCAACCACAAGACCGTGGTTGTCGTCTTCGTCGATTTGGATATAAACGATCTTCGGCACCCGGTTGATGACCCATCCGTCGCCCGAATGATCGGTGGGAAGGATCTCCAGATGATAAATACCTGCCTCGACGAACGTAAGGTCGCCGAAATCAATGACATAGGAGCCTTCGCCGGTCGTCGTCACCGTTCCTGTTCTGGATTCGGGACCGTAAGCCTCCACGCTGCTCACGGTGAAGTGGAATTCTTCTTCGGGCAGATCATTGCCGTCATTATCGCCGGTTTCAATGAGCATGGCGATCGGGTGCGCCGACGTGTCGAGGGTGGCACTGCCGCTGTTCCATTCGGCGAACAGTTCGACCGCGGGACTGCTGCATGTCGCACCGCATTGACCGAAGCGTTTGGACAGTCTCCACTCATTTCCGTTTATTCTTGTTGACGGAACGTCGCGCAGGGAATCCCAGCCGTACAGCGTATAACCGGAACGGGTCACTTCGGGAGCGTCACTCAGGCTCCATTCATCGCCTGCACGATAGAAGACAGATACTTCGGATCTGGGGTCGTACTTAAAAACGCCGTCGTTTGAGTTGTAGCGGATCTCATAATACCGTACATAGGTAGTACTCGACTCAGAGATATCCTGATAAGCTGCGATCCCGACCGCATCTCTCACGGAAGGATCCAGCGAGCCGTCCGAATTCTTTTTCATATAGCGTTCCGGAATTTCAGCCATATAATCGTAAAACGGATCGTCGCTTGGGATCACAAAATCCTCGCCGAGGATGATCTCCGCGCCATGTTCTGTCGCCCCGCCGACCTTGGCAAACATACTGCCCATCGACCCAACATCAGAGGTGTCCCATGTACTAAGGTCAAGCTGAGTCAGATTTAAACAGCCAAAGAACATTTCATCCAGCATTGGCTGATCGACAAAAGTAAAACCAGACACATCCAGTTCCGTCAGCGAAGAGCAGAATTCGAACATCCCCCAAAAGCTATACGCAGATGAGGTGTCCCAATCGGACAAATCAAGCGAGGTAAGACCGCTGTTGCCGGTCCAATCGGACCCAAACATATAATCGAAGCATTGAACAGAAGATGTATCGAAATCCTCAACACCTAATATCTCCGTCAGCTTCGCGGTTTCGCAGAACATATAACTCATATCCTCTACACAGGATGTATCAAAGTCTCTCAGGTCCAGCGATTCGAGAGATCTGCAATCGTAGAACATATAGTTCATATCCATCACCCCGGATGTATCAAAGCCTGTCAGGTCCAGCGACTCGAGACATTCGCAGTTTTCGAACATACTAGACATATCATAGACTTGGGAGGTGTCGAAATCCGATAAGTCCAACTCGGTGAGACCGCTGCATTCACGAAACATACAAGACATATCCTCCACGCTGGAGGTATCAAAAGAATATTCCCATGATTCAAGTGAACGGCATTGATTAAACATAGAACTCATGTCCGTCACGCCGGAGGTATCAAAAGAAAGTTCAGAAACTTCCAATGATTCAAGTAAGAGGCAGGAACAAAACATAGAATTCATGTCCTCCACGCTGGAGGTATCAAAAGAAGTAAGATCCAATTCTTTAAGCTTGCTGCAGCCATAAAACATAGAATTCATGTCCTCCACGTTGGAGGTATCAAAAGAAGTAACATCCAATGATTGAAGATTAGGGCAGGACATAAACATTTTCGACATATCCGTTACATTTGATGTATCCCAGTCTGTCATGTCTATGCTGACCGCCTTCACGCAGGTGCGGAACATCCCGCTCATAGTCGTTGCGCCCGAAACATCCAGATTTGCCAGGTCAAACGTCTCACACTTTACATAATTATAGAACAGACTCGCCCCAGTGTTACCGGTAATTTTGATGCCTTCACCGATGGTCACTTTGGTGATTTCATCTTTGAAAGTTTCCCAACCACGATTTTTCGGATTCAATGGAATTTCCTGTACTGAGTATGTGCTGATTTTGCTGTTGGGCGTATTATTTATGATCACCAGCTCGCCGTCAGCATCGATAGACCAATACAGCTGATCACTGGAGCCATAATAACCTTGATGGACAATAGCCCCTGCCCCGCGAGCCTCGTTCCGGAACTCAGTATACTTCACCTTCAGCGGAGACTCGAGCTTTTCGCAGGAATCCGTGTGCGTGTGCTCTTCCAGAGAGCAGATCAGAACGCCGTCAATGAAGCAGTCTTCCGTATGCGTATGCTCATAGTTATGCCCGCACGACCATGTGTACAGCTCCAGCGCCGGAGAAAAGCACGCCATATCATGCTCATGTTCAGGCAGACCGCAGACAAGTATACCCTTCTGATAGCACTCGTCCGTATGCTTATGACTGGTCAGTCCGCAGAGAGCCGCGCTGTCTTCCTCCATGGTAATGGCGGGACTCATCAGCAGAAAAGTCGTGACAAACGCCGCCGCGCACATCAGCGCTGTGGTGATGTGGGAGACAACTCTGTCAATATGCCTTTCTCTTAATACTGAGTGAAAGTGATCCAAAAAACTTCTCATCTATTACTTCTCCTGCTCATGTAAACATTCTTTTGCAATGAACCGGTTCATGCCTGCTTTTTGCATTTTTCTTAATTGTCTGACTTAACGGATACGTCTTTGCTGCTGACCGGAGCGCCGGCGTGTCAGCCGGACGCTCTCAGTCCGTCGTTATGATTTGTTCAGTCCTCGATGAACCAGAACATATCGCCGTTCGATTTGCCGGCAACGTAATCGACGATGCCCGGACGGTATTCGCGGCGGTTGAAATCGTTCTGTGCCAGAATGCCGAACGAATCGCCGACTCTGCCAGCAAACTGGTTGTTTTCGAGCGTCGGCATACTGTCGGTGCCGTCCTCATTGAGGAGCGACGAGCCGACATGGATCAGCATATTGAAGGATTCGACCATGATGTTGTTGCGGATGACATAGTTCTTCGCGCGGTTCGGGGACGACCAGCTCTTGATGTGAGCGGCTTCGGTCTTATCGGGACGCTGCTGAGAAAGACCGTATCCGGCGTACCACATATAGTTGTCCTCGATAACGAAGTTGTCGATCATGCTCCTGTTGTCCTCCGGGACCTTGGAGAGGAAGTATTCGATGGAATAGTCGCAGTATTCCATGACGTTGCCTGCGTAGCGGATGTTCTTCTGGTTGACGATCTTTCCGCTTGCCACATCGTTGTCGCTCAGACCGTACTGCTGCGTGACTGCCGCGTCGTAGATCTGATAGAAGTAGTTGCCCGAAACCTCATAGTTGTCGCAGCCGCCGTAGATCTCGACGCCGTTGCCGTAACGGGTCCCGTAGTTACGCCCGAAGATGCCCTCGCTCTGGATCGAGCCGCCGATCCAGCCGATCTCGCATTCCGTGACCTTGAGTCCGGTGACGGTTCCGGCGCTGACGCCGTGCGCGCCGCCGTATTTCAGGGTCAGGTTGTTGATCGTGACATTCTTCGTCGAACCGACCGAGATGATGTGGTTCTTGACGTTGAATTCGATCGACTTGAAGCGTTCGCCGGGATTCTTTTCGCTGTACAGATAGAGGATGCCGGTCTTAAGATCGTGGAAGAAGTGCAGATCGGTCGTCAGATCGTGGTAATCCTTGAAGGGTTCGCCGGTCGTGTTGTTGAAGGTTTCGCCGTTAGCCTCGGTGCGGATGACGCACTTGATGGCGTGCGCCTCACCGTCGTTGAAGACGATGGTTCCGACGTCCTGCGTCCAGCCCTGCGAAAGGCTCCAGATGTTGGCGGCATCGGTCTTCTTCCAGAGGGAAGCGTCCGCGCCGTTGATGGGAGACGCATAGAGCTTCGGCTTGACGCCCGTTCCGTATGCGGTATAGGTGACGCCCGTCTGTGCCTTGAGCTGTCCGCGCCACAGTCCGCCGCGCTCGAAGCAGACATAGCTGCCCGAAGCGATCGTGGCTTTGTTCACCTTGTCGAGCGTTGCCCATGCTTTTTCAGGGGACGTACCGTCGTTCGCGTCATTACCCTTGTTGGAGACATAATAAACCTTTGCGCCGGACGGAATGGTGAGATTCGGAGCGTTCAGGATAGACTGGATACGGTCATCAGTCATTTTGCGCCATTCGGCGATCTGCGCGGCATTTGCCATTTTCACGTTTTCCATTTGGATCGTTTTCCTTTCATTGATCGAAATATCGCCGCCGGTGTGATTCTGGAGTGTATCAGCAAACAGCTGAATCGCATCGGTAATATCAAGCCCGTTCTCCGAGACCGCCAGCGTTACATTTCCGCCCGCCGACTTGACCTCGCAGGTAAACATATCGAGGGAGTCATCCGTGATCATCTGGATCTGATGCTCGCTGTCTTCCGGCGGATAATAACCGGTCAGCTCAGCCAGACCGGAACGGATTCCGTCGGTCAGCTCTTTCTCGGCGAGCTTCCCCTTGACCGAGAAGTCTTTCAGCGGAACGCCGTCTATCGTCAGGTTTTCGCAGGAATAATCTCCATGATAAGCATATTCCTCCGCCGGGCGTTTCATGGAAGAGGCGACGCAGTGTTCGATGAACCAGTCGACCGCCTCGGCAGTCGCTTCGCCGCTTCCGCCGTAAAGATACACGCGGTCGTTGGCAAAACCGATCACGTAGTCGTGGATCATCAGCTCTCTGGAGGTTTCCTCACGGTTGGTCACGCCGACGAGGATCTCCTTTGTTCCGGTCGGAACGGGATCGCCGCGTTTCACCCAGTCGGTGGTCAGCTCCGGTTTCACGCCGGTCGCGTCCTTGATCGCGCCCGCCAGCTTGACAGCCGCCTGTGTGGAGGCGGTATTCCCCGTATCGGAGCGGACGATCGCATAAGACTGCCAGTCCGCAAAATCAACCAGCGATATGTTCGTTCCGCCCTCCCCGCAGCCTGCGCAAAGGAGAAGCAGAACGGTAAGGGCAAAAATCAGGATATAGTTTCGTTTCATTATTGGCACCTCAGATCGGGTAATGGCAAACGATAATAATACACTATATTATTATACCACATTTTACCGATTAAGTCAATAAAAAATCCTGCCTTTCGGCAGGATTTTTTATTTTTTTTGAAACTATTCGGCTTAGCCGACGATACCGGAGCGCTCGATACCGCCGATCAGGTATCTCTGCATGAACACATAGATGATAAGCAGAGGTGCAAGGATCAGCAGACCGCAGGTGTTGCGGATCGCGGACTCGTAAAGGTTCTGGGCAGCATACTGCGTGTCCAGCGTCTTCGGGATGGCGATGATATCGGGCATGAGGACCATCGAAGCCTTCGTGAAGAAGACGGTCGTATAGAAGTTATCCGTCCACTGCCACGAGAAGGCGAACAGGAAGATGGTGATCATCATCGGAACGGAAAGCGGGAGAATGATCTGAATGAAGGTTCTGAACGTGCCGCTGCCGTCGATGTATGCGGACTCTTCCAGTTCATCCGGCACGCCGCGGAAGAACTGACGCATCATGAAGATGTACAGACCGTTCTTGAACGCGAGACCGCCGAACGAGAGCAGAGCCAGAGGCCAGTAGGAGTTGTTGAGGTTCAGCGAGGTGAACGGAATGACCTTTAAGCCGTCAAACACGCCTCCGCCGAGCAGATTGAAGATGCCGAGGATATCGAAGTAACGGAACTTCATGAACATCGACAGCTGGAGCGTTCTGTGAGGAACGACCATCGTGAAGATGACCAAGAAGAAGATGAACTTCGAGCCCTTGAACTTGAACTTCGCAAGACCGTAACCGATCAGGCAGCACATGAAGGTCTGGATGAGACCACAGAGCACCGAAAGGGTGACAGTGTTGAGAAGCGCTTCAAAATACTTGTTTTCGCTGATGATCGCCTTGTAGGTATCGAGGGTCGGATATTTCGGGATCAGCTTGACCGTTACATCAACAAAGTCGTCGCGGCTCATGAAGGAACCGGAGATCTTCGCGAAGAACGGGAACAGGATGACGTAGGAAATACCGATGAGCAGAACGAATCTGAAGATAACCCAGACAAAGTTCTTGAGGAAGTTCATGCTGAGGAATTTCTGCTTGAGTCTTTCCTTAAGAGGGGTTCTTTCAAACTCAACTCTGATTTTGTTTTTGCTCTCCTTCACGACGCGGGGAGCTGCCGGAGTCTGTTGAGAATTCATTGTTTTCCCTCCTTAATCGCGTTTCTGGTAGAAGACGTAAGCACTCAGCACAGCGGAGACCACGCCGATGATGGCAAGGACGATGAGGAAGTAAACCCATGCCATTGCAGAGGAGATGACGTTGCCGCCGGCCTGGTCGTAAACGCTCGAGATATACGTCATAACCTTGTTCGACTGGGAAGTGAACGAGTCGATGACGGTATAGATCGCGTTGACGAGGATCATCGGGCTGATCATCGGGAAGGTGATCTTCCAGAAGGTTTCCCAAGCGGTTGCACCATCGATATCGCAGGACTCGTAAATAGCCGGGGAGATCGACTGCAGACCGGCGAGGTAAATCAGCATCTGAACGCCGGAACGGTTGATGATGTCGTAGATGTTGTTGACCATCGAAACGACATAGGTAACAAGCTCGGTACCGACCTTCATGCTTTCAAACAGCCGCTCGACGTCGACGACCGAGAGGATCTCGGTTGTTGTGTTGACGCCTGAACCGTTGGAAATACCTTCTTCGGTGTTCTCCATGTACTCAAGCATCGTGTTCGCCTGGTCGATCTTATCAATGATACCGGTCGAAATAATGACAGGAATGAAGAAGATCGCACGGAACGCTGCGCGTCCGACCATTTTCTGGTTCAGAAGCACTGCCATGAACAGGGAGAAGATGACGATTGCGGGGATATCAAAGATAAGCTGCTGGATACCGGAGGTCAGGGTCTGAACGTAGCCGGGGTCAACGAACAGGGCTTCCTGATAGTTTTCCCAGCCGACGAACTCCAGCGTGTAGCCGCCGCCCTGACCGATCTTGATTTTGTTGAAGCTGTACTTGATAGAGTCGATCACTATCGGGAGATAGATGATGATGAAGCTGGCAACGAACGGGAAGACAAAGAACCAACCCATGCGCGCCTTTTTCTTATCAAGAGAGGCTCCGCGTTTGCGTTTCTTCGGAGCTGAAAGGTCCGGAAGCTTTTCTGCGCTATTCATGATTACACCTCTCTATCTTACTTTGCTACTACAAAATCGAGTGCGTCGATCGTGTAGGTCTTGCCGTTGTCTTCAACGGTGATCTTGAAGTTGTTGTAGTTCAGGATGAAAGACTTGTTGCCTTCGTAGGTGACCTTTACGATGCGTCCGTCATCGGAAGTGTACTTCGTGTAGTTGTAGCCGGCAGGCTCTTCCACAGCGGGTTCTTCAACGACTTCTTCTTCGTAAGTTTCTTCCTCGTAGGTGTACTCGTCCTCGAAGCCTTCCTCAGGCTCTTCCGGCGGAACGTAGTCGCGCTCTGCAAGTCTTGCTTCGAGAGCTGCCTTCTTAGCTGCCTTTTCCTCGGCGAGCTTCGCTGCCTCTTCCTCGGCTGCCTTTGCTGCTGCATCGGCTACCTTGTCGGCTGCAACTTCATCAGCGTCCGGAATGCGTTCGCCGATCAAGAACTTGTGGTCGATGATCTTCTTGTTCTGGAGATTGCCGATCGCATCGTTCAGTTCGTTGTAAAGCTCAACAACTTCTTCGTACCAGATATCGAATGCGACGGAGTAATACTTGTTGAACTGGACGTCTTCCTTCAGAAGCGCGGTGTTCTGCATGGAAAGCGTGAAGTACATATCTGCGCCGTTTTCGATCGCCTTGAGAAGCTCATACTGCGTATCGCCCGCCATGTTGATCGGGTTGCCTGCGAAGTTGACGCTTCCGTGCAGGACCATGCCCATGAACGGAATTGCTTCGCTTGCATTGGAGTAACGGCTGGAGTCAAGCGCTACGCCGGTGATGTGGTCTGCATATTCGACTGCGAACAGGTTGCCGCCTTCGATCATGACTTCGGTGTAGTTTTCCTTGATCTTCTTGAGAAGGTCAATGGTGAATTCCTTGGAGTCTTCGCGGTTGTACGGATCCTTCTTATCAAAGTCGGAGTTCAGGTCGGTACCGAGGGTAGCGACGGAGATTCCGCTCGGATTCAGCGCCTGCATATCCGCGTTGAACAGCTCGAAGAAGTGATCGAACAGCGACGGGGAGATGGCAAGCGAGAAACCTCTCTGATAGGACTGGAGCGTGGAATCGTAGTAACGCTTGGAGGTGTAACGGTTATCCATGGTCTTGATGAGATGCCGTCTCATGTTCAGACCGTCAAACGCTTCAAAGTTGCCGACGTTTACGAAGTCGAAATCCGGGAACACGCCGATGCCCTTGGCATTTGCGTACTCGACGAACTCGGTGTAGCCTGCGTCGCCGCCGACTTCCTTTTCAAACTCAACGCCGGACGGAATGATGGCGTCAAGTCCGCCGTTTGCATAACCGGTGAGCTTGAAGTTGATGTTGTTGATGCCTGCCTCGGAGAGCTTTTCGTACATGGTCTTCAGGTCATCAAACGTGGTCAGAGGCTTCAGGACCTCGATCGGGATAGACAGGAACTTTTCGATGGTCTCGATGCAGCCGAAGGATTCAATGTACAGCGGAAGCTGGCTCTTGACATCGGTCAGAGGCTTGAGAACGCCCTTTTCGGTAAGGTAGTCTCTGTAAGCCTTTGCCATGCCGACGTAGTTGCACTCGTAGTAATTCTTGATACCCTTTTCTGCTGCGGTTTCCGTATCGGTGAGCATGATGTACTTGATGCGGTAGGAACCGGTGTACTTACGCTCGGAAACGACGGTGTAGGTCGCGTTCTGACCGACGGAAATTGCTTCTGCGAGATTGTAGGAGTCCTTAGGACGCGGATAGAAGGTGGTGTTGACGGTGTTGTACTTGTGAAGCGTGCCGCCGTGCTCGGTGGAGATGTACGCCAGAGCGTCGCCTTCTTCAAGGATCGCGAGGAAGCCGCTGTCCTGCTTGACGAACTCGCTTTCGGTGTCGGAAGCTGCTGCTTCTTCGCCTTCAACGGGTCTCTTGTTCTTGGTCTCGACAACGCCCCAGACAGGGAGTCTCATGACTTCCTTGTGCGCGCCGCCGACTTCCTGATATGCGTAGTCTTCGCCGTAGATCTTACCGGTCAGGGTAAGCGGCTTGGTTCCGATATCTTCAAAGCGGATCAGCGTGCCGGAGCCGTCGGGGATCATCGTGTAGCCTTCGTAGTCAGCGGAGCCGGCGCCGAAGAACTGCAGCGGGCAGATGTAGGTGAGCTGGAACGCGCTTTCGTCGAAACGAATGCCGTTTGCGGGGAGACGAACGTCCAGATTGCCTGCGTCGTCAAGCGTGTATTCAAGGGACAGTCTGAACAGAACCGGCGCCTTATCGGAGCCTTCGTACTGGGTGATGGTATGGTCTTCTTCGAGGGTCTCGTAGGTGTACTCGGGGCAGTAGGTCTTAATGTAACCTTCGATGAGGTTAAGCTCACGGTCGGAAGCAAACGGGTCGAAAATGTAGATTGCCATTTCCTTCGTGATCGGGAAGGTTGCTTCAAGCTCTCTCTTTGCACGCTCGGTCAGGCTCGGATCGAAAGGATCCTTTAACTGATAGAACGCTTCCATCTTGGACTTCGGAGTGCCTTCGGGGATGTTCGCCATGATCAGCTCTTCAAAGCGCTCTCTCTTGATCTGCTTCGGAACGAGCTTACGGGTCTCGGAACGACCCATGATGTACTCGACGCGGACGCCGTTCTTGATCTTCTTAACGGTGATCTGACCTCTCTGGCAGGCTTCGGTGAAGCTGTACAGTTCGAGTTCGGAGTCGTTGTCCTGGTACTTGATCTTGATCTGGGAAAGAAGCTGTGCCTTGACACTGGCAGACGAGCTGGTCTGCGAAACGTCGTAGGGGTTGGAGAAGAGGATGTTTCCGGTCTTGTTGTTGACATATGCGATCTCGCCGGATACAGGCTCGATGTAGAGCGCCATGTCGCCTTTTTCAAGGTACTTGGTCATCGTGTCGAGCTTTTCCTGCGGATTTGCGTAGATCTGAGTCAGATAATCGATGGTCGGAATACCGGTATCCGGGTCAAGACCGGGTACGAGCTTTTCCGCGTCATCAGCGTAAACCGGAACTGCTGCTGCGAGCAATCCAAAGACCATAACAACAGTCAGGAAGCCCGATAATAATCTGAATTTTTTCATTTACTATAACTCCTATCCTGTTATTACATACGATACGTGATTTCGATGACGATGCTGGAAATGAAGCTTACGATCTTGGCAAGAAGCGTGGAGAACAGGATGCCGATGAACATGATAACGCCCATGCCCACGATCGTGCCGAGAGTGGTCAGAATGTTCTTGGAGAACGTGTAGTCGTGCGTGACCATCATACCGAAGAAGATCAAGAGACCTGCCCAGATGAACGCGATGGAAACGAGAAGGTTGATAATCGTCTGTTCGGTGGAAAGCGCGACGTTGGAATAGATAACGGACGGAATGATGAGGATCGGGATCGGAACGATCGAATAGCAGGTTGCAACAAAGATATCCTTGAAGCTGCCTTCGCCGTCAAACAGAGTGGTCAGGCACCAGTTTGCGACCGCCCAGAGGATAACGGGAACGAGGACGCCTGCGATCTGAACGAAGATGGTAGAGGATCTCTGACGCGGGTTGAAGATGTAGCCCGTACCGATGTCCTGGTAGAAGAAGGTGAGGATCGCAAGCGCCAGCCATACGAAGGACGCACGGACCGAACCGCGGTATTCATGCTTCAGATCCCAGAAACCGTCGAACGGATGCAGGATGAGGTGGTTTGCGTAGACGAGCTCTTCCCAGAAGGTCTTGCGGCCTTTCTTGAGCTGGGTCTTCTTGTTGAGCTTTGCGCAGTACTTGTTGAACATCACGAGCAGGACGACGATCACGATGACAGCGATCGGGATCCAGATGATGTACTTGGAGATCCATTCCTTTCTGATTTCCTTGAACGACAGCGAATAGTTCTTCGTATCGTATGCGGACTTATAATAAGGAAGGGATTCTTCATAGTCTGCGCTTCTGTAAAGAGACTTACCGATGCCGATGTAAGCGGTATCGAAGTTGTTGTTTCTCTTCAGGATCTCGGTCCAGTAGTCGATGGTCTTGTCGTACTGGCGGTTGTTGGTATTGGAGATCGCGTCGAGCAGCAGATTGCCGTACTCGGTGCGTCTGAAAACGGAGATGGAGTCTGCGGTCTTGTCAAGGAGAAGGATGTCGCTGTCAAGATATGCGATCGCTTCGACGGACTGAATGTTGCCGAGCTGCATACCCTTGTCGCCGAAGACGAACAGCAGATTGCCTTCATTATCATAAGTGAAGACCTTGGAGCGCTTTTCGTCGATGATCGACCAGGTTTCTTCCGGACCGATCGCAACGTCGATGATCTTGGAAGGACCGGTGATCTCAGCGGTGGAAAGGTTGGTGACGTTGACTTCGCCGCCGGGACCGAAGAAGCCGTTCTGCTTCAGGATGTTGGAGCCTGCCGTGTTGAGCTTCTTGATCGGGAGGTTGGTCGCGCTCTTGTTCTTGACTGCCGACTGCTGCGAGGAAGCAGCGATCGAAGAGGTGGTAACGTAGATGAAGCCGTGTTCGTCGATCGAGATGTTGTTGAACTCGGTCGAGACGTACTGCTGCGAGAGCTTTCTCTGTTCATCCGTCTGGAAACGTCTCCAGAGGATCGTCATGGCGTCGATGGTGACCTTCTGTGCGCCGATGAAGCCCTGGAAGTCGCCGTCTTCGTTGATGGCGATAACGCCCATGTACGTGGTGGACGAAATGACATAGATACGACCGTAAGCATCGACTGCGATTGCAACCGGCTTATAGATCGAACCTGCCGGGAACACGTCGGAGTCCGGCTCTTCGATGACCTTGTAGAAGGAACCGTCCAGCTCGAACATGACGATACGGTTGTTATCCGTGTCGGCGACGTAGATCTTTTCTTCGGTGACGTAGACGCCGGAGGGATTCTTTAAGGAATCCGGAACACCGTGGTCATTGACGAAGTTGTTGATGTAGAATTTCAGCTTGAAGTAACGGTCAAGAACGACGATACGGTTGTTGGCCGCGTCAGCAATGTAAATGTTCTTGCTGCCGTCGACAACGAGGTCGCGGGGATCGTCGATCGGAGGATCGATGCCCATGTACGCGGAATCGATGGTTCTGTCGGGCGTGTAAGCGTCCGGAGACATCAGCGCGTAGCCTTCAATGGAGTAGGTGTAGGTCTGATACGGCGTGATGGCGTTGACCGGAAGGCAGCCAATCGCAAGAATCAGACAAGCCGCGAGGGCAAGTATTCTTGATAATTTCTTCATCTTTACCCTCCTTAGTCTTTCATACCGGACGAACCCATGGTCTCGATGATATTACTCTGCGTGATGACGAAGACGGCGATCGGCACTGCCATCATGACGACGGTAGAAGCTGCGCCTGCACCTGCACGGGCGATACCGCCGGCAAGGATCTGACCGATTGCGTAGTTGAAGGTCTTGAGCTGCTCGGAGTAGATGTAGATCGAACCGCCGGCGTTCCACAGACCCTGGAACGAGTAGATGATCAGAGTCAGCCACGCGGGCTTGACCATCGGCATCGCGATCTTTAAGAACGTGTAGAATTCGGTTGCGCCGTCAAGTCTGGAGGATTCCAGAACGGCGTCGGAAACGGCGGTATCCATGAAGTTCTTCATGAGGTACAGACCAAGGGAAGTACACCATGCCGGAACGATGATGGCGAGGTAGGTATCGACCCAGTGAAGGGTACTCATGGTAAGGAAGTTCGTGATACCGGTGACGGTGGAGTGGAACATCAGGGAAGTGACGATGACCTGGAACATCCAGCCGCGTCCGGGGAACTTGATCTTAGCGATCGCGTAAGCCGCGAGAGAGGAGAAGATCAGGTTGCCGAAGGTACCGGCGACCGAGATGAACACCGTATTGAAGATGTAACGGGAGAACGGGACCCAGGATGTGCCCATTAAGCGGAACAGGTCGGAGAAGTTTCTCAGTGTCGGACTGATAACATAGAAGCGCGGGGGGAACATGAACAGTTCATCCAGAGGCTTCAGGGACTGCATGATGACGTAAAGCATCGGCAGGAACATGAAGGCACCCATGATGATCAGCAGGGCATTGATACCGACATCGCCGCCAACCGAACGGTTGAGGACAACTTTATGTTTTCTGGTTCTTAATTTAGCCATTTTATTGTCCTACCTTCGATAATAATTTTTTGATGACCAGGTTGGAGCCGACCATGATGATGAACAGCACCACCGCTATGGCTGACGAATAACCAACCTCGAATCGCTGTCCGCCATAGTCCTCAAGGCAGTGCATGATGGTATGAGCGGCATAGTTGACAGACGGGAAACCTGCAAGAGCGGTAACGACGCCGCCGAAACCGAACGAGCTGGTGATGGACATGACCGCGCCGAACATAAGCTGAGGCTTCATGGTCGGAAGGGTGATGTACCAGAGCTCCTGCCATCTGTTTCTTACGCCGTCAACGGCGCCGGCTTCGTAGAGCGACTTGTCGATGGTCTGAAGACCTGCGATGAACGAAAGGAACGAAGTACCAAGGGAGGTCCACAGTGCGACGACGATACAGAGACCCATAACGTAGTCTTCATCATGGAACCACAGGATCGGCTCGGTGATGATACCGAGGTCAAGAAGCCATGCGTTTGCGTAACCGTACTGGTCATCGGAGAAGATAACGCCCCAGATGAGGTAGACGGAACCGGAAATGGAAGGTGCGTAGAAGACCAGCGTTACGAGCGCACGGATCTTCGGAGTAAGCTCGTTGATGAACCACGCAATCAGAAGGGACATCAGGTAAGAACCGGGACCCGTGATGGTTGCGAAGACGAGGGTGTTGGAGCAGGCCTGAAGGAAGATATCATCATCAAGGAAAAGTCTGATGTAGTTATCCATGAAGACCGGCTTCGGGAACTCAAGCATATTGAACTGCGTGAAGCTGAGAACGATCGAAAGAAGGACAGGGAAGACGGTGAACACGGTGAAAAGAATCATGAAAGGCGCAATCATGATATACGCGGTCTTGTTGCGCTTCATTTCTTTCCAGGTCCACTGAGCCTTTGTCATGTCTTTACGAGCCGTCGGCTTCGGAGTGTTGGCAGCCGCTGCGTTCTGTGACATGTGCGTTCTCTCCTTTTCAGAATTTGTTGACCCTGCTTTTCGGGATCCGCAGAAGATACCGGCCTTACAGCCGTGATCTCCCCGGCGCTCCGGCGATGAAGACCGGAGCGCGGGACGTGATCCGTCAGGCAGGAAAGGTCATTTTGCTTAGTTTGCGCTGTTCTGGGCAGCCTTGGCTTCCTTCTCTGCGAGGGTTTCGCCAAGTTCAAGCGTTTCGAGGTCGAACTCTTTACGCTTTCTGGTGATTTCCTTGTTGATATCGTCGATGTAGTTCAGCATGGATTCAACAGGGTCTGCCTTGTTGTTGTAAGCCTCGAGGAACGCGAAGTTTACATAACGGCTGATGATGTAACCGCCGGGCATCTCGGGGATGGCGGCGAGCTTATTGTACTGTGCAAGGATGTTGTTGAGGTCGTTCGTGGACCACGGCATGGACTCGAGCGCTTCCTTGTTTGCGGTAGCGTACATTGCGCCCTGACCGATGATCGAAACGATTTCATTTGCGTAGTGAGACTGAGCATCCGCAGTGGTGTACCAGTCCATGAAGCGCCAAGCGTTTTCCTTCTTGTCGCAGCCGTTCATCATCATCATCGTGGAGATGGTGGAAATAGCGGTGTTGTTGATGTTGCCGTTTTCGTCTTCGGTACCGATGACCGGAACGAACTCCCAGAGGTCGCGGATTTCCGTTGCGAAAATCGACAGCTGGTTGTACATACCGACGTAATCAGCGAAGCCGAGCGGCATTTCACCGGTTCTGAAACGGTTTGCGAAGTCGTAGGAGATCGGGAAGGAGTACTGCGTGAAGAACGAGCAGAGCTTGTCGAAGGACTCAAGCGCAACGTTCGAGTCGAGACCGATTCTCATGCCGTTGTCGGCAAAGAGCTCGCCGCCGTTCTGGTAGAGGAACAGCTGGAGACCGCCGAGGTTGGTCGGGATACCGACGACCATGTTGTTGTACTGGAGGTACGGGGTGATGGACATCAGGTCGTCCCACGTTCTCGGGATCTCAACGCCGAGCTCCGCGAAGATATCCTTGCGGTAGAAGAGCATCGAGAAGGACTGGGTCTCCGGGATACCGTAGGTGACGCCGTACAGCGTGACCGGAACCATAGCCGCTTCCGAGAAGCGCTTGGTAACTTCCTCGAACGTATCGTAATCGTTCAGCGGGAGGACCGCGGAACGGATCGCGTACTCGACCGGAGTACCCTGACCGTTGGAAAGCGATACGTCAGGACCCGTGCCGGACAGCGTTGCGGGAAGCAGCGTACCGCCGGTGACGAGCTTTAACTTGACGCCGATGTTGGTCTTCGAAATGAAGTAGTTATCGATCATGGAACGGATAACCTGCGCCTGGTCACGACCGGTCGCGACCCAGACGTCGATCACGTCGTCTTCATCCAGCTCGATGGTAGCGCCGAGGTTGGAGTAGTCGGTGAAGAAGGACATGACGAAGGAGCTGATCTCAAAGCCGGCTGCCTGGAAGAAGTTAGCTTCCGCCTTCGGCAGCTTTTCGCCGGTCGGCTGGATCTGGATGTAGTCGATCAGGACAGGCTGGTTTCTGACGTTGTTGAGCCAGGTACCGAGCGTACCGATGTTGCTCTTGAGGTTCTGCATATTGCGGGCAACCTCGTCCTCATCCGTTGCCATGAGCTTCAGGATACGGGCGACGTTGTTCAGCGTTGCGGTGTTGGTACCCGTTACGCCGTTGACTTCCTTGATGGTGTCGGAAACGGCGGTCAGTTCAAGGTACTGTGCGTACAGGTCCTTGATGACGTCGGGGATCAGGTTTCTGAAGTTGTAGTCGCGGTAGTCATCAGGGTCCGCGCCGGTGATCTGGAGGATCTTCAGGTAGTCGTTGTTGATCGAGGTCAGCGATTCCTGAACGCGGCCGATGATTTCACTCATATCTCCGAGGACAACTTCAAGCTGAATGGTATATTTTTTGCCCTCTTCAAAGTAGAACTGGAAGTTTTGATTGCCGTCGGTGAGCGCGCCGGTGAGCCACTTTTCGGTGAAGGTGAACTGTAAGCTGTTCGCCTCAGCGAAGGGGATCTCGCCGTTGATGCGGATCCGGCGGGAGGTGTACATACCGGACAGGTCGGCCTGCTTGTAGCGGGTGACGATCTCGTAAAGACCCGTCTTCTGGCAGGTGAACGAGTATTCGACCCACTGGCCCACGGACTGCCATCTGGTGCTGCCGAGAGAGTTGTACTTGGACAGCGACGGGCTCTGCGGCTGAGTCAGCGCGGAGGTGCGGTCGTTGGTCGGGTAAATGGTCTGGTCGGAGGTTGCGTCCGGGAATTCCGCCTGGATAACGATCGGTTCAGCGCCGGTCGCAGGCTGATAACCCTTGGAAGCGTATTCCGCAGCGACTTCCGAATAGGGCTTAAGGTCTGCATAGGGGAACAGCGTGATCGACTTGATGATCATCTCTTCACGGGTCGATTCGAGAGAGATGGTATGCTTGCCCTTCTCGAAAACGATCTCGTAGGGGAGAAGATCGTAACCGGTCGAGTCGCAGGCGACATAGGATCTGAGTTCAGGCGCGATGCTCTTCACCGGCTTGATGTCGTTGCCGCTGATATCATGCTTGAACGCAAGATTTCCGTTTTCGTCCTGTTCATATGCGTCGTGCCACACTTTGGTAATCGAGAGATAGCGCAGACCCTTGAAGGGGTATTCGCCGTCAATGCGCATTCTGCGCTCGATGTTCGTGGATTTTCCGTCTGCCGGGAAGGTGTAGTCGATCCGGACCGCATATTTCGCGGTAGACGGAATGTCGACATCCCATGCGACAGTACCCTCCGCCGGCGTCAGAAGTCCATCGCTTGTGGCGGACACCTTCGCGTCGGTCTGGGTCTTGTTGTAATTGGCTGCATTGATTGTGATCGACGATTTCGCTCTCGGAACGTCGGCGTTGTCTGCCGCGTAATCCGCGTAAGAGACAGCGTTGAGCAGGTCCAGAACGTCAGCGATATCGTAGCTGACCTGAGACGAGTTCTTGTCTGTCGTCTTGGCATCAGCAGCGGCAGCGCCGAAGCTGAATGCAGAGCAGAGCATCATCAATGACAAAAAAACAGCAATTAACCGTGTTAATTTCGTTTTCATCATTAACCTTTCCTCCTGCCAAGATTTTTACTTTGAAGGGACCAGAATCGAGTAGACGATCCGCTGTCCGCGCCGGCGGCCTCCGAAGCATACGACAGGTGTGGCGCAGATGCGTATGCTTCGCAGGCAGCGGTGCGAAAAAGCGGATAATGAGCCAACCGGCGCGAATCTCTGCTGATCGGACAGATATATCCCGTCGATTTTTTCATACAAATATAATAGCATAATGCCCGCCAAAAGTCAATAGCGGCGTTTTTTTCAGCCTTTTTTCGTTTGGTTCGCAAAGCGCCGGGAAACGAGGTAACGGCTCGTTCACAATTCCATAAATTTCCTTTCAAATTGATTTTCCGGTTCTGACGCGGTTCAAAAAACGCTCTGTGTAAATTTTATTTACTTTATCTGTATGCCATTTCGCCGTTTTATCCGCATTTTTCTTGCGTTTTATTCAAAAAGATATATTGTGTAATATATATTTACCTTGGTTTTTCCCCGTTCAGGGCCGAATCACGTCACAATCTGTCCACGATTGCCGTTATTCTGCACAAAAATTCAATCAAATTTTCTACATATATACAATCTGCACAAACGCGGGCATTTCCGACCGTCGAATGCGTTTTATTACCAGAATAAGGTATATATTGGAAGCATATGCCAGCATCTGCATCTGCGCCGGAAAACCTTCGTCGTTTTTACGCTTTGCTCCCGCCTTTTTTCTGATAGTCGCGTACCGCAGCCGCTGCCGCTTCCGCCGCCTGCATCGAGCAGTCGAGCTTTTCGGGCGGCAGTCCGCCGAGCGCGTCGATGATATCGCGGCTGGTCAGACGTCCGGCTTCCTCCGGCGTTTTGCCGATCATCATCCCGGTCATCACCGAAGACGCCGCGACAGCGGCTCCGCAGCCGAACGTCTTGAACCCGGTCTTTTCGATCCGTCCGTCAGCGCCGACCTTCAGATAAATGCGCGTCACATCGCCGCAGATCGGATTGCCCGCTTCCCCTACGCCGTCGGCGTCCGGAAGCTCTCCCATATTCCTCGGATGGAGAAAATGCTCCATCACAGTCTCGTTGTAGATCATTTTTCTTCCTTAAATTATCTTGATAACGTTCCTGCACCGCCGTGCGCGTCCCAGTACGGATTCATCGCGCGCAGCCGTTCGACCGCCCGCCTGAGTTCATCCGCCGTCTGTTCAAAATCCTCCGGTTCCGTGTCGAGACCGAACGACAGGCGGATCGAACCCTGAATATACTCCGTCGGCACTCCGATGGCGCGAAGCACATGAGAGGTCTCCTGTGTGCCTGACGCGCACGCCGAACCCGCCGATGCGCAGATGCCCGCCATATCGAGATGAAGCAGCAGACTTTCCGCCTCGGCCCCGGCGAATGACAGGCTGACGTTTCCGGGCAGGCGCTTTGCCGGACCGTTCAGACGACAGCATGGGATCTCACGCAGGATGCGCCCGACGAAGCGCTCACATTGCGCATTAAGCCGTTCGTTTTCGGCAAAGCGTCCGACCGCTTCTTCGAGCGCTTCCGCCATGCCGACGATCGCCGCCGTGTTTTCGGTCCCGCCGCGCCGTCCGCGC
>JAZRXB010000120.1:0-8840 GCA_045600005.1 Eubacteriales bacterium | reverse complement strand
GTGTGTGAACGCACAGGCGTGTGGAAACTGCCGAACGCTGGGCAGTAAATTCACAGACGTGTGGAAACTGCCGGAACACCGTGCGGAAACGCACAGGCGTGTGGAAACTGCCGGAACACCGAGCGGAAACGCACAGACGTGTGGAAACTGCCGAACGCCGTGTGTGAACGCACAGGCGTGTGGAAACCGCCGAAATGCCGGGCGAAAAACGCGCTGGCGCGGGAACTGCCGGAACACCGTGCAGAAACGCACAGATGTGTGAAAAACGCCGAGCGCCGTGTGTGAACGCACAGACGTGTGGAAACTGCCGAACGCCGTGCGGAAACGCACAGACGTGTGGAAACCGCCGAAACGCCGGGCGAAAAAACCCGTGGGGCTTGACAATCCGCGCCGGGTGTGCTATCATAATGATACAAAATGATCTTCGGAAAGGAGCTTACCATGAAACTGATTTTTGAAAACGCCGGCCATCTGGCGGACGGGATCGCGCTCGTCACGCCTCTGCTCCGGCTGCCGGAGGACGGCGCGGACGTGACCGTCTCGGTGAAGACGGTGAGGGAGGAGCTGGTCCGGGTCACGCTGAACGACCGAAAGGCGGAGATCGTCTACGGCAGCGCGGACGGAACGCTCGGCGGAAAGGCGCGCTTTTTCCGCGCGCTCGCGCACCTCGCCGAAGCGCTCCGGGACGGGCGGCGTGAACTTTCGGTCGAGGAACATCCGCTGTTCGAGACGAACGGCGCGATGGTCGATATGTCGCGCAACGCGGTCATGCGTCCGGGCGTCGTCATCGCCATGATCGAACGGATGGCGCTCATGGGCATGAACACCTATATGCTTTACACGGAGGACACCTACGAGATCCCAAACCGTCCCTATTTCGGGCATCTGCGCGGACGATACACGAAGGACGAGATTCGACAGATCGACCGGGCGGCGCGTTCGCTCGGCGTGGAGCTGGTCCCGTGCATCCAGCTGCTCGGACATCTTGCGACGATGTTATGCTGGAACAACTCGTGGCCGTACAGGGACACGGCGAGCGTTCTGCTCGTCGGCGAGGACGCGACCTATGCGCTGATCGGCGATATGCTCGACGCGGCGGCGGACAGCTTTTCGTCAAAGCGCCTGCACATGGGCATGGACGAGACGCACGACCTCGGACGCGGCGCGTCGCTCGACAAAAACGGCTATGTTCCACCGAAGGAGCTGTATTTCGCGCACCTCGAACGGGTCTCGAAGATGGCGAAGGAGCGCGGCTTTGAGCCGATGATGTGGAGCGATATGTTTTTCCGGCTCGCGGGAGCGGGACTTCCGGGGTACGGGGACTACGATCTGCGCGTCGTGATGACGGACGAGATCAAGCCGTATCTGCCGGACGGCGTTCAGCCGGTGTTCTGGGACTACTACCATGCGTCGGAGGAATTTTACGCGAAGAATCTGGAAAAGCACCGGATGCTCAGTGACCGGACGGTCTTTGCGGGCGGCGTATGGGCGTGGAGCGGCTACGCAGTGCAGTTCGAGCGTTCGCGGGCGAACAGCGTTCCGGCGCTCGAGGCCTGCCGGAAAGCGGGGACGAAGGAGATCTTCACGACGGTCTGGCACAACGGTTCGGAATCCTTCCCGTATCTGGGACTCGGCGGGATCGCGCTTTACGCGGAGTACGACTACCGCGTGAGAAGCGACCCGGCGGCGATCGACGAAGGGCTGATGCGCACCTGCGGCGTTTCCTACGCTTCGCTCTGCGCAATGGCGGACGCGGACTTCAAAAACGGCTACGGCAGTGCGCGGGCGATGCTCTACAACGACCCGCTGAACGGTTTTCTCGACAAAAACGTCGAGCGGATGGGCGGCGCGGAGCCGGTCGACGTTTCGGCGTACTACCGCGCGGTCTCGGAAAAGCTCGAAGGGGTGACGGTCCCGGACGATTTCGCGCCGGCGCTCGAGGTGATCCGCGCTCTTTCGGCGGTATTGGAGCGCAAGGCGGACTTCGGGCTTCGCCTGAAACGCGCCTACGATGCGAACGACAGGGAAGCGCTTCGCGCGATGGCGGACGAGTGCGATGCCGTGTCGGAGCTGATCGGAAAACTGCGGACCGCTCACCGGAAGGCGTGGTTCACGTACAGCAAGCCGTTCGGGTTCGAGGTGTTCGACATCCGTTACGGCGGGCTTCTGATGCGCATCGACACGGCGAAGGCGCAGATCGAAGCCTATCTGTCCGGCGAGGTCGAACGGATCGAGGAGCTGGACGCGCCGCGGCTCCGGTACGACTGCCGTCCGGACGACTCGGACTCTCCGATGGGCGACAGCTTTGCGTGGAAAAACTACTCGGCGCTCGCAACGCCGAACATTCTGTAAGGTTCAGGCGGAAACTCCCGTCCGGTCCATCCGGGCGGGAGTTTTTTGATGAGAGGGAGCGGCAGTACGCAGACAACGCCGTGCCGGCAGAGCCGGGACGGCGCTGTTGAAGGCGCTTTGTCGGTAAACTGCGTCGTCCCGGCAAACGGGACGGCGCGTATGGAGATCAGAGCGACAGTCTCAGCGTGACGATCTCAAAGGGCCTGACCGACAGCGTGAGCGAGGTACCGTCTTCGCTGACGGCGGCGGAGCCTTCGGCGTTCTCCATCAGGTCGCAGAGCGAAGCGGACTTCACCCTGAAGCCGAAGGAAAGCTCGGTCACAGAATGACCGCCGAGCGATTCGTAGCCGCGCAGGATCAGGTCCTTTCCGTCCTCCGAGCGCTTGATCGTCTCGACGACGAACGCTTCGTTTGACGATACGACCGGCGCGGATTCGGACGGCAGAACGCCCTCCTGCTTTGCGGCGGGCAGAACGATGAGCGGTTCGTTCAGCAGATACGCCTCGCGGATGGTCTTCGCGCCGACCGGACCGGTGTGCGGCAGGACGGCGTAGGTGAACTCGTTCAGACCGCGGTCCGCTTCGGGGTTCGGATAGGTCGCCGCCTTGAGCAGCGAGATGCGCATGACGTTTTCGTCGGTGCTGTAACCGTACTTGCAGTCGTTTAAGATGCTGACGCCGTAGTTCGCTTCGGAGAGGTCCGCCCACTTGTGCGCGCTGACCTCGAACTTGGCTTCGTCCCACGACGTGTTGCGGTGGGTCGGACGCTCGATGTGACCGAACTGGATCTCGTAGTTCGCGTGGCTCGCGCGCAGATCGAACGGGAAGGCGGCGCGCAGCAGGACGTGATCCTCGTGCCAGTCGACCTTCGTGGCGAAGTCGAGACGGGCGGAGCCTTCGCGCAGCGTGATCGTCTGCGTGATCGTCGAGTCGCCCCACGGACGGGTGACGACGAAACCGGCGCGGACGCCCTCGTTGAGCGGCTCGACCGATGTGAACTCGCCGGCGATCCACATTTTCTGCTTGTAATATTCGGTGATCTCCCATGCGTCGTAGCTGCGCGGATAGTCCTCGTAGACTTCGAGAACGTTCGCTTCGGCGCCGTCGGGGATCAGCTCGCGCTTTTCCGTCTTGTCGAAGATCGAAATGATGTGGAATTTCTCGTTGAAGGTGACGCGGACGAGATCGTTTTCGATGACCTGACCGCCCGCGCTGCACGAGCCGGGCATTCTGTCCGCACGGACGACCTTCCAGCCGTGCGCGGGCACGCCGGTGACGCGGACGGGTCCGTTTTCGGTCGTGATCAGAGCGTCGGCGGCGAAGGGCGCGGGGTTGTAAACGAACAGTCCGCCGTCCGAGCCGACCTGCGCGGCGATGCGGGCGAGCTTGTCGGCGACGATCTCCTTACCCTCGGCGAGAAGCGCTTCGTATTCGTCCTTGCTGACCTCGTAGACCTGCCTGATGGACGAGCCGGGGATGATGTCGTGGAACTGGTTCTTTAAGATGGTGCGCCAGTTTCGGTCAAAAACGTCCTTCGGGTAGGCTTCGTCGTTCGTGTAGAGGGCGGAGAGGACCGAGACGGTCTCGGCGTTCTGATAGAGGAATTCGCTCTGGCGGTTGTACTTTTTGTTGCGCGCCATCGACGTGTAGGTGCCGCGGTGCATTTCGAGATAAAGCTCGCCCGACCACTTGGGAAGGAAGCGGAGCTTTTTCGCGTTTTCGTTGAACTGACGCTCGATCTCGTTGATGGTCTCGCCCGCCTTCCGCATCGAGAGAGCGGGGAAGCCGGGCAGACCGTTCCTCAGCCGGGCGTAGTTTTCGAGCATTTCGGGGGTCGGTCCGCCGCCGCCGTCGCCGAAGCCGAAGGTGCAGACGTGTACGTCGGAATACTTCTTGTCGACGTGCCGGTTCCACGAGCTTTTGACCATATCGGGCTTCAGGTTCTTGACGTAGCTGTCGGAGAGGACGGCGAAGATCTCGCTGCCGTCGACGCCCTGCCAGACGAAGTTGTCGTGCGGGAAGGTGTCGGTCTCGCACCACGAGATCTTGGTGGTGAAGAACTGCGGCACGCCGGATCTTTTGAGGATCTGCGGCAGAGCGGCGGAGTAGCCGAAGACGTCGGGCAGCCAGAGGATGCGGTTATCCGAGCCGAATTCGTCCTTCATGAACTTTTTGCCGTAGAGGATCTGGCGGATCAGGCTTTCGCCGCTGACGAGGTTGGTGTCGGATTCGAGCCACATCGCGCCCTCGGTCTCCCAGCGTCCCTCGGCGACGCGGGCTTTGATCTTCTCATAGAGCGCGGGGTCGGATTCCCTGACGTACTGATAGAGCTGGGGCTGGCTGGACATGAAGACGTAATCGGGGTATTTTTCCATCAGGCGGATGACGGTTGCGAAGGAGCGCTGCGCCTTTTCGCGGGTCTGCGCGAGGGTCCAGAGCCATGCGACGTCGATATGGGTGTGACCGATCATGGCAAGCTCGGGCTTTTCGGCGCGGGTGAGCTTATCGTAAAGCTCCTCCTGAATGAACGCGGACGCTTCCGCGACGCTCTCGAAGAACGCGGGAGAATTCTTCTTGCGGAAGTCGAGGAGGTTGCAGGTCTGGTCGAGGATATTGATGATCTTGGTGTACTCGAAGGAGTTCTTGTCAAGGCATTTGATCGCCTGATAGGGGACGGAGAGGTCGTACCAGAGCTTTTCGACGGCGAGGTTGACGGTCGTGAGGGCGAAGCGGAGCTTGACGGGACCGGGGTTCATGCCGTTATAGAAGTAGAGGTTGACCTGATGCTCGCCGGGTTCGACGGGCGTGAAGGTATGGTTGGTATCGAACGCCTGATAAGCGGTATCGGAGTCGATGAAGACGGTGAACTGCGGGTTGGAGGCGTCCCACTGACCCTCGCGTCCGGTGAAGGCGCAGAGACGGTATTCAAAGCCGTCCTTTTTTTCGGGAACGGTGAGGGGGAAGGTGAACCAGAAGTGAGAGTCGACGGGAGCGTTTATCTCCTCGCCGAGGTAAGGCTTCCAGTCCGCGGTATCGTCGGGCGGCGTATTGGAGGTCTTATAGCCGCAGGGAACGAAGCGGACGTTCGGCACGGATTTCTGTTCCGCGGTGATGCAGCCGTTCAGGTTGCCGCAGGTCATGCGGATCTTTTCGTCGATAAAAGTCATATGATTCGATTCCTTTCTTCGGTTTAGGATTCATGCCGAGACTATTATAGCACATTTTTCGTCCGAAGGGAAGAGGGTTTTGGAAATTTCGGAAAGTTTCGTGGGTTTCGGCGGAGGTGCGCTGGACGTTCCCCCGCGCCGGCTCGGCGAGCCGGCGCGGCAGGCTGAGCGGGCGCAGAAATGCGTAGGATGAGCAGGAACAAGCCCGCGCGGCGGAACCGCGCGGGCGGACGGCGGAGGGATCATAACGTGACCGGAACGCTCTGCTTCGCGGCGTTGAACGCGGACGCGGAGACCGTCAGAACCTCCGGCGAACCCGGCTTCACGCGGATCTCCATCGAAAGCTCGCGCGCTTCACCGGCGGGCAGGAAGAACCAGCTGTCGTCCGCGGCGGAAAGCGTGCAGTCCTCCTCCACCTCCAGACGGACCGGGAAGACCGGCAGAGTCCCCGGATTCGTCACGCGGACGAGAAGCGTCAGACGGCGGTCCGCGCCGACCTTCCGCACGCGCTTTTCGAGAACGTCGAGCGTCAGCGCGCCGTCGAGCGCCGCGACCTGCGGCTTCAGCCACGGTCCCCTGTCGAAGTCGATGTTGTTCGAACGCTTCGAACGGTATTCCTGTAACGCTTCCGCGTCGGCGAAGCGGGCGAGCGGCTTGCACCAGTAAAAGCTCTGGCAGACCATGCCGTTTTCGTTGTACGCGCTCGAACGCAGGAAGAAATAATGCTCGGTCCACTCGTCCGGAAGCGTGAAGGGCGCGGGACGGTAGATCTTCTGACCGTCCTCCGGCGAAATGTCGCACGCGAAGCGCTCGTCGTAGACCTTCGTGAAGTCGGGCGCGAACACCTCGTACCGCACGTCAAGCCCGCGCCGGCTTTCGGTCCCGTCGCAGAGGACGCGCAGCTCCGGCGCGAAGGTCTCGCCCGGCGCATAGGTCACTTCATTCAGCGAAAGCTCGGTGCAGAGCGGGGCGTAGGCGTTCTTCACGGCGTAGTAGGGGCCGATCGGGTCGCCCAGACCGTCGAGCAGCTGGATGGCGACCGTCGTCCACGGGCGGCGGAAGACCCACGGCAGGATGCCGCCGCAGATCGGGTCGTTCTCGCGCATCGCGTTGATCATGATCTGGTAGAACTCATAGGACGCGAGATGCGACGCCTCGCACAGGTCGGACAGCGAGATGCCGCGCACGTTCGAGATCATCGAAGCGCGGGACATCATGCGCGGGATGCGCTCCGGGATGAATTCGGTGAAATGGTTGTGCAGCTCGGGGTTGCCCTTGACGAATTCGTTCGTGAAAATGTTCGACAGCGGGCGATCGAACTCCTCCTTTGAGAGCTGCTGGCGCAAGCTCTTCGCGTTCGGGAAGCTGTGGATGCCCGATTCGCCGATGAAGGGGAGCGCGCGGTAGAATTTGCGGTAGCAGACCGGCTCCATGTCCATGTAGATGTGCGCCGAGCCCTTGTCGGGAGAGGTGCGCCAGAAGCGGCGGGACGGGTCGAGGTCGGCGATCTCGCGGGAGATGACCGCCATGGCGGCGTCGTTGCCGAGCGCGTAGGGGTTGATCTCATTGCCGCCGGTGTGCAGGATGAGGGACGGATGATTGCGGATGCGGTAGAGGTTCCGGCATACCTGCGCCGCGAGGACGCGGCGGTCCCACTCCTCGCTCGTCTGGTTGGCGATGAAGCTGTCCTGCATGACCATCAGCCCCAGCTCGTCGCAGAGCGAATAGAAACGGTCGTCCTCCGGCATACCGCCGCCGCTCCAGACGCGGACGAGCTGCACGCCCTCTTTTTTCATCAGCTCGAGCGTCCAGCGGTATTCCTCGTCGGAGCAGTCGAACAGGTAGTCGACGGGCATCCAGTTCATGCCCTTGATGAACATCGGTCTTCCGTTGATGATGAAGCGGAATTCGTCCCAGCGGGTGCGGGTGCGGGGCGCGGCGGTGCGGGCGTAGGCGACGGTGCGCACGCCGGTGTCGAACGCGACGGTATCGAGCAGACCGGTCTCGTCGGAAAGGGTCAGCGTGACGCGGTAGAGGTCGGGCGAGCCGAAGCCGTTCGGGTTCCAGAGCTTCGGATCTTCAAGCTCGATGCCGGTCTCATAGAACTGGCATTCGGGGTAGTAGCGCGGCGCGGTAGTGATGCGGGATTTATCCCACAGGTCGATCGTTTCCTCGGAGGAGTAGGCGAGGTTTCCGGTCGCCTTATCGGTGAGCGTGATGCCGACGGTCAGCTTTTTGCCGGTAGGGACGGTCAGCGAGCAGCCGTTGTAGGCATTCTGGTAGAGCGACCACGAATGCTCCACGTCCGCCGAGGGAACGTCAAGCTCCTTCACCTGCGGGTCGGCGATCTCGACCGAAAGGCGGAGGACGGCGCGGTTGTTCTCGACCGATTCGGTGATAAGGTGAGGGCGGCTCAGGTGGTATTTCGGGAGGATCTCGATGCGGACGCTTTTCCAGATGCCGAAGACGGTGAAGTCGCCGTTGCTGCACGAAGCGTCGCGGCGGATGTTCCACGGCACGATCTCCTTTTTGCTTTCGGGGTCCTTTGTCAGACCGCGCGAGAAGTCGGGCTTTGGCGGGACGACCTCGACGGTGAGTTCGTTTTCGCCGGGTTTCACAAGCTCGCCGACCTCGGCGATGGGACCGCCGAACATTCCCTCATGTTCGCAGAGGAGCGTTCCGTTGAGCCAGACGCGGCAGCGGTAGGAAACGCCGTCGAAGCAGAGAAAAACGTCCTTATTTTCGATGGTTTCAGGGAGTTTGAACGTGCGGCGGAAGTACCAGATCTTCTCATCGACGCCGCGGAAGAGTTTAGAGTTCGTGCCGAAGTAGGGGTCGGGTTTGAGACCGGCATTGACAAGGCAGCGGAATCCGGAAGCGGGGATCGGGGACTCATACGGGAAGTCGATCTCATCGGGCGAGTCGGTTTTCGCGTTGAGGAAAGCGAACTGCCACGTCCCGTCGAGGGAGAGGTGAGAGTTTTCGTTCTCATGCCGTTCGATGTAGAAGGTATGGTTCGGATTCATGGACATTCTCCTTTTCTATAATGAAGATTTTGGTTCACCGGGAGCTTTTTTCGGCTTTTTTCATGAAATTTCCGTCTCGGGCGGAGGTACAGCGGGGAACGTTTGCCGGCGGATGCGTCAGGCACCTCCCACCCGCGCCGCATCGGGCGGCGCGGGTGGGGTGGAGCTTTTCAGCCTTGCGCCGCCGGGATGGCTCCCGGCGGCTTCGGTGGAGGACGCGCGGGACCGGCGCGGAGCGCCGGTCCCGCCCCATCCGCGTCCACGGCGGCGGGCATGGCGGGGCGAAGCCCCCCCAT
>JAZRXB010000119.1:0-6501 GCA_045600005.1 Eubacteriales bacterium | reverse complement strand
GGTTTTGTGTTTTTTTTCTCCCCATAACGACAAAGGGCGCCCGCCTGCGGCAGAGCCCCTGCCGGGCGTTTTCGTTATTTCGTGATCGGCGTCACGCGGATGGCGGTGATGACCGGCTGCCTGTCCGGCGAGATCGAACCGTTGTTGTCGATCGGCTTCGCCGCCTTGCAGATCGCGTCGACGACCTCCATGCCCTCGACGACGTGACCGAACGCCGCGTACTGTCCGTCAAGCCAGTCCGCGTCCTGATGAACGATGAAGAACTGCGAGCTTGCGCTGTTGTTGTCGTTGCCCTGACGCGCCATCGAGATCGTGCCGCGCGTGTGGACCAGCGGATTGTCAACGCCGTTCGCCGGGAACTCGCCCTTGATGGTCTTGTCCGAACCTTCATAGCCTTTGCCGTCCGACGAGCCGCCCTGCATCATGAAGCCGTCCATGATGCGGTGGAAGGTCTTGCCGTCGTAGAAGCCGCTCTCGGCAAGCTCAACAAAGTTCGCCACGGTGATCGGCGCGGCGGTGCCGTCCAGCTCGACCTTGATCACGCCCCAGTCGGCGATCTCGATCTCGGCGAGATAATCGCCGGCAGGCTCGCTCTTTCCGCAGCCGGCAAAAAGAACGCAGAGCGCGGTGAGCGCGGCAAGCAGGGATACGATCTTCGTGTGTTTCATGATGGTTTCCTCCGTAAATTTCAAAATTCAGCAGTTTTGTCAGGGATCGGTACAGTCGTCATAAGGCGGCCGCGCCCTTTTCCGTGATCTTCCGCCAGTTTTCATGGTCGGTGTCCCCTTCGGTGCTGATGACCAGCACGACCGAATCGGGACCGAGACCGAGCGCTTCGGCAGCCGTCCGGCCGTCCGCCGCGATCCCGCCGCCCGGAGACCTGATCTCCGCGCCGATCCCGCGCATGGCGGCGAAAAACGCCGCGAAGCCCGCCGCGCCGCTCTCGCCCGATACGATCGGACGGTCGCCGGACAGCGGGTGCGCGAGCATCCGCATCCCGATCTCGGCGGCGGGATCGGGGATCGTCAGAAAACCGTCGGCATAGGCGTCGAGGATCCGCCATGACAGCGGATTCGGCTCGCCGCAGGCAAGTCCCGCCATGATCGTGCTCATCTCGCCCTCGAAGGCGTGCGTTTTTCCGTCCGCCGCCAGCGCGGTCCGATAGTGGCAGTCGGCGTTCTCCGGCTCGACGACGAACATTTTCGGGCGCTTCGCCCCATACGCCGACGCGAAATATCCGACCGCCGCGCCCGCGAGACTTCCCACGCCCGCCTGTACGAACAGATGCGTCGGAACGAGCCCGTCAAGCTGATCGAAGATCTCCGCCGTCATCGTCGTGTAGCCTTTCATGATGCGGGCGGGGACCGTTTCATAGCCGTCAAGGGCGGTGTCCTGAATGAAGATCCAGCCGTTTTTCTCCGCCTGCCCGCTTGCCAGACGCACCGTGTCATCGTAGCCGAGACCGGTGATCTCCGCATCCGCGCCGGTCGCCAGAATGTTGTCGAGCCGCTCCTTCGCGCTCCCCTTCGGCAGCCAGACCTTCGCTTTGCAGCCGAGCGTCCGCGCCGTCCACGCGACGCCCCGTCCGTGATTGCCGTCGGTCGCCGTCGCAAAGGTGAGCGAAGCGGTCTTCTGCCGCACCTCCGGCGAGGTCAGCTTTTCATAGGTCAGTTTTTCCGGCGGCACGCCGAGCAGTTCGGCGACCGCAAGTCCGATCGCATAGCTTCCGCCCAGCACCTTGAAGGCGTTGAGTCCGAATCGCGCGCTCTCGTCCTTGACGAAAATTTTCCGCACACCGAGCGCTCCTGCCAGCCGGTCGAGCGGGACGAGCGGCGTTTTTTCATACTGCGGGAAGCTCGTGTGAAACGTCCGCACGCGCTCCGCTTCCTCTCTGCCCGGCAGACTGCCGTGAAAGCCGGACGTTCCCGCGTCTGAGTCATGCGGCGTAAGGACCATCCTCATGTGTTCCATTCCGTCCCTCCTGTCAGCGTCATGGTATCATTTTACCATCGAAGCAGGAAAAAGTCAAGCCCGTCAGACGATCTTCCGTTTTCAGAGAACGATTTTCCGCATCCCGCGTACAGCGGGATCTGCCGTCCGGGTCCGCCCTGTCCGTCATGCTGCACATCCTGCAAAACCCTGACCGACTTTGCCCTGTCCGTTATTCTCCGCGTCCCGCGTACAGCGGAACGGAATAGAACTGAAGAAACCGCCTCGGAAAGGCTTCGGAGGAAATCTTCCGGTGTTCGCCGTTCCGCACCTCCTCCGCGGCGACCGGAAACAGATCGGTCATTCCGCAGCCGTTTGTGACCGCGAGGAATGAAACGTCCGAGTCCTCTCTGTAAACGATCGGGACCGGCTTGTTTTCTCCGATGGATACCACGCCGCCCGGCACCTCGGTCCTTCCATGATTCAGCGTGCAGAACGAGATCCCCTGATTGGAATAGCTCTCCGTCTTGAAGCCCATCACCCAGAGCGTTCCGCCGTCGTTGACGATCTGCCTTGAACACCGTTCCGGATTGATGTTTCTCGCCCAGACCTTCTGTCCCGTAAAAAGGAACGGACAGTTCCTTTTCAGTTCCCCGTCCGCAATGGAGCAGACGTTTTCGATGAAAACCTTTCCGCCCGGAACGGAATTGCGATAGGTCAGTCCCGAATGCGTGTGGATATTCAGCAGATGAAGCGTGCGCTTCGAGGCATGATCGACCAGACAGGCTTTTCCCTCGAAGCCGAGCCAGTTGAACATCTGCTCGATCGTGAGAGGAACGTCATTTTCACCGGTCACGCGGAAAACGCCGCAGTCAGCGCGGCTTTTCAGAGGCTCCGCCGTCCTGATCCCGCCATACAGAAAATTCAGACGCTCCACGTATGGAGGGACTTCCACGGAATCGCTGACCAGATATTCCCCGCAGGGGAACAGAACGTATTTTTTCCTGCCGAAATATCCCCGCCTGCCTGTCCGTTCTCTGTCATTATACCACCTTCCCCCGATCCTGTCAAGCTGTCGGGAAAACGTTCCCCCGTCTGTCCGCTAAACATCGTTTTTTCTCTTGACAAACCTCCCCGTCCGTGATAAAATGTTGAAAAACCTGAGAAAGGACGGACCCATCATGAATCCGAATGACAAGGACAACGCGCTTCTTCCCGCGAAATTTCTGACGGACAGCGCCGTTCTCTGCGACCCGAACGGCGTTTATGCCGACGAAACGCGCCGCTTTCAGGGGATCCCCGGCGTCGAATGCACGAAAAACGGACGGCGGTATGTCGTCTTCTACACCGGCACGGAAACCGAGGGGAACGGCAATTTCCTCCTTTTATTTAAGAGCGATGACAGCGTGCAGTTCGGACACGCCTTTATGGCGGTGCTTCCTCCCGCCGAAAACACCCGCTGCTACGACCCCTGCCTGTGGATCGCGCCGGACGGCAGACTGTTCGTCTTCTGGGCGCAGAGCTGCGGCTGGTACGACGGACGCTGCGGCGTATGGTGTTCCGTCTGCAAAGACCCCGACGCGGAAGATCCCGTCTTCTCCGCTCCCCGGCGCATCGCCAACGGCGTCATGATGAACAAGCCGACCGTGCTGTCGGACGGACGCTGGCTGCTTCCCTGCGCCGTATGGGGCTGTCAGAGATCGGAGCTGAACTTCCTTCCGGAGGAACGCTTCTCGAACGTTTACGTTTCGACCGACGGCGGCGAGACCTTCGCGCTGTCCGGTCACGCGGACTTTCCCGACCGCTGCTTTGACGAGCATATGGTATACGAACGTTCGGACGGCTCGGTCGTCATGCTCATCCGCGGGTATCACGATATCGGCATCGCAGAATCGTCCGACCGCGGCGAAACGTGGTCGCCCGCCGTTCCTTCCGGACTCGGCACGCCGAACTCGCGCTTCTGCGTCAGACGGCTGAAAAGCGGACGGCTCCTGCTCGTCAACCATGTGAACTTCACCGGTCGGAACAATCTGACCGCCATGCTGTCCGAGGACGACGGCAGAACGTGGAAGGGCTTCCTGCCGCTCGACGAACGGAGCGGCGTTTCCTACCCCGACGCCGCCGAAACGCCCGACGGCTTCATCGACGTCATATACGACTTTGACCGTACCGGCGAAAAAAACATCCTCATCGCCCGCGTCACCGAGGAGGACATTCTCGCCGGAACGCTCGTCGACCCGTCGTCAAAGCTGCGCATCCCTGTCAACCGCGCCTTCGGCGTCAACCCGAAAAAGTAAAGGAGCCGGCAAAGATAACGGAATTCTAACGATATTCTGACAATTCAGTAACAAATCCCCTTTTCCTCTTGCGGGAAAAGGGGATTTGTGCTATACTGGAAAAGCGGCGGAGGAACAGAGACTTTTCGGAGTCTCACCGTTCCTGACTGCGCGGGCGTTCGCCCGGCGTATCGTTTTCGCCGCAAAACGCGGGTTCGAATCCTGCCGGAGCTTCGGGAAGAACGGATAAGCGCTGCAAGGCCGTTCTCTTCCCCTGTCAGCTCTGCCAGCGGTTTGGTTTTTCAGTATTTTGGAAAAATACATCATTAAGAAAAAGGAGCCGACGTTCCCCCGGACGCATTCCGCGTGCCGGAACGCCGCCGGACGCCCTGCCGGTCAGGCAACCGACCGACCGCGCGGCGCGCCGCAGACGGATAAGCACAGCCTCCGTGACCGGAATCGTCCGGCACGCGCCGCCGCCGCCCGTCCTGCCGCACGCCGACGCCGCCGGTTCCGCCCTGTCCGCCGCGCCGACGCCGTGAGCGAAGGCTCCCGACGCATTTCATCTCCCGCAGGGGAGTACAGTCCCGTGCATGGACCGCGTTCGGCAAACAGTGCGGAACGCGATACAGTACAGTTTTCAAACTCCGTTCTGCGGCTTTCCCTGCCTTTCGGCTGTGAAAGCCGCCATTCCGACGAAAGGCGGTATCAACACATGAAGACTATCATCAAGGAAAACGAACGCGGCTTTCTTTTTAAGAAGGGAGCGTTCGCCGGGCTTCTGAAGCCAGGTCTCTATCACACGTTCGGCGCGTCCTTCATCGAGGTCGTGCCGCTCGACGCGCCGGTCTCGTCGGCGAACTGCCCGCTCGAAACGCTGCTTGCCGACGCGGACGTCAGAGCCGAAACGTCCTCTGTCGAGGTGGACGACGAAAGCGTCGCGTTCCATCTGGTCGGCGGCGTCTGCCGCGGCGTGCTGACCTCCGGGACTTATGTGTTCTGGAACGCCGGCGTGAAGCATGAATTCACGGTCTGCGACACGACCGAGCCGGAGATCGCTTCTCTGCCCCAGCGTCTCTTTGAAAAGCTCCCGCGCGAGCTGCGCACGGTCGTCACGGTCGGCGAAAACGAGGTCGGACGGCTCTACTTCGACGAGAAATTCGTCCGCCTGCTCGACGCGGGCGTATACCGCTTCTGGAACCGCGGCGTGTCGGTCCGCTGTGAAAAGACGAGCATCCGCCCCGTCCTTCTGACCGTCTCCGGGCAGGAGCTTTTAACCTCTGACAAGGTGACGATCCGCACGAGCTTCGTCTTCACCCGCACTGTCACCGACCCGCGGAAGATCGTCATGGTCGCCGAAAATCCCGACGACGCGCTCTATGTCGAAGCACAGCTTGCGCTGCGCGACTACATCGGCAGTCACAAGCTCGACGAGATCCTCGAGAACCGCACGGAGCTGGCGTCGTTCGTCGGCGCGCGCCTGAAAGCGAAAGCCGAAGCATGGCGCTGCATCACGGTCGACAGCTTCGGCGTGAAGGATATCATCCTGCCCGGCGAGATCCGCGAGATCATGAATTCGGTCCTCGCCGCCGAAAAGAAGGCGCAGGCGAACGTCATCACCCGCCGCGAGGAGGTCGCTTCGACCCGTTCGCTGCTCAACACCGCCAAGCTGCTCGAAGAAAACGACACGCTTCGCCGCTTAAAGGAGCTGGAATATCTGGAACGCATCTGCCAGCACGTCGACTGCCTCAGCCTGAACGGTCAGGGCGACGCGCTCAGCCAGCTCGCCGCGCTGATCGGCGGCGGGAATGCGCGGAAGGACTGAAAGGACGCTCTCATGGAAACCGAAGAAAAACGACCTGAAAATCCTGCCGAAGACTGGCTCCATCGCGAGCGTATGCTGCTCGGCGACGAAGCGGTCGAACGGCTCATCCACAGCCGCGTCCTGCTGTTCGGCGTGGGCGGCGTGGGAAGCTATGTTCTCGAAGCGCTCGTGCGGGCGGGAGTCGGACAGCTCTCGCTCGTCGATATGGACAACGTATCGGTCACGAATCTCAACCGCCAGCTGATCGCCGACACCGAAACGGTCGGCAGGGTCAAGGTCGAGGCCGCTGCCGAGCGGGCAAAGCGCATCGATCCGGCGCTTGACGTCACGCTGTTCCCCGTCTTCGCGTCGGAGGAAAATCTGCCCGAAATTTTTGACCGCGCCGCGCCCGACTATGTGGTCGACGCGATCGACACGGTAAGCACGAAATGCGCGCTCATCCGCCTTGCAAAGGAGCGGAATATCCCCGTC
>JAZRXB010000118.1:0-4111 GCA_045600005.1 Eubacteriales bacterium | reverse complement strand
CCGTGTCCGCCGCGCCGCGCCGTTCGAGCCGTACCGGTCGAACCGTGTCCGTTGAGCCACTCCACATTCCGCACTCCCCACTCCCCCTGCCCGTGTCGGCAACGTGAACAAACCGCCTGCCGCGAAATTGTACAGAACGGAGAAACGGCGGTTTCATGAGATCAACCCCTTGACAGGGCGGGACGGATGGGCTATAATAAGAATATCGGGACAACAGAAACGTTTCTGCTGTCCGAACCGCACGCTTCTCCGACACGGCTTTGACCGGAGGAGCTTCAACGCTTTCACGCAGAACAGGGAAAATTGAAACAGCGAATTACGATAAAGGACGTTGCGGCGGACGCCGGCGTCAGCATCTCCGTCGTGTCCTATGTGCTAAACGGCGCGGAAAAGCCCGTGATCTCCGAGGCGACCCGGAACCGGGTGATGGATTCCGTCCGAAGGCTCGGCTATGTCCCGAACCGCGCAGCGGTCACGCTCCGGAAAAAGGAATCGAAAACCATCGGCATCATCTCCTTCTGGGATTATTGCTATGCGTATGACGGATTTCTGAAGGGGATCACGCGCACGGCGAAGGAAAACGGTTATCTGACGCTGATCCATCAGTCGGACGCGGAAGCGGATGAGATGGATTATATCCGGCTCTACCTTGAGCATATGGTCGACGGACTCGTCCTGATCCTGCCGTACATCCGAAACAGACGCGACCCGGCGGACGTGCTGCGCGCGCTCATGGAGAATAACGTTCCGTTCTCCGCGATCGGCGACCCGGTCGAAGGGATGAACGACCACATCATCCACATCGACTACGCCGCGTCGGTCTATGCCGCCTGCCGGTATTTTTCGGAAAAGGGATACCGCCGCATCACCTACCTGACGCCGGACTGGAATATGCCCGACATTCAGGAGCGGATCAGGGGATATCACCGTGCGGCGGCGGAGCTCGGCTTCACCGAGGATCTCTGTCCCATGAACGAGCTGAGGGAAAGGATCCGCACGTTTGAAGCCGTCGTGGTGTACAAATCGGACGGCGCGCGCGAGCTGTACCGTGCGGCGCGGGAGCAGTCGCTCGACATTCCGGGCGCGTTCGAGGTCATCGCCGGCAACACGGAGGTCTTTTCGGAGCATCTGATCCCGTCCCTCAGCACGGTCTGTATGCCCGGCGAGGAGATCGGCGAAGCGGCGATGGAAATGCTCGTCTGCCAGATGAAAGATCAGCCGTACAAAAAGCACCCCATTGACGCCTGTCCCCTGATGCTGAGGGAGACGACAAGACAGGAGAACAACTGAACAACAGGGCATTTTTCAAATCATCTTCTGAAAAATGCCCATATGAATCAACACAGAAACGTTTCTGTTACCGGACGGACACGAAAAAGGCTTCGGGATACGCTGATTTGACCGGGCTCTCAGCGTTTCCTCAGAAAGGAGGCGGCGGGAAGCCGCGGACGGTCCGCCGGATGGTGAAACAGGGCGATCATTCTGAAAAATCAAACACAACAGGAGGAAGTATTCATGAAAAAGAGATTCATTGCGGCGCTGATCCTGGCGGGCATGACGCCCGGACTGCTGCTTTCGGGCTGCGGCGGCGCTTCGGACGGGTCGGAAACGACGGCGGGCGGAGTTGAAAGCTCTGTTTCCGGCGACGAGAACTCGCCGTTCGACAAAAACGGGTTTGAAAAGGATTCCCTGCCGGACGGACTTGATTTCGGCGGGAAAACGGTCAACATTTACACGCACGGCGCGAACATCGTCTCCGAGTTCGACACGGAGGAGACAGGCGATATCGTCGACGACGCGATCTATCACAGAAACCGCGCCATCGAGGAGCGGCTGAACGTGAAACTGAACTATCTGAACAACACCAGCGACGATTTCTGGGGCGACCGCGAGATCTACAAGAACACGGTGCGCGAGAGCGTCATGGCGAACGACGGCAGCATGGATATCGTCGCGGGCGTATCCTCGACGCACATGGCTCCGCTGGCGAACGAGGGAATGTTCCTCGATCTGCTCGGAACGAAATATCTCGATCTTGACAAGCCGTGGTGGCCCGCCAAGCTGCGCGATGAGCTGACGATCGGCGATAAGATGTACCTTGTTTCGGGAGACGCGAGCCTCGGCGTGATCAAGGGCATGATGTGCTTCTTCTTCAACAAGAAGCTGATCGACGACCTTCATCTGGAATCGCCCTACGAGCTGGTCCGGAACGGCAAATGGACGATCGACAAGATGAACGAAATGGCGAAGAAGGGCGTGTCCGACCTCGACGGCGACAGTAAATACGGCGTGAACGACCAGTACGGTCTGATCATCCAGAACATCAATCACGTCTCGAACTTCATCACCGGCGTCGGATTGACCTTCTCCACCGTACAGAACGGCGTGCGGGAGCTTCAGCTCGGCACGGAAGCGGTCGTGAACGTCATCGACAAGGTGGGCGGGATCATGGCGCAGGACGGCTTCTATTATAAAGATGACGGAAATAACGACTACGCCAACACCTTCCTCGAGGGAAGAGCGATGTTTGGGACCGGCGAGTTCTCCTATACCGAGCAGTACCGCGATGTGAAGTTCGATTTCGGCATCATTCCGTTCCCGATGATGGAGGAAAGCGGCGAGCCGTCGTATTACTCGATCCCGCGCGCGACCTATACGATGTTCGGCGTCACGCCCAGCGCGGACACCGATCTGTGCAGCGCCGTGCTGGAAGCGCTCGCTTCCGAAAACTACCGCTCGGTCACGCCGGTCTACTATGAGAAGGCGCTGAAGGTCAAGTACAGCCGCGACGACGTATCGTCGCAGATGTTCGACCTCATCCGCGGCGGTTCGGTCTTTGACTTTGCGATCATCCACGCGGACATGATCGACAGTCTGACGGTCAAGATCCGCACCTTCGTCGTGAGAGGAAATACCGGCTGGGCGTCCACCTGGGCTTCCTCGGAGACCAAGTGCAGGACGCTGCTCGAGGAAATTATGAAAAACTACGAAAATATCGGAAGGTAACGGGCGCTGTCTTACGGACGGCAGGGTGAAAACGAACGGTTTCACAGGCCGGACGGCGGCTGGCTGTACAGTCCGCAGACGGCAAAATGGAAAAGGAGTTCATTGGTCATGCAGTATACAAGAAACATCGAGGTCAGACAGACGGTCGACGTCTTCGTCGCGGGCGGCGGAGCGGCGGGCTTCACGGCGGCGGTCACGGCGGCAAGGCAGGGGAAAAAGGTCTTTTTAGCCGAGAACAACGGCTGCTTCGGCGGGCTTGGGACGACCGGACTGGGGCCGTCCTTCGCCCAGTTCACCGACGGCGAGCGTTTTCTGGTCGGCGGCGTGGGACGCGAGATCCGCGACCGGACGATCGGCGGGTCCTGCGACTACAAGCGCGGCTTCTACGGCTTCGATGCGGAAAAACTCAAGAAGGTCTATGACGAAATGGCGTGCGCCGAGCCGAATCTGAGCTTTTCGTTCTTCACGCGGCTCGTGGACGTGATCGTCACGGACGGACACGTCGAAGCCGTGGTTCTGGCGGCGAAAAGCGGCGTTTTCGCGGTGAAGGCGGGCGTTTACATCGACTGCACCGGCGACGGCGACCTCTGCGCGTTCGCGGGCGCGGACAGCGAGTTCGGCGACGGGGAGGGCGTCGCGATGCCCGCGACGCTGTGCAGTCTCTGGGCGGACATCGACCCGGCGAAGGACCGTCCGGTGAGCTTTTCCGAGCAGCTCGAAAAAGCGTTCCGCGACGGCGTGTTCACGAACGAGGACCGGCACATCTCCGGCTTCTTCAAAGCCGACGCATCGAGCGTCCGCACCGCGAACATCGGACACGTCTACGCGGTGGACGGCAGAGACGAGCGTTCGCTGACCGATTCGATGCTCAAAGGGCGCGCGTACATGGAGGAGTTCAAGACCTTCTACCGCGATTACATCGGCGGGAAATTTCAGAATATGCGGCTCTGCTGGACGGCGGATATGCTCGGCGTGCGGGAGTCGCGGCGGGTCGTGACGGATTATCGGCTGAACGGGGAGGATTTCCGCCGCCGCGCGGTCTTTGAGGACGAGATCGGACGCTACGCCTACCCGGTCGACATCCACGCGATGAAGCCGAACGCCG
>JAZRXB010000117.1:0-2095 GCA_045600005.1 Eubacteriales bacterium | reverse complement strand
TTGCTTGCATCTTTCCCGTCATACTGTACAAATTTCGTCGGCATAGGAGTTACTATGCCATCCGGGGTTTGTTTCGTCTGACGGGAAATCTGACGGCGCAATCGCACCATCAGAACTGTGCGGTAATGCCTTAAACAATCGGCTATAAACATTCTATATCACGGAGGTATCCCCATGAGAATCTGTATCCCGATCCCCTGCTTCTTCGGCGGCATGGACTTCTGCGACGCGGTGCGCAAGGTCGCCGAGCTTGGCTTTGACGCTGCCGAGACCTACAACTGGTCGAAGCTCGACCTCGACAGAGTGAAAAAGACCTGCGAGGAAACCGGCGTTGAGCTGATGAGTATGTGTACGACCGAATTCCGCATGACCGACCCGGCGTTCCGCGCCGCGTGGCTCGACGGACTGAAAGCGAGCTGCGAAGCGGCCAACCGCGTCGGCGCGAAGCGTCTGATCACACAGGTCGGTCCCGACACCGGCGCTCCCCGTGAAAAGCAGCACGAAGCCATCGTCGAAACGCTCATCGCCGCAAAGCCGATCCTCGACGCTTCGGGCGTGACGATCATGATCGAGCCGCTCAACACGCTCGTCAACCATCCCGGCTACTACCTCTGGCAGGCGGCCGAAGCCTTCCAGATCATCCGCGAGGTCGATCATCCGCTCGTCAAGGTCGTCTACGACATCTACCATCAGCAGGTGATGGAGGGCAACATCATTCCGAACATCACGAACAATCTCGACTGCATCGCGCACCTGCACAGCGCCGGTCATCCGGGACGCATCGAGCTGCAGTTCGGCGAAAACGACTACAAGTTCATCTTCAAGAAGGTCGATGAGTCGGGCTACACCGGCGCGTGCGGTCTGGAGTACCGTCCGACGCTCGGCGCGGAGAACTCGCTGAGAGAATTCCGCCGCATTTACCTCGACTGACAGACAAAAAAGGACGTTCCGTCCGCCGGACGGAACGTCCTCTCCCGATGGGTATCACCGCGCTTTTCGCGTCAGTTCCCGTATTTCAGCGATGAAAACGCCGTTTTGCAGCTCACGCCGGGCAGAAGTCCGATCTTGCCCGCAAGCGACGAGATCTCGTTCTGCGGCGCTTCGAGCGCGACGCTGATGATGCTGACCCCGCGTTCCCGATAAGGGATCCCCATGCGTCCGATGATATACCCGCTGTACTGGTGCAGAAGCTCGTTTAACTGCCCGACCGAATCGGCGTTTTCGACGATCAGGCTGATGACGGCGATCCTTGTTTCCATAAAATTCCCCCGTTTTCCCGTATTTCGGATTGACTTCTCTGATATTATAGCACGGTTTTGACCGGACGGCAAGTGCTTTTCCGTTTTTTCCGGCGATTCCGTAAAAGTACCGTTTGAGTCCGACCTTCGGTTCGGATTCGGAAAGGAATCTCTCATGAAACAGAACCTGACCCTCACGCTCGCCCTGCTTCTCTGCTTATCCTCTGCCGTTTCCTGCGGGGGCGCGTCCGGAACGGACGCCGGTACGACCGCTCCGGACGCCGAAACCACCGAGCCGGTCGTCGAAAGCGAATACAAGCGCCCCGACGTCGATTACGGCGGAAAGGAATTCGTCATTGCGTCCTTCGGACCGTCCTCGAACTGGAAGATCGGCACCTACGTGCTGTCGCTCTCCGAGGAAAACGGCGACATCATCAACGACTCGATCGTCAAGGCGAACCGTCTTGCCGAGGAAACGCTCAACATCAAATTGAAGCCCTACATCATCGACCGCGCCGAATACCTCAACGCGCCGCCCTTCAACACGCCGATCCTCGCGGGCGACGATGTGTATCAGGTCGGTATGCCGGTGTTCAGCACCGCGCGCAAAATGCTCGCCGAGCCGGGCGTTTTCAAGAATCTCGCCGATCTCGAAACGCTCGATCTTTCCCACAGCTGGTGGGATCAGAACTCGGTCTATGAGTTCAACATCGGCGGCAAGCAGTACCTCGCCGTCGGCGACTACGGCATTTACAACAAGGGCGCGCCCATCTGCTTCTACTTCAACAAGCAGCTGATCGACGACCTGAAGCTCGACAATCCCTACAAGCTCGTCTACGACGGCAAATGGACGCTCG
>JAZRXB010000116.1:0-13275 GCA_045600005.1 Eubacteriales bacterium | reverse complement strand
CGAATGCAATTCAGCAGAATGCGCATCCACTGACCGCGAATCCGTCGACTTTGCGTCCGCCAAATGTACGTCTGCCGGAAGCGCGTCTGCCGCACCGGGCGGCTTTCCCGCCCTCTCGGGGTGCGAGCAGAAACGCCCGGCTTCCGACGGCTCTTCCGCCGGCACCACGGCTCCCGACAGCGCTCCGGCCTCGCCCGCCGAGCCGTCCGCCGTCCGCTCCCATCCGAACGGCCGGAACCGCATCGCGCTGACCTTCGACGACGGTCCGCACTACCGCTACACCGAGGAGATCCTCGGCATCCTCGAGGAATACGGCGTGAAGGCGACCTTCTTCGTCGTCGGCGAGCTGGCGGAACGCTATCCGGAGCTGATCTTACGCGAGCTTTCGGACGGTCACGAGATCGGCAACCACACGTGGTCGCATCCGCATCTCAAATCCTATCCGCGCGGCGAGCTTTCGGGCAAGCTGTCGGGCGAGCTTGACCGCACGGAGCGCATCCTCAACGAGATCGCCGACTACCGTCCGAAGCTCTTCCGTCCGCCGGAGGGTTCCCTGCCCGCCGACGCGGTGAAGACCGCCGCCGACCTCGATTATTCGGTCGTCCTCTGGTCGGTCGACACGCGCGACTGGGCGCACACTCCGCCCGAAAGGATCGTCGAAAACGTCCTTGCCAACACGAAAAGCGGCAGCATCATCCTCTGCCACGACTTCATCGGACGGGACAGTCCGACGCCCGACGCGCTGCGGAAATTCATCCCCGCGCTGCTCGCCGAAGGCTATTCGTTCGTCACGGTGTCCGAGCTGCTGGCGACCGACTGAGCATTCAGTCTCCCTCCGAGACGGAGGGAGACTTCTCCCTCCGAAGCCGAGGGAGACTTTTTTCGATTTCTCCCGTTCCTCTTGACAAGAGAGAAGATCTGCATTATAATAATAAGGCAGTCTCTGAAAATTCAAGAGGAAGAAAATCGGACCGATACTGTGGGTATCGGGATTATTTTTCCACGGATTCTGTGAATTAACAAAGGCAGCCATAACAAAATCACACTTTCAGAAAGGAACGCCCGCCATGTCCGCAAATGCTCCCGTTGCCGTCTTCGATTCCACGCTGCGCGACGGCGCACAGGGCGAAGGCATCTCCTACTCCGTTCAGGACAAGCTCGGCATCCTGTCCGCGCTCGACGAGTTCGGCGTGGACTACATCGAAGCCGGCAATCCCGGCTCCAACCCGAAGGACGCCGCGTTCTTTAACGCCGCGTCCAAGCGTCCGCTCAAAAACGCGAAGCTGACCGCGTTCGGCGCGACCCGGCGCAAATTCGTTCCCGCGGACGAAGACCCGCAGCTCGCCTGTCTCGTATCCGCCGGAACGCCCGCCGCCGCCGTCTTCGGCAAGGCGCACCGTCTCCACGCCGAGCGCGTGCTGTCCGTGCCGCCCGACGAGAATCTGGCGATGGTCGCCGATTCGGTCGCTTACCTGAAAAAACGTCACCGCGAGGTCATTTTCGACGCGGAGCATTTCTTCGACGGCGCGGCATATGATCTCGAATACGCCCTCTCGGTCGTCCGCGCGGCTGCCGCGGCGGGCGCCGATTACGTGACCCTCTGCGACACCAACGGCGGCGCTCTGCCCGACCGCATCGCCGAGCTGACAAAGCTTGTCCGAAAGACCTTCCCGACCCTCGCGCTCGGCATCCATACGCACGACGACGCGGGACTTGCCGCCGCGTGCGCGCTGAGCGCGGTCGACGCGGGCTGTACGATGGTCCAGGGAACGTTCACCGGCATCGGCGAGCGCTGCGGCAACTGCGATCTGAGCATTCTCGTCCCCGACCTCGTGCTGAAACGCGGCATTCCCTGCGGTCTGACCCGTCCGGTGAAGCTCTCCTCCTTAATGGAGACCGCCCGCCGTATTTCGGACATCTCGAACGTCGTCACCCGTCCGAACAAGCCCTACACCGGCAAATCCGCCTTCGCGCACAAGGGCGGGATGCATATCGACGCGATGGAAAAGCTCCCCGGCGCCTACGAGCATATCGACCCGTCCGCCGTCGGCAACGAGCGGCGCTTCCTCGTCTCCGAGGTCGCCGGACGCTCGACCATCGTCGAAAAGCTCCGCTCCATCGAGCCGGGGCTGGAGCGCGATTCGTCTGAAACGAAGCTCATCATGGACTGGCTCAAGCGCATGGAAAAGGACGGCTACTCGTTCGAGGCCGCCGACGCCAGCTTCCAGCTCGCCACAAAAAAGCTCCTGCACGGCTACAAGCCGCACTTCAAGGTCATCCTGTACAAATCGACCGACGACTTCCCCTACGCGAACGGCGAAATGCGGTCGGCGGCGATGATCCACATCGAGGTCGACGGGCGGACCGAGACGACCGCTTCGCTCGGCAACGGTCCGGTCAATGCGCTCGACCTTGCCCTTCGCAAGGCGCTGACCGTCTTCTACCCGATCTTATCCGAGGTAACGCTGACCGACTTCAAGGTTCGCGTCATCGAAGCCAATTCCACCACCGCCGCGAAGGTCCGCGTTCTCATCGAATCGACCGATTCGAGAAACGTCTGGACGACCGTCGGCGTGTCGGACGACATCATCGAGGCGAGCTTCAACGCGCTCTGCGATTCGATCGAATACAAGCTCTCGATGAGCGAGCCCGACCCTTCCGCTTCGTGCGGAGACGAAAAACCAGACTGAGAGGAAACATCTGACATGAATCACCAGAACCTTGCCATGCTGACCGACTTCTATGAATACACGATGGCGGGCGGCTACTTCAAGAGCGTTTATAAAAACCGCATCGTCTACTTCGACGTGTTTTTCAGAAAGGTCCCGGACGGCGGCGGCTTCGCCATCGCGGCGGGTCTCGAACAGGTCGTGAACTATCTCGCCGACCTGCACTTTGACGCGGAGGACATCGAATATCTGCGCTCCAAGAAGATCTTCGACGAGGATTTTCTCGCCTACCTCGCCGCGTTCCGCTTTAAGGGCGACGTCTGGGCGGTTCCCGAGGGGACGGTCATCTTCCCCGGCGAGCCGATCCTCACCGTCCGCGCGCCCGCGATCGACGCGCAGCTCATCGAGACCTATGTGCTTCTCTGTCTCAACCATCAGTCGCTGATCGCCACGAAAGCGAACCGCGTCGTCCGCGCCGCGATGGGTCGGACCGTGCTGGAATTCGGCTCCCGCCGCGCACAGGGTGCGGACGCGGCCGTCATCGGCGCGAGAGCCGCCTACATCGGCGGATGCGCCGGGACCGCGTGCGCGCTGACCGACGAGCTGTACGGCGTACCCGCAGGCGGCACGATGGCGCACTCGTGGGTGCAGATGTTCGACAGCGAATACGAAGCGTTCAAAACCTACTGCGAATGTTACCCGAACGCGGCGACGCTTCTCGTCGACACCTACAACAGCTTGAAGAGCGGCGTTCCGAACGCCATCCGCGCGTTCAAGGAAGTCCTTCTCCCGCGCGGCGTCACGAAATGCGCCATCCGCTTCGATTCGGGCGACATCGCATACTTATCGAAAAAAGCGCGGAAAATGCTCGACGACGCGGGTCTGACCGAATGTAAGATCACCGCGTCCAACTCGCTCGACGAATACCTCATCCGCGACCTTCTGATGCAGAACGCGCAGATCGACACGTTCGGCGTGGGCGAACGGCTCATCACCGCCGCGTCCGACCCGGTGTTCGGCGCGGTCTACAAGCTCGCCGCCGTCGAGGACGAAAACGGCGCGATCGTTCCGCGCATCAAGATCAGCGAAAACGTCGGCAAGATCACGAACCCGCACTTCAAGAAGGTCTGGCGCTTCTACGACAACGAAACGAGCATGGCGATGGCGGACCTCATCACGCTGCACGACGAAACGGTCGACCAGTCGAGGCCGCTCACCATCTTCGACCCGCTCGCCACGTGGAAGACCAAAACGCTCACGAACTTCACCGCCCGCGAGCTGCTCGTCCCGATCTTCCGAAACGGCGAACAGGTCTACAAGCTGCCCGACCTCAAAGAGATCCGCGCCCACTGTGAGCGCGAGACCGAAACGCTCTGGGACGAAGTGAAGCGCTTCGAGAACCCGCACGATTATTATGTCGACCTGTCCGAAAAGCTCTGGACGATCAAGAAGGAGCTTCTCGACAGCCATAAGGAGTGATTTCTGCCTTGAAGACCTCGGCTGTTCTGAAAATCGCGTTCTTATTGGAGATTCTGGCGGGCATTATCGCCATTTTCGGCGGCGCGTATGTCACCGCCGTGCTGTGCGTTGTCGCCGCGGCGCTGTTATTGACCAGCGCGCTGAATTTTCAGAATAAGGAAAACGCGGCGCAGTCCGGCGGCGCGTCCGATGGATCGGGCGCTCAGGCAGACGGCTCATCCGAAGAATCCGACGCTCAGGCAGACGATACGTCCGAAATAACCGAAACTCAGGCAGACGATACATCCGAAAATTCCGACCGTCCGGCGGACGGCGGCGAAACTTCAAATCGGTAAAGGAGACTGACGCTTTATGGAAAACATCCAGCCCATCATCGACAACATCCGTCACAACGTGAAGACGCATGAAATGCGCCCCGGACTGTACAGCCGCTGGCTCTGGGACGACGCGAAGGGCCCGCGCGAGCTTGGCGTCAACCCCTACGGCTGCGCGGGCGCGGCGAACATCCTCTACTCCATCGGCGATTTCCCGCGCGACCCGGGTCAGCGTCACGAATGGATCCGCACCTTACAGTCGATGCAGGACCCCGAGACCGGTCTTTTCCATGAAAAGACCCACCACACGATCCACACGACCGCGCACTGCACCGCCGCGCTCGAGCTGTTCGACGCCGCGCCGCTTTACAAAATGACCGAGCTTGAAAAGACGCTGCCCGAAGGCTCGCTCGAGGATTTCCTCGATGGTCTCGGCTGGTACGACAATCCGTGGTCGCAGTCGCATCAGGGCGCGGGCGTGTACGTGGCGATGAACCTCGCCGGTGAAGCGACGCCCGACTGGAACCGCCGCTACTTCAAGTGGCTGTGGGACAACGCCGACCCCGACACCGGTCTGTGGCGCGTCGGCTATACGAGAATGGAAGGCACGAAGCCGCTCTATCAGCACATGGCAGGCTCGTTCCACTACCTGTTCAACCACGAGTACGCGCATATGCCGCTCCGCTATCCCGAAAAGATGATCGACTCCTGCCTTGACGAAATGTGGTACAAAGAAGACGGACTGCCGAAGAACTTCGGTCAGACCGCGACCTTCATCGAGGTCGACTGGATCTTCTGCCTGACCCGCGCGTCCCGTCAGACGCCGCACCGCTTTGAGGAGATCCGCGAAGCGCTGCGCGATTTCACGGCGAAGTACCTGCGCTTCTGGCGCGAATCCGACTGGGATAAGAACGAATCGCTCAACGATCTGCATATGCTGTTCGGCGGCGTTTGCGCACTCGCGGAGCTTCAGCAGACTCTCCGCGGCGAGCTGATCTCCGACAAGCCCTTAAAGCTCGTCCTCGACAGACGCCCCTTCATCTGAGCCGTATGAAAGGAGCCGGACATGGGATATTTTGCCAATCAAATGGCGATCAACGCCTATCTTTCTCTGAAAAAAGAGATCAAGCGCAAGCTCAAAAAGCGTAAGGAAGAAAAAAAAGCCCGCGAAAAGCGGGAGGAAAAAGAATAATATGCGGCAGTCGCGGAATGAAATTCCACGACTGCCGCATTGCGATCAGAAGCTGTCGTCCGAGCCGCCGTCTTCCTTATCGGCGTCGGTGAATTTCATCTGATCGAAAATGCTCTTCACCGGGATCAGCTCCACGCCGGGCAGGTTCGGATTCTTCCGTTCCAGATTCCGCTGCGGGACGATGATCCGCTTAAAGCCGAGACGCGCCGCCTCGTTCACGCGCTGCTCGAAATTCTGCACCGCTCTGCACTCGCCCGCAAGCCCGATCTCGCCGATGGCGATCAGGTCCTCCGGCACGTATTCGTCCTTGATCGACGAGATCAGCGCCAGCGAGACCGCGAGGTCCGCCGCCGGTTCGTCGATGTGCAGTCCGCCGATGACGTTCAAGTAAACGTCGTTGACCGAGAACCGGTAGCCGAGCCGCTTTTCCAGCACCGCCAAGATCAGGCACATCCGGTTGTAGTCGATGCCGTTCGATGTGCGGCGCGGCGACGGATAGGCGGTCTGCGCGACCAGCGCCTGCACCTCCGCGATGATCGGACGGGTCCCTTCCATCACGCAGACCGCGCAGTTCCCCGATACGCCGACCGGTCTGCCCGACAGGAGCGTTTCGGACGGATTGGTCACTTCCTCGAGTCCCGCGTCGGACATTTCAAACATTCCGATCTCGTTGGTCGAGCCGAAGCGGTTCTTGATGGCGCGGATGACGCGGTAGGACCGCAGCTTTTCGCCCTCGAAGTAAAGCACCGCGTCGACCATGTGCTCCAGCACCTTCGGTCCGGCGATGCCGCCCTCCTTGTTGACGTGTCCGACCATGATGACCGACACGCCCTCGTTTTTCGCCCTGGCGATGATCGCCAGCGCCGATTCGCGCACCTGCGTCACGCTGCCCGGCGCGGACGCGACGTGTTCGTCGTACATCGTCTGGATCGAGTCGATGATGACGATCTCGGGCTTCACCTTGTCGCACTGCGCGAGGATCCTCGACACGTTCGTCTCGGTCAGCACGTAAAGGCTCGCGCCGGTCACGCCGAGCCGCTTCGCGCGCAGTTTAAGCTGTCCCTGCGACTCCTCTCCCGAAACGTAGAGGACCTTCCGCGCCGCGCCGGTTCCGGGGTCGCGGCAGAGCGACGACGAGATCTGCAAGAGCAGCGTCGATTTGCCGATGCCCGGCTCGCCCGCCAGCAGGACGACCGACCCGTGGACCAGCCCTCCGCCCAGCACGCGGTCAAGCTCGCTCATGCCGGTCGTCGTGCGGATGAATTCGGGCAGCTCCAGATCGTCGAAGCGGACGACCTCGCTCTCGTAGTCGGGCGCAAGGCGGCGGATCGAGCGCGCGCCCGCCGAAACCGTCGGTTCGATTTCCGCTTCGCCCTCCTCCATCGTATTCCACGCGCCGCAGGACGGGCATTTGCCGTACCATTTCGACGTCGAATGCCCGCATTCCGAGCAGGTGAAGACGCTTTTCGGCGTTTTCAGAGCCATGACCATACCTCCCGGCGTCTCGCCGCATGAATGCTCCCGGATAACCGCAGAGAAGACGGCAGATGCTCCGTTTTCTGCGGAAATCCCGGGATTTCTGAAAGTCTTTTCCGTGACAAAAAGCTCCCCTGCGGAGCTTTTGTCAGATATGATGCTCGCCGAGCCACCTGACCGCCGCGTCGAATACCGCGCGGTCGTTCTCGTGCGTGATGTAAAGCCGTGCCTCCTCATAGGGACAGAGCTTGTAGGAGACGATCTCGCTCTCCTGGATCTTCACGTCGGTCCCCTCGAAGCGTCCGACAAAATAGACCGATTCCTTGCGCGTTTTCGCGGAGATCGGATATTCGACCGTCTCGCGGAAGCCGTCGAACAGCGTCACGTCCACGCCGGTCTCCTCGCGGATCTCGCGGACCGCCGCCTCTTTTTCGGTCTCGAACTTTTCGACATGACCCTTCGGAAGCCCGCAGTGGCTCGCGTTCATGCGGATCATCAGGTAGAGCCGTTCGGGACCCGCGTCGGTGAAGATGACCGCGCCGCAGGATTTTTCGTGCAGGCACCAGACCTTGAACGTGTTGCCGCTCTCCCAGAAATCGACCGCTTCGGCGATGTCGGACTGCGACAGCACCTCGCCCGCCGGCGCAAGCACGAGCGAGACCGCTCCGCTCACCGTATCGGACAGCACGCCGACCACCGTGTCGCCGCCGCGCAGGACATACGCGGTCAGCGCGGTGCTTTCCACGTGCGCGATGCCGCGGCTGACGTCTCCGTGCGACGAATAGCCCCTGACATGAAAACGTCGTCCGAGGATCGCTTCCGCCGCCGGACGGTCAAGCTCCGCGGCGCCGGTCAGACCTGAAAGATAGCTGTTCATGTTCGGGACCTCCTCAAAGTGAAATTTCGGGCAGAATTCTTCTTCTTATCATTATACCACACTTCGGGCGGGATTTCAAACGGTTTCTGTAAATTTAATGAAAATTTCACAATTACCAAATTTCTGTTGAAATTTTCTCCGTTATATGATATAATAGAATAGCCGATCGTTTAATGCTTTGAGATAACAAACGTTATAAGGCAACCTCTAAAAGTTCATGAGGAAGAAAAACAAACCCCGATACTATGGGTATCGCGTTTTGTTTTTCAACGGATTATTTGAATTTTTAGAGGTAACCATAATAAAATCACCTCTAAGGCGAGCCCTCGCGCCGATATGGAAATAGCCGACAAAACTTTGTTTTGTCGGCGGCGATAAGCGCGAGTACCGATTGTAAAACGAAGTTTTACAATCGACTATATACATAGAAGAAAACGACAGCTCAGATACAGCATGAAAGGATAAAGTATGATGAAAACGATCGATCTTTCCGAATTTTCACCGAAAAACGTGACCCCCGCCGGTGAAACCTTCACGTTCGCCGTCGGCGGCGGTTCGCTGACCCTGCCCGCCTATGAAGCGAAGGCGGGACAGTTCCTCGTCATGGACGTGACCGACGAGGAGGACATCTCGTTCGCCATGACGTGGACCTTCAGAGCGTCGGACGGACGTTACATCGCGTTCAAAATGGGACTTCTGCCCCATCTGCGCACGCGCATCGCCCTGCCGATGAACAACCTCGACGGCAGCATCCTGTTCCTGCCGCGCACGCCGGGCAAGCTCAAGACCGTCACGCAGGGACGTCCGCTCCCTCTCGCCGACGTTTCGTCGTTCTCGCTGTGGGCGGGCGACTCCCTCGCCGAGCGGAAGCTCTCGATCCACGCCGTCCGGGTCGCGGACGAGGAACCTGATTACCCCGTTCCCGACACGCTGATGGTCGACTCGCTCGGTCAGAAAAAATGCTCCGAGTGGCAGGGCAAAACGCACGGCGAGGAGGAGCTGAAAGCCTACCTGAACGATGCGTATGAGAACCGTCCCACCTCTGCCCTGCCCGACCGCAGCCGGTTCGGCGGCTGGACGAAGAAGCGCTTTGAGCCGACCGGATGGTTCGCGCTCCGGCACGACGGACGGCGGTACTGGCTCGCCGACCCGGACGGCTATGCGTTTTTCTCGATGGGGCTTGACTGCGTGTGCTTCGACGGCGACTGCAATCTGACCGGCATCACGAAGCTCTGCGAAAACCTCCCGCCGCGCGGGACCGTCGGCTGGAGCACCTTCGACCGCGGCGACCTCGACTTTTTCAGCTTCCACGTCCACAACCTCTACACAGGCTTCGGCGCGGATTACCGGGAGAAATGGAGCGACCTGACCGCCGCGCGCATGGAGAGCTGGGGCTTCAACACCATCGCCTGCTGGTCAGACCTCGATCACGCCGTGCGGGTCAAACAGCCCTACACCTTCATTTTCAGCGGACATCCGCGCACGAGCGAGAACCTGTTCCGCGACTTCCCGGACGTTTTCTCACCCGAATACGCAAAAGCGTCGGAGAAATGGGCGAAGCAGTTAAAGCCCTTTGCGGACGACCCGTATCTGCTCGGCTACTTCATGGGCAACGAGCCGCAGTGGGCGTTCGTCAACGACTTAAACCTCGCCGCTCTCCTGCTCTCGTCCGAAAAGCGCTTCGCGTCGACCGAGCGCCTGATCGGATCCCTCGCCGAAAAGTATCAGACCATCGCCGCGCTCAACGAAGCATGGGGGACCGATTTCGACGGCTTCCGGTCGATCCGCGCCGTGAAGTACAACGAGACTGCGGCGGAAGACCTCTGGGCGTTCACCGCCGAAATGATCCGCGAGTATATGCGCGTTCCCGCCGAAGCCATCCGCAGGGTGGACAGCCATCACCTCAACCTCGGCATCCGCTACGCATGGATGTCGAGCAAGGTGCTGGCGAGCGGCTCGGAGTACGTCGATGTGTTCTCGTTCAACTGCTACAAGCTCGACCCGACCGATCTGATCAACGACTTCTACGAAAAGGTGAAAAAGCCGCTCATCATCGGCGAATTCCACTTCGGCGCGCTCGACGCCGGACTGGACGCGACCGGTCTGCGCGGCGTGACCTCGCAGAGCGAGCGCGGCGCGGCGTACCGCCGCTATATGCAGAAGTCGGCTTCGCATCCGATGTGCCTCGGCGCACACTATTTCACGCTGAACGATCAGGCGTACCTCGGACGCTTCGACGGCGAAAACTATCAGATCGGCGTCGTGGACGTCTGCCAGCGCCCCTATGAGGGCTTCGTGAAGGGCATCATCGAGACCAACCGCGAGCTGTACGAGATCGCCGACGGCAAAAAGCCCGCCGACGCCCGTCTGCCCGAAGAGATCCCCGCCGTCGCATTCTGATCGGACGGAAAGGAACAGGGGTCAATCTTATCCGACGCATCCCGCCAAGCCGCAGGGATCCGGAAAACATCCGGCATTCCGTTTGTTCTCCGCATGAAATGAATTCCGAAACACTACAAAGAAAGGACGCACCATGAATCTGAGACTTGTCACACTCGGCGCGCTCGCGCTCGTCACCGCAGGCGCCGCTCTCATCACCGCCTGCTCGCAGAAGCCCGGAGACCCCGATATCATCGATTCGACCGCCGTTTCAAAGGACGATGAAGCGCATCTCGTCTTCTCGGACGACTTCGACGGCACGAAGCTCGACCGCAAGAAGTGGAAAAAATGCCCCGAACAGCTCCGTCAGGGTCCGGACTGCATCTGGGACGACGACATGACCTCGCTCGACGGAGAGGGACACCTCGTGCTTCGCGCCGAATGGGACCCGGTGAACAAGCGCGTCCGTTCGGGCGGCATCCGCTCGAAGGGCAAATTCGAGTACGGCTACGGCTACTATGAGGCGTCCTGCAAATTCCCGGCCGCCTACGGCATCTGGGGCGCGTTCTGGATGATGTGCGGCGACGTGTCCGAGCGTTCGCTCGACGGCGCGGGCGGCATCGAGATCGACGTCATCGAGAGCATCCGCGCGTCGCAGAATGCGTGCAACCACGCGCTTCACTGGGGCGGCTACGGCGACAAGCACAAGTCCGAATCGCACGATATGAAGAAGCCGGACATCTACGACGGAGAGTTCCACACCTTCGGTCTGGAACGCACGCCGGAAGAATACATCTTCTACATCGACCGCGTGGAGACCTGGCGCACAAAGGCGGAAGGCGTCTGCCCGGAAAAGGGCTACATGAAGCTGACCGTCGAGTCCGCCAAATGGGCGGGCGCGGGCAAACAGGAAGCGATCGACGCGCTTCCCGCCGAAATGCTGGTCGATAAGGTCTGCGTCTGGGACAAGCGCCCCTTCAATCAATGAAACTGTTCTGCCATTCCGAGGAGGTCTTCCGGCAGAGCCTCTGGTACCGCGCTCTGGTCAGCGGGCTCTCCGAGGAAGCGCGCCGCAAGCGCTACGAGCTGGCGTTCGTCGATGAAAACGAGCTGCTCGATTCCTCTGACGACCTGTTCGGGGACGAAAAGCGTTTTCTGATCGTCGTCGCCACGTCGCCGAGCAAGCTGTCGGTCCTGCTCCCCGAGCTTTCGCGGCGCGGGATCGACGTGCTGCTCGTCAACATCGGGCATGAGGGCGGCGAAGGCGTCAGCACGCTGATGATGGACTACGAGGACGCGACCGAACGTGCGCTGTCCTATCTCGCCGCCTGCGGACGGCGCTTTCCCGCGCTCGTCGGCGTGAACCCGGATTCCGGGTCGGACATGGTGAAATACCGCTGTTTTGAGCGCATGATCGGCGCGGAGGGAACCGTTTTCTTCAACTATAATGGGATCGCTCCGCTCTGCGGGCGCTTTGAAGCCGAACGCGAACACTTTGACGCGGTGATCTGCGCCAATGACATCACCGGCGTCGCCCTGCTCGGCAGACTGCGGCAGAAGAAGGTCCGCGTCCCGGACGAGCTGTTTATGCTGAGCTTCGGCGACACGTCGAGCGCGGCGTTCCTCACGTCGGCGCCCGGCGTGACGACGGTCTCCGCCGATCACGCCGAGCTTGGGCGGCAGGCGGTCCGGCTCAGCTCGTTCCTCATCCGCTCGAACGTCCGCATGACCGGCGGACTCAAGCTCGCCGCGCAGCTTCACGTCGGACGCACGACGGCAAACCTTCCCGCGCCGGAATTCATCCCGTGTGAGCTTTCGCGTCCCGCACCCGAACCGTCTATCAAAGCGTCCGCGCCGAATTTCTACGACGACCCGGTGGTCGGCGAGGTGATGAAGGTCGAAGCGCTCGCCTCGACGCTCGACGGCGCGGACAGAACGATCCTGCGCATCCTCAGCGAAGGCGGGAGCATCCAGACCGCCGCCGACGCTTCGTTCCTGTCGGCCAGCACGGTCACGTACCGTATCCGCCGCATCGGCGGCGCGCTCGGCACGCGCACCCGTGCCGAAACGCTCGATCTGCTCGAACGCTACCTCCCTCTCGCCGATCTGGGCGGCTGAACGAAAAGCGGCATCCTCTCGCCAATATGTACAGCGGAACGAACATCACGAACCAGAAAAGTCCCGGCAGACGATCCTGCCGGGACTTTGCGCTATCCGTTGATGAATTTTTCGATCTTCCGGTCGTCCGCGTCGGGATTCAGCTCACAGATCCGGTCGTAGATGCGGTTGTACGCTTCGTCCGGACCGCGCCGCGTGAACGTCACGCCGCGCGCGTCCCAGAAATCCTCGACCGTCATGAAGACCGTGCTGTTCCACCCGCAGGCTCCGCCGCTCTGACTGATCTTCGGCGCTTCCCCGCTCATCGTGAGGAACATCCGCCGCTGACATTCGTTCAGCGCGCGCTCGAAGCGGGAGGACGTTTCGCGTGAAATGCCCGCCTTCCTTTTCAGCTCATGGAGCGGAAGCTCGCCGTTTTCGCGCACGAGATCGACGAGCCTCTTTTCGAGCGAGCCGAGCGTTCCCGCCGCATATGCTTCGTCCGCGTCGTACCATTTTCGGCGCACCGCCAGAAAATCGCCCGCCCATTCGGACGTGACATAGCCGCTCGTGCCGAAAAAGAGCTTCGCGTAGGCGACGTCCTTCGTCTCGGTCAGCACGCGCATCCGCCACTGCCACGGGTCGGTCTCCGGGTCGCCGGTGTGCCAGCGGACGCGCGTGCGCTCGCTGAGCGGTTCCTTCCAGTCGTAGGGAACGACGGCGTAAATGCCCTTCGCGTTCCCGCCGCCCATCGAAAAGCCCGCTCTGCGCAGCGCGTCAAGAAAGCCCACG
>JAZRXB010000115.1:0-3716 GCA_045600005.1 Eubacteriales bacterium | reverse complement strand
GTGCTTTCTGCCGCAGGTTTGCGGAGATTTATCCCGAAGCCAGGAAACGCCGCCGTGTAAACACGGCAGCGCATGGTTCCCGTCCGGTTTCGGACGGGAGATGAATGATCTGTTTTGTTCCCGCTTTACGCGGAGAACCGTTTCGGCGGGTCACATCCGATCACGCCCGGCGAGCCGTTCCCCGCTTTACGCGGAAAGAGTTTATTTCGAGACGATGACCGACACGCCGTCCGGAATGGCTGTGAACGTCGGCTTTTCAAGCCCGGTCAGCTCACGCGCCATCCGGATCGCTTCGTCGAGCGAGTGCGCCGGGATCATGTGCATCTCGCGGATGAGCTTGTCCGGCAGGCTCGAAACATAAATGACCTTTGCGTATTTCAGGATCCGGATGAGGATCTGCGCTTCCCACTGGTCGGGCTTCGTCTCGCCGCGGGAACGGGCGAGGAACTGCGCTTCGGTTTTATTGATGTCCGCTTCGTCCGCCAGCATATGATAGAACGAATCGCCGCCCGTACCGTCTGCGGAATTCGACAGCATGATGATGACGCCGCCCGGTCTGACCGTGGCTTCCGCCGCCGTCATGCCCTTGACCGACTGATAGATGTTCTGATCGAGCGGATAGCCGCCGTTCGTCGAGATCGCGATGTCGGCGGGAACCGCCTTCACGCGGCAGAGCGACGCGAGGAAATCGCGTCCGCGCTTATGCGCTTCTTCGAGGCCGCCCGCGACGGCGTAAACGACCTCCTTGTCGGCGTTCAGCACGACGTTGACGATAAAGCACAGCCCGGCGGTCTTCGCCGCCCAGATCATATCCCGGTGGATCGGGTTTCCGTCGACGATGCCGGTGCGCGCGTTTTCGCTGGCGATGAACTCGGAGCAGTGATTGGCAAGCACGGTGGTGCGTCCGGCGATGCCCGGCAGCACGCTCTTGCGTCCGCCCGAAAAGCCCGCGAAGAAATGCGGCTCGATGAAGCCCTCGGAGACCAGCAGGTCCGCTTCGGCGGCGAGCTTATTGATGACGCAGCTTCCGCCAGACGGAAGCGTACCGATGCTGACCAGCTCGTCTTCCTTCGTGCAGTCGTGGACAGCGATCTTCTCGTTCTTCACGATCTCCTCGCCGAACTTGCCAATCAGCTCCTCTTTCGTCGTGCCGCGGTGGCAGCCGGTGGCGATGAGGATCGTGACGTCCGCGTCGGGATTGCCGCAGCGCAGCTCGGCGAGCATCTGCGGCATGATGACCCTGCTCGGCACGGGACGGGTGTGGTCGCTCGCTATGATGACGATCTTCTTTTTGCCGACCGCCAGCTCGGAGAGCTTCGGCGACGCGACGGGATTTTCCAGCGCGTCCTTCACCAGCTCCTCCTGCGGTTTGGCAGGACGGCAGTCATGAATCGCGGAGGTCAGCACGCCGGCAAGCGTTTCTTCGTCAAAGGACGCGGTCACTCTTTCTCTGCCGTAAGGGAAGGAAATTTCTCTCATCGTGAATCTCTCCTTTATGGATCGTTACCGCCAGTATTCGCGGGTGGGAAGCCAGCAGCCGTACTTCGATTCCTCGCTCCATGTCTTGCCTGCGGACGAGTAGTCGACGACGGTGAACTTCTTTCCGCCGACCTGCGGAACGCTGAACTCCACGATCCGGTCGAAGCCCGCCTTGTCGGAAGGCTCCAGCTCAACGACGCCGTCTTCGTCGTACACGATGTCGACCGCCTCGTCGATCACGCCGTCCAGACGCTTGTCGCGCGCCAGCGTCAGCGGACCGCGGCGGATGGCGATGTGATACTTCGCCTCTTCCGGCTCGATGACGATGCGTCCGACCGCGTACTGATCCGCCCACCTGGTGTCGGTGAAGATCATGTCGCGCGGGTTAGAGATCGGATGGATGACGTGCGCACGCATATCGAGCGTGATCGTCACGCGGTCGCCGTTCTTCCACAGGCGGCGGATGGTCGTGTAGCCGTTCACGGCCTTCACCTTTTCGCCGTTGACCAGCACCGACGTGCATTCGCTCCACGCCGGGATGCGGACGGACAGCGCGAACTCCTCGTCGGCGTCCAGACCGACCGTGACGGCGATCTCGCCCGAAACCGGGTAATCGGTCGAGGTTTCGAGAACGACGCGCTGACCGGAGGGCGTCTTCGTTTCGATCGTGCCGGGGATGTACAGGTTCAGCGCGATCCCCTCGCGGGTGAGCATGGCTGCGATCTTGCCGATCATGCCGGTCCCGGCGGAACCGATGCAGGCGCAGCAGCCGTAGTAGTGGTTGTCGGGCATGATCTTCAGACCGCCGATGCCGCGTCCGCGCGTGCCGGGCAGAAGCTCCGAATAGCTGTCGAAGGGCAGCGCTTCGGGAACGATGGCGGGATTTGCGTCAAGGTGGCGTTTGAGCGCGCCGAGGTTGACGATCTTCTCGGTGTTGACCGAGCCGAGATAGGCGTTATAGAGCGACTGCTCGAAGCAGTCCGCGAAGACCGGGTCGCCCGAGATCATCAGGAGCTGCCAGCAGAACTTCATCCACGTGACGGTGACGCAGGTCTCCTGCATGATGCCGGGATAGCGGACGGTCTGACGCGCGGCGGAATGGTCGAACAGCTCGTGCGTGCAGCCTGCGCTGCCGATGACCGTGATATCGCTCGTGATGATGCGGCGTCCGAAGCGGATGACCGCCTGGCGGTACTTCTCGATGCCGGTGACGCGGTAGTATTCAAGCAGTCCCTCGAAGCAGGAGATCATCTCGTAAGCCTTGGTGACGGGGTACTGATACGGGTCGGTGTTGTCCTCATACGCCAGCTCGAAGATGTTGCAGATCGACGTGCCGCCTTCATTGACGATATAGGTCGCGAAATCAAAATATTTTTTCTCGCCGGTGATGTCGTACAGACGCACGATCGGCTCGAGCAGAGACGAGGAGTTGAGTCCTCTCCAGTTTGCGGTCGCGCGGGTGATCGGGGTCTTGCCCTCGCTTGCGGGACCGATCTTCGTCATGATGTAGTCGACCTGACCGCACATGGACTTCACGATGCGCGCGCGCAGAGCCTCGTCCTCGCAGATCTCAAGGTAGTACTGCATTCCGAGCAGCACGTACTTCCGACACCAGAGGTCCCAGCCATGGAATTCCGCTTCCACGCTGTAAGACGAAATGCGTCCGTTTTCCTCTGCCTTTTCGATCATGTCCTCGACGGTGGCGGTGAGGTCGCGCATCAGGTCGGGATTCTTCGTGTAGGCGTAGGTGAACGCCGCACCGCGCATCATCTTGCCCCAGTATTCGCCGCGCCAGCCGTTGTCGTTCGAGTCGGAGTGGATCGCGTACTGATTCACGAAGCGAGACCAGTTTTCAGGGTCGAGCAGCTGGAAATCCTCAACGTAACGGATGGTCCTGTCAAGCAGACCCCTGAAGGCGCAGACGGCGGTCGTATCGGTAAACAGGCTGTCGGTCGCGGTGCGCTTGCGCATGACGGCGCCGGTCGAATCAGCCGGGTATAAGGTATCAATGGTATGGCTCATAATTGGTTCATCCTTTCCGACGGATATCCCGTCCTGAGTATAGGCAATACCGCACAATTCGCGGCTTACGCCTTGATGGCACGCTTGCTTGCATCTTTCCCGCCATACTGGACAAATTTCGTCGGCATAGGAGTTACTATGCCATCCGGGGTTTGTTTCGTCTGACGGGAAATCTGACGGCGCAATCGCACCATCAGAACTGTGCGGTATTGCCT
>JAZRXB010000114.1:0-19169 GCA_045600005.1 Eubacteriales bacterium | reverse complement strand
GCACAGCGCCGCGTCGCGTGAAGTTTTCGCGCGCGGAGCGCTCCGTGCGGCTGGCTACATGGTCTGCCGGAAGCCCGGTTTCTACAACATGAACACGCTCGTGTCCGAGCTGTAATCCAAAAGGCAGACCCAACGGGTCTGCCTTTTGGATTACAGCTCCCCGTAGGGTCTGCCTTTTGGATATGCAGCTCCTGTTGGGGCTGCCTTTTTGAATTTATGAAGGGTTTGCACGTTCAACCGTCGATCATCCGTCTGAACGTTCAGAAAAACTCGCGCCCGAAGGCGGGGTACTGCATCCGTCCCGACCAGCGGAAGAACTGCGGGAGAAGCTGACGGACGAGAAAATCGTCCCCGCCGTCCGGGAATTTGATGATCTTGTACGCTTCGGCGTACTGACAGCCGTGGTTCATGCCGCGCAGATGTGCGACCGTGCGCTTATCCTCGCAGAGTCCTTTGCCGTTCGCGCGGTTCTGCGAGAAGCACATCAGCGATTCTTCGACCGTCGGCATCACGCTGTCAATGTTGACCGCGAAATCCGGCACGAAATACTGAAAGGTCTGGAGCACGCCAGCTTCAAAGGCGTAGACCTCCTTCACCTTGATGTGGCAGGCCGCCTGCACGAGCGCGTGATACGACGCGCGCGCGACCTCCATATGCTCGACGTGATTGTCGCGCGGCCACTGGATGAACAGCAGATCGGGGGCGTATTCCTCGATTTTCTGCCGGATGGACGCGATCTTTTCCGCGTCAGCGACCCAGAGCGCCGCACGCTCCTCGTTCGGAGAGATCTCCTTTTCGACGCCGAGGACCTTCGCCGCCGCGTCGCTCTGCGCAGTCGCCGCCGCCTGTACGTCAGGTGCGGGCGGGTCGTGTAAGAAGGTCGCAACGTTCAGAAACTTCACGTGAACGCCCGCGTTGACCAGTAGCCGCGCCATGCCGCCGCAGCCGTTTTCACATTCGTCGATATGCGCGCCGATGAAAAGCGCTTTGACCTCACTCATTTTCGGTTTCTCCTTCTTTTTGATTCCGACCTGACAGCCGTTCTTTTTCGGCTTTACGCTGATTTTCTTCGCGCCAGAACGCCATTCCGAGCCGGTCGGCGGACGCTTCGAACCAGATCGCGCCGTAGGGAGGCAGGCTCGCGCCCTTTCCGAGCGCCGTTTTCAGATTCCTGACCCAGTATCGGATCGACGACGGGATCGTAATGACCGGCAGCATCAGCGGTCCCCAGAGGATGTTCTGGAAGCCGTGTCCATGCTCATGCGCCATCAGCGCGAGCGACGGGGTCCTGTCCTTGAGAAAGAACGGTCCCAGCTCCAGTCCGCCCCAGTTCTGCCCGATCTCGATGTAGAGGCAGTAACCGAACCGTTTCGGACGGAAGCCGAACAGCATCAGCACCGCGAAGATCAGCACGCCCAGCGCCGTCAGCGGCAGTCCCCACGTCAGCGAAAGAAACAGATACATTCGCCGGGAAGGGCAGCGGAACGGACGGCGAGGCGTGCGGGACGGTTTCATCTGCCTCTCAGCTCGATGGTGACGTCGCCGTTTTCCTGAATGACGAGGTGCATCGGCTTGATGTACGTGTTGTAGAACTGCCGGTACTCCGCTTCGGACATCTGGACGCGGGTCGTGCGGTAAACCTCGTCGAGCATGACCTGCACGTTGAGGTCCATATGCTTCTCGATGTAGCGCTTGGTTTCGTTGACGAGCGTGGCGAGCTTGATCTCGTTGGCGTTTCCGGTGCAGAATTCGTCGATGTAACAGAACGGAATGCCGCGGCGGATGAGCGCTTCCTTGATATCCGGACCGCATTTCTCATGCTCGAACAGCACGAAGAAACGCGCTTCGGGGATGGATTCGATCAGCGCCCAGTAATCCGAGTCGCTCGACGCGATGATGAACGAATCGACGTCGTTTTTGTAATACTCCTTGCTGACGCCCATCGAGAGCTTGATATCGACCAGCGATTTGTTTTCCTTGACGCGCTCGGTCATGATATGTTCGACTTCGAGGTTCTGTGCGTAGCTTTCAAACAGGTTCCAGCCGGTGGACGCATGAACATCGTTGTACAGAATGACCTTTGTGATGCGCCCGACAAGGTCTCTGTCGAGATTCGTCAACATCGCGATCAAACGGAAGGGGTCCGAATTCTCACAGTCCACGACGAGCACCGTTTTCCCGCTCTCCCCGATGAAGTCGTAGATGCTGTTTTTCACATCTTCGTCCGCGTCCAGCACCATCGAAAGCTCGCGGAATTCGTCGTGATGCTGCTCGTAAAGCGTCGTGACGAATTTGCGGTCACTGTAAAGAACGTTGCCGCAGTCGACCGGCGTCCAGTTGATGTAGATCTGATAGGGATACCATTGTTTATGATCGTAAAAGGTATCCGCCGCCCGTTTGGTGCCTTCCTTATTCAAACCGTTCGGCATGATAAATAGATCCTTGATGTATTCCCAGTTCAGCCAGATGGGAAACAGGTCTTTACAGTTATTCACACGGTCACAGATCAGACGGTTCAGGTCCATGACATAATCCACGAGTTCTTTATTGTTTTTCTTAATTAAGGATATTCCTTCGTTTGACAGAAATGTGATCGCATCGACCGGGATATATTCCGGCATGGTCATCAGCGTTCGGAAATCGCGCTTCATGCTCGCGGAAATATTGCCGTAATTGCGCTCGATGGATGACCGGAGACGGCATAACTCGCGCAGAATTTTTGCTTTCGTTTGTTTTTCAAGTTCAACATAGGTTTCAAGCTGAGGCGGCTCGTGCTCATTTTCAAAAATTGACTTCGGAACGCCGATGAGATACGCGACTGTGGAAATGATTGACAGCGTACTGTCGCGAAAAGTGCTTTTTGTCTGTTTCGTGTCCATTTTATTCCTCCTGTTTTCTTTGCGGCAGGTGAAGGTACCGCAATTTGTTATATTATAACACAGAACCGGGAAAAAGGAAAGTGAATATTGCGAAAAATTTGTGAATAGTCTTTATCTTTCCCGCTTGAGAAAACATCACATCCCCCATAATTCCAGTTTTTCCGCGATTTTCCGCATCGCCGCTCCTTCGATCCGGCTGACGTAGGAACGTGAGATGCCGAGCTTTTTCGCCGCCTCGCGCTGCGTCACGGGCGGACTGTCGCCCAGCCCGCAGCGCAGCGCGATGATCTGCCGCTCGCGCGGAGTCAGCTCGTCGTGAATGATCCGCAGAGCGCGGGCGGAGCGCAGCTTCGCGTCAAGATCGTCCGCGATCGTGTCGTCGACGCTGATGACGTCCTCCCACGTCAGCGGACTGCCGTCCTTGTCGACGTCGATCGTTTCGGAAAGCGAAACGTCCTGCCCGTATTTTTTCTGCGCGCGGAAGTACATCAGGATCTCGTTTTGCAGACATTTGCCCGCATAGGTCGCAAAGCGCGCGCCGTTGTCGGGATCAAACGAATCGACCGCCTTGATCAGTCCGATGGTGCCGATGGAAATGAGATCGTCCTGACTGGATGAGTAGTATTTTTTGACGATGTGCGCGACAAGCCGCAGATTGTGTTCGATCAGCTCGTTTCGCGCCGAGCGGTCGCCTTTTTTCATCCGCTCGAAACAGCTTCGCTCCTCCTCGGCTGTCAGCGGCGGCGGGAACGAAGCCCCTCCCGGTCCGCCGTAGCCCGACGTGTCGAAGCGGACGCGCAGAAACAGGCAGAGCAGTTTGGAAAAACCGAACGGAAACAACATGACCCCTCCTTTGAAAAAGCATGGGGACGTCCGGTCTTAGCCAAAAGACCGGGGTTTCCCCCGATCTGATATATATGGCGGCGCGTCGGGCAATATGCGCGGTTCGGCGCGGCGGAAACGCCGCCGACGGTTCGTCTGGCATCGCGTGCGGTTTGGCGTGATGGAAACGCCGCCGGACGGTTCGTCTGGGCATCGCGTGCGGTTCGGCGTGACGGAAACGCCGCCGAACGGTTCGTCTGGCATCACGCGCGGTTCGGCGTGACGGAAACGCCGCCGACGGTTCGTCTGGCATCACGCGCTTTTCAACGTGCCGGGATCGCTGTCAACAGGGAAACGCACGTTATGTATGTGAGCCATCCTGAACGAATCACTCTCTGCCATCAGCCGCGTTGCGCGGTTTCCGACGATCTTGTACAAGCCGCGCCGCCGGACGCTTTATGAGCGGTTTTCCGCCGCGTTTTCCTCTCGCAGAAACGTGACCGGCAGACCGCGCTGCTTTGCGAGCATCACGACCATCTGCGCCTGCATGGACAGCGGCTCGACCGCGATCACACGGTCCGCCAGTCCGGTCAGCACGCCTTCGATCAGCGGCTCGCCGAAGCGTTCGACCGTCTCGTCCGAGCGTTCCAACAGACGGAAATAGCGGTTCCGCAGTCCCTCGCACCAGCGCTCCGCCTGCGTTTCGCCGATCGGCGCACAGATCACCCCGCATCCGGTCTCGCGCCGCAGGACAAGCGCCGCTTCCGCGCCCCACATCGCCGCGCCCGGTTCGAGCGGGCTTAAAAACGACGCGCCATCCCTTGCCAGCCGCGCGACCTCTTTCGTCAGTGAAAACCTCAGTTCGAGCGCCGTTTCGTCCGATTCGTCCCATCCGCCCGGCAGCTCGTCCGGCGAAGCGCCGACGATCAGGCAGAGCCGATCTCTCTGTTCTTTCAACATATTCATCCTCCAATGTTTGACATCATTCGTTTGCTACGCAGAAGCCGCGCCATTTTCTGACAGGAGCGGCTTCAAAACCTTTGCTGACAACATGATACCACATTTCGCGGAAAATTTGTGTCGAACGCTGTCGGGAAAATAAAAAAATACCCGCCGTGCGGGTTTACCCGCACGGCGTTCGTGCCGGGAAATACCACACGGCGGATGCGCCGTGGAATTCCCCACAGGGCGAAAACGAGCTTACATGAAAACGCTGTAAAGCAGCGGGTCGTCCTTCGACCAGTGGTTCGAGCCGGTCGCGTAGTCGCACATCACGGTCTCGAACGAATCCGTGCCGTTTGTGAACTTCACGCGGAACGCATTGCGGACGGTCGGAACGGTCCGGACTTCGGCGGGATCGATCGGCGTGACGGTGCAGGCACAGCCCTTGCCGCAGATCGTCGGCGAGCGGAACATCTCGTCCTCGGTGTTGCCGACGAGCTTCGAGCGGGTCAGAAGCAGCGCGCCGTACAGGATCGTCGAGCGGTTTTCCTTGACCATGTACTCCTCCGGGACATCGTTGCCGCCGATGTAGCGTCCGCAGCGGACGTCCGATTTCGGGAAGACCTCGACCTCGCCCTCGAAGTCGCGGATGACCGGCGTCATGTCGAAACGAAGCGTATAGACCGTTGTGCCGAACGAAGCGGGAAGCGTCACGGTCGTCGACGGGGCGGAGAAGGGCTTTTCGTTAATGACCGTCGTCTTGCTCCAGCCGGGCAGACGCAGGCAGACCTCGGCTTCGCAGTCGGTCGTGACCGTGACCGCTGCCTGACCGTCGGCAAGGTAGCTGCCGCCGATGGAAACGTGCGCTTTGCCGTCTGCGAGCGTCAGATCGGCTTCAAAATCGGTGTAGAGGTTGACGTGGATCGTGTTGCCCTCGGTCAGAACAAAGGATTCGACGGCGTTCATGAAGCCGCGCGGCATATTGTTGACGCAGCAGTGACTGTAATTCATGCTCGCCTGACCGGTCGCAACGAGCGGACGTCCCCACGAGCGGACGCAGCGCGCGCCCCACTTGCCGTCCGCGAAGACCGCCGACAGGAAGGGGTTGTAGAAGGCGCGCTCGAAGCGGTCCATGTACTTCACGTCGCCGGTGAGCCTGTACAGCTCGCTGTTGATGCGCATCCAGTGGATGACGTCGCACGGCTCGGAAAGCGCGTTGATCCAGCGCGAAGCGTTGAGGAAAATGTCGTTGAAGCCGACGCTGAACAGGACGTTCTGCTCATGCTCCCAGAGAAGATCGACGTAATTCTTCGCGGCGGTGAGCAGCTTTTCCTCGCCGGTGACGCGGTAAAGCTCGATGATGCCGTCGAAGCAGGACATCATTTCGTAGGCTTTCGCCCACTTCTGCGAGTTCTCGTACCACTCGTGGACCGGCTTCATGGCAAGCGAGTTGGCGATGAGGTTCGGCACGCCGCCGTCCCTGCGGTCCCAGTCGAGCGCGATGGTGTTGGCGAAGTCGAAATACTTTTCGTCGCCGGTGAGACGGTAGAGGATCAGCATCGGTTTGAGGATCGAACCGGCGGCAAGACCGTTGAAGGTCCCGCAGCGGCGGGTCAGCACGCCGAGACGCTCAAGCATCGAGATGTACTGATCGGTCGCCTTCACACAGGCGTTCAGGATAACTTCGTCCCCGGTCAGCTCGTAGCATTCGAGCAGTCCCCAAAGCGTGTATTTGCGGCACCACAGGTTCCAGTTCCAGTTGCTGGAGCGTCCGAGCGTGCGAAGCGCGACCTCCGGGTCGCAGGGGAAGACGTTTTCGGGGTACTTGTAGGTGCCGATGTAGCCGTCGTCGTCCGCAGTGGCGATGAGGTTGAGCGCGGCGGTGTGAAGGAAGTCCTTCAGCTCGTCGTTCTGCAAATAGCGCGCGACACGGCAGGCGCTGATGACCCACTTGCCCCAGAATTCGCCGCGCCACATACCGATGCATTCCTTATCGTCGTCGCGCAGGCGGAACTTTTCCTCGCACTCGGCGTACACGTGGTCGCGGGCGAAATCGCAGAGGATACGCTCCTCGAAGAAAGTCGCCATCTGCTCGGCGATCATGCCGCCGAGCTTCGCGTCGGACAGGGCGGGCGGATTCAGCCTGTTTTTGATTTTATATTCGATCATGATAACCTCCGGTCGAAAAATTCTGCCTTTATTATACAGGAAAGCGCGCGGTTTGTCAAGCCGTAAGAAAAATTTCGTGAAATTTTGCAAAAGGGCTTGACAAAAGCGGCAAAACGGTGTATAATGATACTGTTGCAGGGAATACCCGGCACGAACGATTTGCGAGAGTGGCGGAACTGGCAGACGCGCACGTTTGAGGGGCGTGTGGTGAATACCATACGGGTTCAAGTCCCGTTTCTCGCACCAAAAGGGGAACGCCACAGCGTTCCCCTTTTTCTGTACCAAATCCACCTCGAAGAATCGGAGGACTATCATGTCGAAAATCATCTTAACGGGCGACCGCCCTACCGGAAAGCTGCACATCGGTCATTACGTCGGCTCGCTCCGGCACCGCGTCAGACTCCAGAATTCCGGGCTTTACGATAAGATCTACATCATGATCGCCGACGCACAGGCGCTCACCGACAACGCGGACAATCCCGAAAAGATCCGTCAGAACATCATCGAAGTCGCGCTGGACTACCTGTCCGCCGGCATCGACCCGGCAAAGACGAACATTTTCATTCAGTCGATGGTCCCCGAGCTGACCGAGCTGACCTTCTATTACATGAATCTCGTCACCGTCTCGCGTCTCCAGCGCAACCCGACGGTCAAGGCGGAGATCCAGATGCGCAACTTTGAGACGAGCATCCCGGTCGGCTTCTTCTGCTACCCGATCAGTCAGGCGTCCGACATCACGGCGTTCAAGGCGACGACCGTTCCGGTCGGCGAAGATCAGCTGCCGATGATCGAACAGTGCCGCGAGATCGTGCGCAAATTCAACGAGGTCTACGGCGAAGTGCTGGTCGAGCCGGACGCGATGCTTCCGACCGAAGCCGCCGCGCGCCGTCTGCCCGGCATCGACGGCAACGCGAAGATGTCGAAGTCGCTCGGCAACTGCATCTATCTGTCCGACACGTCCGCTGACGTGAAGACGAAGGTCATGAGTATGTTCACCGACCCCGACCACATCAAGATCACCGACCCCGGCAAGCTCGAAGGCAACACGGTCTTCACCTACCTTGACGCTTTCTGCCGCGACGAGCATTTCGCGGCGTATCTGCCGGACTATCAGAACCTCGACGAGCTGAAAGCGCATTATCAGCGCGGCGGGCTGGGCGACGTGAAGGTCAAGAAATTCCTCCTGAACGTGCTGGAAGAGGAGCTTGCGCCCATCCGCGCGCGCCGTGCGGAGTATCAGAAGGATATCCCCGGCGTGTACGAAATTCTCAAAAAGGGAACCGAGGTCGCGCGCGAGGCGGCAGCCGAAACGCTGTCCGAGGTCCGCGCCGCGATGAAGATCAACTACTTCGACGACGCGGCGCTCATCGCGTCCCACGCGGAGAAGTACAGAACGAAGGACTGAGCCGACCAACAGGTCAGCGATAAAAACAGGCAGGACGGATTTCCGTCCTGCCTGTTTTCTTTTTCTGCGGCAAACTGTCGAAGGACTGCCGTTGAAACACGCTTTCAGACCGTCACGACAGCACGCCGTCGTTCATCGTCAGCACGCGGTCGGCGCGTTCGGCGATGGAAGGGTCGTGCGTGACCATGACGAGCGTCTGATTCAGCTCCTTGCGCGTCGAAAGGAGCAGGTCGATCAGCTCCTTCGCCGACTTCGCGTCGAGGTTGCCGGTCGGCTCATCGGCGAACAGGATGTCGGGACGGTTGATGAGCGCACGCGCGCAGGCGACGCGCTGCTGCTGACCGCCCGAAAGCTCGGACGGCAGATGGTTCAGCCGGTCGGTGATCTGGAGCATCTCGGTCAGTTCGTCGAAATAGTAGGGGTAATGCGTCCCGCCGGCGATCTTGACCGGCATCAGGATGTTTTCCTTCGCGGTCAGCACCGGCAGAAGGTTGAACGACTGGAAAATGAAGCCGATGCGACGGTTCCGGTAGGCGGAAAACTCGTCGTCCGACATTTCAAAGATGTTTTTGCCGTTGATGAAGACCTCGCCGTAGGTCGGGCGGTCAAGTCCGGCGAGCATATGTAAAAGCGTCGATTTTCCCGAACCCGACTGTCCGACGATCGAGACGAATTCGCCCCGTTTGACGGTCAGAAAGGCGGTGTCGACGGCTTTGATGTGCCGGTCGCCCTGAAAATAGGTCTTCGTGAGGTTTCGCGTGACCAGAACGTGGTCGGGGTCGATGTGATTGTCCTGCGGAATGGCGTGAAGTTTTTTCATGAACGGCACCTCATTCGGTTTCACGGATATTTTCGATGATCGAGCGGCGGAAAAAACGCCTGAGCGACGCCGCCATGCCGCCGAACACCGACGGCACAAGGAACGCGGCGATGAATAAGCCGTCGATGCACCATTTCCGGATCGTTTCGCCGGGCGTGAAGGGCGACGGCTCCGGGCAGCTCGAAATGTTCAGCGACGTGCCGGACAGCTCGACGAACAGGAAAACGGCGGCGGCGACGGTGATCGCGGACTGCGCCGCGTAGTAGGCGAGCAGAAGCATACGGGTCTTTCGCTTCGTGAAGCCGAGCGAGCGGAGGGTCGCCAGCTCCCGGCTGCGCGCGTCGGCTCCCGAGCGGGTCGAAACGAAGATGACGGTCAGCGCTGTTACGAGAAGCGCCAGCTCCTGAATGAAGAAGTAGATCAGCACCGGCAGCGCGTTCTGCGTGATCTGGATGACGGTCGGCAGGAAGGTGCAGTACCAGAGCGGCAGCGGAAGCATGACGGCGATGATGAGCGCACCGAGGAAAAAGCTCTTTTTGGCGCGGGTGATCGTAAAAACGCCGTAAAGATCGGCGTTTTTCGCGCGTTCAAAGCGGGGCGACGTCTTTTCGACGAACGAGACCTCGAACTGTCCCTCGCCGCGCAGCAGACCTTCGACGTCTGCGTTCCGTTCAAACAGGCAGACGAGCAGGCAGCCGACATTCGACATGACGACAAGGATCAGCGACACGACTAAAATCGGCGCAGTCGGGATCTCGTCGGTGAGCGTCATATACAGCCCGTCGGTCGGAAGCGAGCGGGTGAGAAGTCCGTACAGCTTGACGACCAGCACGGTGAACAGGTAGGCGGCAGGGACCGACGCGGCGGTCGTAATGAGGTTTTCAAAGCAGTTCAGCTCGACGATCTGCCGCCGGGTCATGCCGAGCGAACGCAGGCAGCCGAACTCCGGCTTGCGCCGCCGGCAGCTTTCGGTGGTCAGGACGGTCATGACGCCCGCCATGAAGACCGAAAAGAGCGACATCTGGGCGAAAAATCCGGGCGTGAAGTAAAAGCCGTTGATCGTATTCGAGATGTAGCCGATATTGGCGATATTCTGGTCGTAGAGGGTCACTTTCGCCATGTCGGAGGCGTATTGCTCGATGGATTTTCCGCTCTGGCGGAAATCCTTCGCAAGAGCGCCGATCTTCACCTTGTTCAGCGCTTCCTGTCGGTACATATCGAAGGAGCGGGCGTAGGCGGTCTCGCGTGACCAGAGTCCGAAGCGGTCGCAGAGGTCGAAAATGCGCTTGCCGACGTTCAGCACCTCGTCGTCGTTCACGCGCACGCGCAGGGATTCGCGCGCATTCATCGTGGGCGGCGGAATGTACAGGTAGGTCACGCGGACCCACGGCTGCTTCTGGATATACAGAATTTCGTCGTCGGTCAGACCTATCAGCGAGAAATGGTAATTGTGTTCGTTTTCAGGCAGGACGCTTTCACGCCAAGACGCATGGAGCCAGAGCATCATCAGAATGATGGCGAACAGCACGGCGGAGGACGCGGCGATCATGGAAACGGTATGGCGCGGCCTCCGTTTCAGCTCGCACAGCGCGTAATGAAAGGCAGATTTCATGAAAACCTCCAAATGAAGATCTGTGATTCTATTATACCACACCGTTCTTCATTTGTAAAGTAAGCAGATCCGACAAATCGGAAAGGGAATATTCATGAAAAATACCGTCCGGACGGACGGTATTTTTATAAGGAAGGGGGATCCGCGCAGGTCGACGGGTTACAATGTTATCCAGATGTGAACATCAATGGGATCACACGGTGATCCCGATCGGCACGCCAATGGAATCACACCGTGATCCCGATTCGCACGCCAATGGAATCACACGGTGATTCCGTTGGCGCGGGTGAATGCGACCGCGAAATCGAGGTCGGCGGTGCAGCCCTTGAAATTGATCTGCCCGAAGTTGACGAACGCGAACGACGCGCCGGACAGGTCGGAATTTTTCAGCGACAGCTGATTCACGACGGCGTTGTCGAAGCGCGCGCCGGTCAGGCGGCATTTCTCGAACCGGCAGTCGAACAGGTTCGCGCCGGTGAAGTTCGCGTCCGACAGGTCGGCGGCGCGGGGCCGCAGCTTCGCAAGCTCGGTATACGACCAGTCGCCGCCGTCGATGGTGAAGGACGGGTTCGACACGTCGGCAAACGACGAGCCGGTCATTTTGCAGCCGTCAAACTTTGCGCCGAGCAGGTTCGCGTTCCGGAAGGTGCAGTTGAGAAACGCGCATTTCTCCGCTTTCACGCCGAAGCGCGCAAAATCGAACGAGCAGCGCTCGAACGTCGTGCCGTTCAGCGTAAGGTCAAGGAAGGTCTGTCCGTTGAAGCGGCAGTCGGAAAAGCGGTAATGCGAAAGGTCCTCGGGCAGGTCGCAGTCGGAAAAATCGCAGTCCGAATAGGTCGTGACCGACGGGTCGAAGGCTTCAGGCGTGTTCATGACGCGCCTCCTTCCGACGGATAGCCGAAGAAAACGACCGTCCGCCCGTCGTCCGAGAACGGCTTTATGCCGAGCGAACGCTCCGAACCCATGAAGCGCACGAGTACGCGCTCCTCTGCATCCTCTGTCAGCACGAGCATAACATACCCGTCTCCGTCGGCAGGCTCGGAGGCCCAGCGCAGCGACAGCAGCGCCTTTCTATCCGGCGAGAAGACCGGTCCCTCGTATTCCCCGGGAAAGCCCGCCGCGTCGGCAAGCTGTCCGGTCGAAAGATCGAGCGAACGGACGCGGTTTGACTGACGGAAGACGACCGTGTTCCCGGCAAACGACGGCGAATCCGCGTCAAAGCCGAATTCCGCCGCACGGACCTCGCGTCCGGTCGAAAGATCGAGCAGATTCAGAAACGACCGCGCCATTATCGTCCCTCGATGATGTAGAAGAACGGGCTGGTCGGCGAATTCTGCATTTTGAAGCAGGCGACCGTGTAAAGATGCCGGTCGAGCTGCGACAGCTTTTCGCTGACGAGCGTTCCCTCGACCGCGCCCTCCGCGTGACCGGGATAGACGGCGATGAGGATGATCGCGTCCTTATCCATCAGCTCGATGGCGGCGTCGATGGCGAGCAGGGTCGTTTCGTGCATCGTCGTGATCTTTTTGTCCGAGCCGGGCAGGTAGCCGAGGTTGAACATCCCCGCCTTCACCTTTTCGTGAACGAATTCCTTCACGCGGTGATGGGACGCTAAGATCAGCGTGTAGTTGTCGTCACAGCCCGCCGCGAGAAGGTTGTTCTTCGTCGAATTGATCGCGTTCTGCTGGATGTCGAAGGCGTAGACCTTTCCGGTTTCGCCGACGGTCTTCGACAGAAATTCGGTGTCGTGACCGTTGCCCATCGTGTAGTCGACGGCGGTGTCGCCCGGCTTTAAGTGCTGGAGGATGAAATATTTCTGTAAATCGAGAAGATCGAGCATGAAAGCTCCTTTCATGAAAAAGCGGCGGGCTGAGGGAACAGCCCGCCTTGATCGTCAGAACTTGATGACCTGATTGCGTTTTGCGGACTCAAACGCCGCTTCCATGACCTTCATGTCAAGCATCATCTGCTCGTGGGTGACGAGCTGCTTTGCTTCGCCGTCGATCGCCTTGACAAAGTTACGGTAGTAGTCGTGTACGTCGGAGACCGGACGGTCCATCTCGTACTCGTCGACTGTGATGCTGTCGCGCGGAGCCATCGTCTTCGTAAGCCCCGCCGCAGTCTCGACCGGGATGACCTCGGATTCATGCCAGTGCTTGCACTTGACGATCTGGCAGTTTTCACGCCAGTCACGGATCATCGCCGTACCCTTTAAGCCCTGCATATAGAAACGCGGCATGGCAATAAAGTTGTACGTGCCGACCTCGATGTAGGCGCGCTTGCCGGAGGTGAACATCAATTCGAGCTTGAAGCCGTCGTCGACCTCCTTGTTCGTGATGTTGTCGGTGCGGCAGAAAACGGTGTCGATCGGATCGGTGATGATCTGGAGGATCTGGTCGATCAGATGGATGCCCCAGTCGTAGATCATGCCGCCGCCGTATTCCTTCATGCCGCGCCAGTCGCTCGGAATGCCGCGGGAGCCGTGGATTCGGGACTCGATGTTGAAGACTTCGCCGATGTCGCCGGAGTCGTAGAGCTTCTTCATGGCGAGAAAGTCGACGTCCCAGCGGCGGTTCTGATGAACCGAGAAGATCCTGCCCGCCTTGTTCGCCGCGTCGATCATGTCCTGTAAATCGGCGCTCGAAAGGGTGACGGGCTTTTCGCAGAGAACGTTCTTGCCGGCTTCGAGCGCCCGGATGACGACCGATTTGTGCTGATCGTTCGGGATGGCGACCGTTACCATGTCGATGGACTTGTCGGCGAGGACTTCTTCAAACGACGTGAACGCATGGATGCCGCGGGATTCGGCAAGCTCGGCGCGTTCCTTCTTGATATCGTAAATACCGGCGAGGTGTACGACGTCGCTTTTCTGCGCACGTTCAACGTGCCAGCCGCCCATGCCGCCGTAACCGATGACAACTAAATTTTTCATGATTTTCTCCTAAGCTGTGGGAAGGGGACCCGTCCGTGGACGGATTCCGGGATAGAACGGGAACTCCCGTTCAGCGCCGCGCGGAAAAACGCAGCGGGAAAAAGTTTGCGGATTCGTAATCCGGCTTTGCCGGATTACGAATATATAGTCTGCTGGAGCGGAGAAGCCGTCGGTTCCGGCGCAGCCGTCTTCCCAGCCCATGGCAGGGAAGACGGGTTCTCCGAATATCAATTCTGCGGAGCAGAATTGATGATGCGGAGCCGGAATTTCCGCCATTGGCGGAAAAGGGGGATTCTCCAAATAGCAATTCGGCTTCGCCGAATTGATTATGCCCAGCTCATCGTGGTGGGCTTCGGCTCGTAGATGACGACCTGCTTTAAGAAATCGACCGCCTTCTGTAAGCCTTCGTCGATCGTCATCAGGCTGTCCTCATGCTCGATGGACATGACCTTGTCGTAGCCGACCATGCGCAGAGCAGACGCCATGTCGCGCCAGTATGCCAGATCGTTGCCGTAGCCGATCGAACGGAAGACCCACGAACGATGGATCTCGTCGCTGTAATGCTTCGTGTCCAGAACGCCGAACCTGCCGGTGTTGATCTTGTCGATCTTCGTGTCCTTTGCGTGGAAGTGGTAGATCGCGCCTTCCAGCTCGCGGATCGCCGCGACGGGGTCGATGCCCTGCCAGATGAGGTGAGACGGGTCGAAGTTCGCGCCGATCGTGTCGCCGACCGCTGCGCGCAGCTTCAAGAGCGTTTCGGGGTTGTATACGCAGAAGCCGGGGTGCATTTCAAGCGCGATCTTGGTCACGCCGTGCGCGTTTGCAAACTTGACTTCTTCCTTCCAATAGGGGATCAGGACCTCGTTCCACTGGTAGTCGAGGATGGCGAGGAAGTCTTCCGGCCACGGGCAGGTGACCCAGTTCGGATACTTCGCGCCCTCAAAGTCGCCGGGGCAGCCGGAGAACGTGATGACCGTGTCCAGACCCATCTTCTCGGCGAGAAGAACGCTGTCGCGGAAGTCGTTTTCAAAGGATGCGGCGATCTCCTTGTTCGGATGGATCGGGTTGCCGTGCGTTGCGAGCGCGCAGGGCTCGATGCCGTACTTTTCAAAGGCCGCCATGAATTTCTTGAATTCAGCTTCGTCGTTCAACAGGATCTGCGGATCGGCGTGAGCCTTGCCCGGATATCCGCCGGAGCCGATCTCGACTGCCTGAACGCCCATCTTTGCGAAGATGGAGAGAGCTTCGTCTAACGTTTTCGAGCCGTAGCAGTTGGCAAGAACGGAGAGCTTCATAATCTTATGTCCTTTCTGACGGCGGGGAAGAGTCCCCGCCGGATGGTATATTGTTTAGTTGAAGTAATGGATGCTGCCGGTCTTCGCGGAGTCGTAGATGCCTTCGAGGATCTGCGTGACGCAGTAAGCCTGTTCGGGAAGGACGCAGGGATTTCTGTCCGCGAGGATCGCGTCGATCCACTGCTGCGCTTCGCAGTATGCCGGGTCGGACGATGCGCCTGCGTAGAACGCGACGCCGCCTGCCTTGAGGTTTGCGGTCGTAACGCACTGACGGCCGTTGATGACCTGATTGATGCGAACGCCGTCGATCATGTCGCCGCCTGCCTTCGTGCCGCAGACGGTGGTGACTGCTTCACGAACGTCGAGCGTGTTCAGCGCCCATGCGGATTCGAGGATGATCGTCGCGCCGTTTTCCATGACGATGAAGCCGAACGCGGAATCCTCGACCGTGAATTTCGCGGGATCCCAGTCGCCCCATGCGTTGCCGGTCTGTGTGTCGTTGTTGAGCTTGTGGTAGGTCGTGCCGACGCAGTACTTCGGCTTGTAGTTGTTCATCGTCCAGAGGGTCAGGTCAAGCGCGTGCGTGCCGATGTCGATCAGCGGACCGCCGCCCTGCTCGTATTCGTTGAGGAACACGCCCCACGTCGGAACGGCTCTGCGGCGCAGAGCGGTCGCCTTCGCGTAGTAGATGTCGCCGAACGTGCCCTTGTCGGCTTCTGCTTTGAGGAACTGAGAATCCGGACGCTGACGGTTCTGATAACCGATGGTCAGCTTCTTGCCGCTGCGCTTGGCGGCGTCGAGCATCTTCTTTGCTTCGGCGGAGTTGATCGCCATCGGCTTTTCGCACATGACGTGCTTGCCCGCGTCGAGCGCGTCCACGGTGATGAAGCTGTGGCAGCGGTTCGGGGTCAGGACGTGAACGACGTCGATCGACTTGTCGGCGAGAAGCTCCTTATAATCTTCGTAGACGGCGGCGTCCGGCGTGCCGTAGTCGCGCTTTGCCTTTTCAGCGCGCTCGCGGATGATGTCGCAGAACGCGACCATTTCGACCTGCGGGACCTTTTTCAGTGCGGGCATATGCTTGCCGTTTGCGATGCCGCCGCAGCCGATGATGCCGACTCTTAATTTTTCCATGATATAAATCCTCCATATTATCAACTTGACGACGGATTTCTCCGCCCATAACCGTGACGGACTCCGCCGCTCACGAGCGTCCTCCGACGCCCACTATAATCATAATCTTTTTCCGACAAAATTGCAAGATGTTTGGAGAATATTTTTCCCGTTTTCTGATATTCCGTCGTATTGTATGAACTGCACAAATTATTTTGTGCATTATAACAGGACGAACGGTTCCCGCAAACGGTTTTCTACTTTATATAATAGGTGTAGTACACCATGATCGTCCTGATCTGTCCGCCGTGCGTCAGGTCGGGACCGGTCAGCATCGCCCCGTCGTTGCTCATCAGCTCCCACGCCTTCATTTCGGTGATCTTGCAGCGGAACACGATGTCGGCGCTCGACAGGACGAGAAATTCGTCGTCCTTGATCGACAGGCAGCCCGCGTGACCGATGACAAGATCCTCGTTCGTTTCCGGGTCGCGCTCGGAGCAGTATTTGATCGCCCGTCCCGCGAGATGCTTCGCCATGTCGACGCGGAAGGACTTGGAATCTTCGTTTTTGCTTTTGGTCAGTTTCTTCAAAAATCCGAACATTCTTTGTGCAATCCTCCTATAAGAATTTGTTTGTGACCGAAATTTTCGGCAAAGGCAAAATGCCGAAAGTTCAGGGCTTTCCGGGCGGGTTTTTGTCCGGACGGTGCATAAAAAAGTCCGTAAAATGCTTGACAATGTGAACAAACGGTGCTATAATACCTGTGCAAGACACCGAAAATTCACCATTTTTTCAAAACCTCTTGAAACTTTCGCCCGATGTTGGTATATTTATTATAACACAGCGCAGAGGCGAATGCAACAGGTTTTCCGAAAAATCAACGCTGCAAGGATTGTCTTTCGCGGAAACGTCCATTGTTCAGCCGCGTCCCGACATACGGGTCTGCCGGGCGCGGACGGACGGCGGACGGGTCCTGTATAATTTATTGAAAGGAGAAAGATCGAACAGGCTGCCTGTCTGATCGCACATCCCTTTATGCTCCCACTTGAAAAGCTGACCGAAGAAGCTGCGGCGGGGTTCCGTGCGCACGGCGTGAAGGTCGAAGACCTCGACGTCGTACTGGAGCTGGACCTCGACGGAGAGGGCAACTTCGGCGAGAGCTGGCTTGCCTTCGACGCGAAGGCGAAGAAGCTCTATACCATCTCGATCACCTCGGACAACGATACCGAGCAGAAGCGCAGGAAAGCGCGCGCTGCCGCAGCCGAGGCAAAAAACGAGGCGAAAGCCGCGAAAGCGGCAAAGGAGGCGGCAATTCCCGACCTCTTCAAGGACTGCGTTTACAAAGAGTACGATATGACCCGCGTATCGGACCCTTATGTCGACAACTTCGTCTCCTCCAACCGTCTTTTAGCCAAGGATCACCCGCATCCGGTCGAGATCGTGCCGGCGGGCGTGCATCTTGACTTTGACGAGGAAAAGCGCCGCCAGAAAGAGCGCGACGCGGACGCGACGACCATCATCATCGCTTACTCCACCAACGCGCGCAAGCGCAAGCTGTTCGCATTCCTTGACATCATGAACCGTCTCATCCGCGGCGGGGAAGTGAAGGACGACGACCCGATCTTTGAACAGTTCAACGCCCGCTGCCCGAAGTGCGGCAGGGTCTACGACGATCAGGAGCGCAAGATCTGCAATCACTGCACCAATCAGAACGCCGTGTTCGTCCGTCTGCTCAGCTACTTCAAGCCCTTCAAATGGCAGCTTGTGACCGTGCTTTTCTGTATGTTTGCAACCTCCGCCATCAACCTGATCAACCCGATCATCTCGAACCAGATCCTCTACGATCAGGTCATTTCCGAGCCGGGCGTCATCGCGGGCAAGGAAGTCGGTACGCTGCATGAGATGAAATATCTGTATATCATCATCGGCGTCATCTTCGGCATCGCGCTCCTGCAGCTCGGCATCAGCATCCTCCAGAACCGCGCCAACGCCGTCATGTCGACCCGCGTGACGCTCAACATGAAGCTCGAGATCTTCACCGCGCTTCAGAATCTGTCGCTTTCCTTCTTTAATAACAATCAGACCGGACGTCTGATCACCCGCGTCAACTACGACGCCGACCGCATACGGGCGTTCTTCATCGACGGCGTGCCGAACTTCGTCATCAACGCCGTCAACTTCATCGGTCTGACCTTCTTCCTGTTCGCGCTGAACTGGAAGCTGACGCTCATCGTCTTCATCCCGGTCCCGATCATCGTCTGCATCTTCAAGTTCATGCTCCCGAAGCTCTGGCGTATGTACTCGAAGCAGTGGAGACGCTCGTCCAGCCTGAACGCGATGCTCAACGACTCCCTGACCGGCGTGCGCGTCGTCAAGGCGTTCTCGAAGGAAGCCGAGGAGACCGCCCGCTTCTACGAATACGCCGAAAAGCTGACGCAGGCGAATCTGCAGGTCAACATCGTCTCGCTGACGATCTTCCCGCTGGTCGGACTTCTGATCGGTCTGTCGTCCCAGATGATCTGGGGCTTCGGCGGTCTGGAGGTCATGAACCAGAACATGACCTACGGTGAATTCGCCACCTACCTCGGCTACATCGGCATGATCTTCGGGCCGCTCAACTTCTTCACTAACTTCACGAACATGGTCACGGATACCGCGAACTGCGCGCAGCGTATGTTCGAGATCACCGACGCCGTTCCCGAGATCACCGACGCGCCCGACGCCGTTGAAATGAAGATAAAGGGCGACATCGAATTCGACAACGTGTGCTTCCACTACGCCGCCAACCGTCCGATCCTCAAAAACGTATCGATGCACATCCACGCGGGCGACCACATCGGACTGGTCGGTCACACCGGCAGCGGCAAGTCGACCATCGCCAACCTCATCAACCGTCTCTATGACGTCACCTCCGGTAAGATCATGATCGACGACGTGAACGTCAAGAACATCAAATTACAGTCTCTTCGCAAGAACATCGCCATCGTTTCGCAGGAGATCTTCCTGTTCAAGGGCACGATCGCGGACAACATCCGCTACGCCGTGCCGGACGCGACGATGGAACAGGTCATCGCTGCCGCAAAGGTCGCGAACGCGCACGATTTCATCCTCGCTCTGCCGGACGGCTACGAGACCGTCGTCGGTACGGGCAGCCGTTCCCTGTCGGGCGGTGAAAAGCAG
>JAZRXB010000113.1:0-3641 GCA_045600005.1 Eubacteriales bacterium | reverse complement strand
TGACTTGGTTTTGTACAAAGTTAGGTGGGGCACACTGCGAAGGTGCAGGGCGACCGCAAAGACCTGCCGCTTAAACCACAAAGCAAGACAAAGCACTTTGCCCGCTGCGAGGGGAGTACAATAGGATTATCGGGTAAAAATATCAGATTTCCGGAATATTGATTTCCACTTCGCGGTCAAGCGCTGCGGAACGCATGATACCGTCGATGGTCGCCTGATTCTTGATGATCTGCGAGGACGGAACGGGTGCCGTGCCGCCTTCCTTGATCGCGGTGATGAAGGAGCCGATCTTGCGGTCCCAGAGACTGCCGTCCACGGGATCGTCCTTGAGGATCGGAACCTGTACTTCGATAGACTGTCCCGCGCATTCGCGGTAGATGGTCATCGGACCGCCGACGGAGCCGTTCCAGCAGTCCGTGGACGGAATGCGGAGACCCGCCTTCGTGCCGAGAATGATGGTGTCGCCGGGCGTGTTGACGTTCATTGCCCACGCGATGCGGAAGTCAAGGATCACGCCGCCTTCCAGACGGATGAGCGCGCCCGAGAAGTCGTCAACGCCGAACTTCGACGCGATTCTTTCGGGATTCTGGCACTTATAGCGGTAGGTTTCGGGATCGGTGCCGAAGAAAGCGTTCTTGAAGCCGCTGACGGTCAGGGGCTTCGGGTAACCGATGGCGTTCAGGACCATATCGAGCGAGTAGCAGCCGATGTCGCCGAGTGCGCCGACGCCTGCGGTCTCGTCTTCGATAAAGGTGGTCTTGACGTCGGAGACCGGGATGCCGCGTCTGCGTCCGCCGCCGGTCTGGATGTAGTAGGTCTGACCAAGCTCGCCGGATTCGACGATCTTCTTGATCTGCTGCATATTCTTGTCAAAACGGGGCTGGAAGCCGACGGTCAGGATCTTGCCGCTCGCCTTTTCGGCTCTGCACATGGCGACCGCTTCGTCGAGCGTGACGCAGAACGGCTTTTCGAGGATGACGTTGACGCCCTTGTTCAGCGCGTAGATGGTGGGAGCAGCGTGCTGACGGTTGTAGGTGCAGACCGAAACGCCGTCGAGCTGTTCCTTATCGAGCATTTCCTCGTGGCTGGTGTAGCAGCGGACGCCCTCCACGCCGAACTCCTTGAAGAAAGCCTCCGCCTTTCCGGGGATGATATCGCAGCCGGCGACAAATTCGATGTCGCTGCGGTTGAGATAAGCCTTCATATGCGAATGGGCGATACCGCCGCATCCGATGATGCCGATGCGCATTTTTTCCATGATCTCACAGTCCTTTCGGATGAATTTTTTGTTACCACTATCATAGCACAAAGCGTGCGGATTGTCAAGCGTTTTGACGAAATCCGCGAAAATCCCTCCGGTTCATTCGTGCATGATGAAGCCGAGTCCCGAACCGCCGCCCGAACCGATGCGCTTTTTCACCTCGGCGAGGAACGCCGCGTCCGGCTCGAAGATCACCTCGACCACCTCGCCGCCGTCCTGAAAGAGCAGGACCTGTTCGGCAGCGCGACCGGGATTCTGCGTGTAGCTGAAACGCTGTTTCGTGCGCCCGTGTTCGGCGGCATAGGCTTTCATGTCGGCGCGGGGAAGGATATCGACCGCTTTGGCAAGGTCGATGTGGCAGACCTTCATTTCGCGCTGTCCCTGCTTTTTATAGACGAGAAAATCCGACGCGCCGTCGTCCCGGTCGTCGATCTGATAGACGAAATCCGACAGCACGTACCGCACGAGAAACGCTGTGCCGACAACGACGCAGACGATCCCGGCGAGCTGAAAAAGTCCGGCATAGGGAAGCGCGCCCGACGCCATCGTGACGAGAATGCCGCAGAGCAGCCAGATGAACGAGGTCCGGCGCGCTTTTCCGTTTTTGATCGGCTGATAAGTCATGGGGATGTTCCTTTCTTCTGGAAAATGGGGGAAATCCGCTGAAAAACGCGGGCTCAATACCCTGTCGAGCCGTGTGAAAACAGCACGTTCTTTCCGGAAAGCTCGAGCAGACCGAACGAGCGCGGGCTGTCCTTCGGAAGCGTGATGCTGCCGGGATTGAACAGGTAGAGCGGAAGCGCATCCGGACGTTCGGCGGGGCGGTAAAGCTCGCACCGGACGTGCGTATGCCCGAACAGCAGGATATCCGCGCCCTTCTGACGCGCGTAGTATTCGGCGAAGTCGGTGCCGTCCTTGATGCGCTGGCGGTGTCCGTGCAGCATCAGGATCCTGTGACCGTCCGACTCGAACAGAAACTCCTCGTACTGCCGTTTCAGGTAACGCGGCTGCGAGTCGCAGTTGCCCGCGACGCCGGCGAAGCTCAGCGCCGGGTACTCACCGGCAAGCTCCTCAAACTCCGCGATCCCGTCGCCGCAGAACAGCACGCCGTCCAGTCCGTGGGAGAGATTCGCGTCGATGACCCGTCTCATCCGGTGGTTCATGCCGTGAGAATCGGAAAAAATCAGATATTTCATGATGCACCTCATTGAAAACGCGCATTTTCGGAAGCCTTTGCGCATAAATATGGAATGAAAACAGGAAAGGAACGTGATGATATGGAACTTGACAGAACACAGCTCGACCGTCTTCTTTCGCTGGACGACCGGACGCTCGCGCGCACGATCGCGGCGCTTTCGCAGGCAGCGGGTCTGCCGCGTGAGACGGCGGAAGCGGCGGTGAGCGATCTGAGACGGGTGCGGTACGCGCTCGGCAACGCGGATTCGTCCGATGTACAGAGAGCCGCGCAGCTGCTCGGCGAGGAACGGCTGAACGCGCTGCTTCAAACGCTCGGCACGAGCGCGCTCGGCGGAGGACCGCATGGCGGACAGTGAGTTATCCGACAGGCTGAACCGCCTGCTCTCCGACCCGAACGCGCTGGCGGGTCTGATGAATCTGGCGGGGAGCCTGATGAACGGCGCGGGAAGCTCACCGGGCGCATCGCCGCCGGGAACAGCGCCTATGGGAACGATTTCCTCAGGAGCATCGCCCGGAGATACGGCGGGAGCATGGCCGGCAGTCCCGCCGCCGGAGATACTGCCGCCGAAAAATCCGCCCGATCTGTTCCGTGTCCCGTCCGCCGACCCTCGGTGCGAGCTTCTGCGCGCGCTGAAGCCCTATCTGAGCAGCCGCCGCGCCGAACGGGTCGAGACGATGGTGAAGATCCTGACGGTCTTGTCGCTGTCGGGAAACGGGCGCGGCGATTTGTGACCGCGGAAAGGAGCCGTCATGTACGCACAACATCAGAATCTCCCGGAGCAGTATGCCGGAAACGCTTTTGCGGACTGCGCTCAGCCGTCCGATCGTCCTCATGACGAACATCAGTCGGAGAATGAGCGGGACGGTCCGTCCGACAAATGCGCCGACTGTCCGGCAGGCAGGGAAGAACTATGTACGCCGCGTGTGCCGCGCCGGGCGGAAGACGGTATTCCCGGCGGTCTTTTCGGCGGAAATGAAGAGCTTCTGCTGATCGGACTGCTGTTTCTGCTCCTGCGCGACGGAAAAAACGAGACGGGCGGTCCGCGCCGACCGGCGGGACTATTCGGCTTCGGCGGAGAGAACGGCGATCTGCTGCTTCTTCTGGCGCTGCTGTTTTTCGGGGGAAAATAATACGAAATGCCGGAACCTTGCGGTTCCGGCGTTTTTTTGTGCCGCAAAAAGG
>JAZRXB010000112.1:0-9202 GCA_045600005.1 Eubacteriales bacterium | reverse complement strand
GCTCCGATCCGACTTTGACCGACGCGGTCCTGATCGCACCGCCGCACTATCTGCACCCCGTCATCGGCATCGACGCGCTCGAGGCGGGCTTCCACGTCCTGTCCGAAAAGCCGATCGGCGTCTATACGAAAAAGGTGCGCGAGTTCTACGAGGCCGCTAAGAAGCATCCGAACCAGACCTTCGGCATCATGTTCAACCAGCGCACGTCGCCGGTCTACCGCAAAATGCGCGAGATCGTGCAGTCGGGCGAGCTGGGCGAGCTGAACCGCGTCGTCTGGATCATCACGAACTGGTACCGCACGCAGGCGTACTACAACTCGTCCGCGTGGCGCGCTACGTGGGAAGGCGAGGGCGGCGGCGTCCTGCTCAACCAGTGTCCGCACAATCTCGACCTGTGGCAGTGGATCTGCGGTATGCCGGTCAAGGTCAGCGGCTATCTGAAATACGGACGCTATCACGACATTGAGGTCGAGGACGACGCGACCATCGTCGCCGAATACGCAAACGGCGCGACCGGTCTGTTCATCTCGACGACCGGCGAAAATCCCGGCACGAACCGTCTTGAGATCACCGGCTCGAAGGGCAGACTCATCGCCGACGACAACGGGCTTTCGTGGACGAAGCTCGACGGCGACACGCGCGAATTCACGATGAACGCCGCACGCACCGACAAGCTGACCATGACGACCGAAAGACTCACGTTCACCGAGAAGGCGACCGCTCACAACGGCATCCTGCAGAACTTCACGAACAACATCCTGTTCGGCGAGCCGCTGATCGCGCCCGCGTTCGACGGCATCAACGAGCTTTCGATCTCCAACGCGGCGCATCTGTCGAGCTGGAACGGTCACAAGGTCGTCGAGCTTCCGAACGACGGCGAGGAATTCTGGGCGCAGCTCCAGGAGAAGATCGCGCAGTCGAAGGGCAAGGACCTCTCGAAGGTCGACGGGGGCGTGATCGACTTCAACGGCACGTTCAACATGAAATGAGGATCATCCAGCAGACGAACGCGACCATCCGGCAGATGATGGGCTACACCCTCGTCTCGTCGGACGGGCGGGTGCTGGTCATTGACGGCGGACACGCCGACGCGCCCGACGGACGCGCCGTCCGCCGCGGAAAGGAAGTCCTCGGCGAACCGGAGGTCTGCGACCCGTCCCGCCGTGCGGCGGACAATCCGTCCGAGCTGGAACGCATCCTCGGAAAGCTCGGCAAAACGGTCGATCTGTGGCTCGTGACGCATCCGCACAACGATCACTTCGAGGTACCGATGAAGCTGCTCGGCGGCGACCCGTCGATCCTGACCGGAAACCTCCATACGCCGGTCGTGACCGACGAATGGGCGGACCTCATCGGCGACAAGGACGAGATCCGCACATGGAACGCCTTCTGCCGACGCTTCGGACGGGCTTATCCGCTCGAAGCAGGGCAGACGTTCGACGTGGGAACGATCCATATCGAAGTCCTGACCGGCTCGAACCCGGACATTCTGACGAATCCCGTGAACAATCAGTCGGCGGTGCTTCGCGTGAGCGAGGGGGATTTTTCGATGATCTTCCTCGGCGACCTCGGCGTTGAAGGCGGCAGACGGCTGCTCGAAAAAATCCCGCCCGAAAAGCTGCGCGCGGACGCGGTACAGTGCGCGCACCACGGTCAGAGTGCCGTCGAGCGTCCGGTCTACGACGCGGTCTCGCCGCGCTTCGCGTTCTGGCCAACGCCCGACTGGCTGTGGGAGAACCGGCGCTATCTCGGCTCAGGCACACCCGGCGACGGACCGTTCACAACGCCCCAAACGGCGGCGTGGCTTTCCGAGATCGGCGCGGAAAACGTGACGAACTTCACCGAAACGGTCGTTTTCGACACGAAGGACGGCTCGGTTTCGGCGTTCTGACGGGGAATCGGCTGCCTGTGTACGTTCACGGACAAAAAATTCACGGAAAAATCCGAGAAATTTTCCCAAAGCTCTTGCATCCGGACAAAAAAAGGTGTACAATAAGAATAGACTCGGACGGTCGTCCGGGAACTTGGAATTAAGGAGAAAAAATCATGATCAAGACACTTGGCGTTCAGGCGTTCACGTTCCGCAACGCATACAGCGCAGAGGATGCGACCGAAGCATCTCTCGCAGAGACCTTCCGCAAGGTCAAGGCGCTCGGCTACGACGAAGTTCAGACTGCCGGCTTCGGCAAATTCTCGGTCGAGACCTACGCAAAGCTCGCGCACGACGCGGGCATCACCATCGTCGGCACGCACTACAACTGGGACGAAATGTTAAAGGACCCCGATGAGGCTATGCGTATCCACGAGGAAGTCCTCGGCACGAAGATCATGGGCATCGGCGGTATGCCGGGTCCGGCGCGCACCTCCAAGGAAAACCTCATGAAGTTCATCGACGACGCAAACGCGCTCGCTGACAAGGTTTCCCGCTACGGCTTCAAGTTCACCTATCACAACCATCACTTCGAGTTCGTCAAGAACGAAGAAAACAAGACGCTGATGGACTACCTCGTTGAAGGTCTGAACCCCGAGACCACCTCGTTCGTGCTGGATACCCACTGGGTACAGCGCGGCGGCGGCAACCCGACCACGTGGGTCAGGAAGCTCGCGGGACGCATCGACATCCTTCACCTGAAGGACATGAAGGTCGTCCGCGACGACAAGGGCAACATCGTTCCGCTCATCTGCGAGATCGGCGCGGGCAACATCGACTTTGATTCGGTCATCGAAGCAGCCGAAGCGACCGGCGTCAAGTATTACTGCGTCGAACAGGACACCTGCCCCGGCGATCCGCTCGATTCGCTGAAATTCAGCGCGGACTACATCAAGGCAAAGTACATGAAATAAACGGTAAGGTCTGTCACACAGACTCTGCCGCCTGTCGGAAAATTTCCCCTCTGCCATTGACGGAGGGGAAGTCCGGCTCGATTCTGTCTGCGGATCACCTTGCGGCGGTCCGCTTTTTTAAGGAGGATCACATGAAACGTACCACTTATGAGAAGCTCCGCACGGCGGAGATCTCGTTCCCGCTCGGCGGCATCGGCACCGGCTCGATCGGTCTCGGCGGAAACGGGCGGCTCATCGACTGGGAGGTCTTCGGTCACGCGAGCAAAGGCTCGATCAACGGTCCGTCGCACATCGCCGTCAAGGCGGTGAAGGACGGAAAGCTCGTCGACGCGCGCGTGCTGAACGGCGATATGTACCGCGGGCTGACCGGTCATTACGGCGGCAATTTCGGCATGGGTCTGTCGAACAGCACGATGGCGGGCTTCCCGCACTTCAAGGACTGCGTGTTCCGCGGCGAATACCCGCTGGCGGAGATCGACTTCGCGGACGAAGCCTTCCCGGCGAAGGCGAAGCTCACCGCGTTCAATCCCTTCCTCCCGCACAACGAGAAGGATTCGAGCATTCCCGCCGCCTTTTTCGAGGTGACGCTCGTCAACACGTCCGCCGACACACTCGATTATTCGGTCGCCATGAGCGTCAGGAACCCGTGGAAAGAATCAAAAAATGCCTTCGTGTGCGTAAACGGTGACAAAAATGAGCCGATTTTCAGCGGTCTTCACATGACGCAGCCCGAATGCGGCACGGATTCGCCCGAATACGGCGACTTCACGCTGGCGACCGACGGCGCGCCGCTGTCCTATCAGGAATCATGGTATCGCGGCAAATGGTTCGACCATCTTGAAACCTACTGGCGCAATTTCACCGAAATGGCAGATTTTGAGAACCGGCACTTTGACACGCTCTCGCCTGCCGGCGACGTCGGCACGCTCTGCGTAAAGAAAACGCTCGCGCCCGGCGAAACGATGAAGGTCCGCTTCGTTCTGTCGTGGAACGTCCCGTACCGCACGTCGAAATCGTGGGGCGAAAACGTGAAGCTGCGCAATTATTACACCTACCTGTTCGAGGACTCGAAGGCGTCCGCTGCCTACGCGCTCGAAAACTGGGAGCGGCTCTATGCCGCCACGAAGCTCTGGCACGACGAGCTGTTCGCTTCGACGCTGCCGGAGGAGGTTCTGGACGCGGTGTCCGCGACAAGCTCGGTATTGAAGACCGAAACCTGCCTGCGCATCGGCGAAAAGGGCGATTTCTATGGCTGGGAAGGTCTCAATCAGACGACCGGCTCCTGTCCGGGAACCTGTACGCACGTCTGGAACTACGCCTACGCGATGCCGTTCCTGTTCCCGCGTCTGGAGCGGAACATCCGCGAGAACGACTATGCGTACAATCAGGACGAAAACGGACGGATGAGCTTCCGCACGGTCGTGCCGTTCGGCGCGGGCATCGGCTCGTTCCGGGCGTGCGCGGACGGACAGTTCGGCGGCGTGATGAAGGTCTGGCGCGAATGGAAGCTGTCCGGCGACGACGAATGGCTGAAAAAGCTCTGGGACGGGGTGAAAAAATCCGTCGTCTATGCGTGGAGCGAAGCGAACGCCGACCGCTGGGACCGCGACCGCGACGGCGTTCTCGAAGGCCGTCAGCACCACACGCTCGACATGGAGCTGTTCGGTCCGTCGTCATGGCTCGAAGGCTTCTACCTCGGCGCTCTGAAAGCGGCGGCTGAAATGGCGGAGGTCTGCGGCGACGGCGAATTTGCGAAGGAATGCGAAGCGCTGTTTGAAAAGGGCAAGGCGTGGTCGGACGAAAACCTTTTCAACGGACGCTACTTCATGCAGAAGGTCGACCTGACCGATAAGGCGATGGTCGAAAGCTACAACGGCGAGAACGGCAGGGACCTTTTCGGCTCGGACGTGGTGAATGCGTACTGGAACGACGAGGCGGGGCAGATCAAGTATCAGATCGGCGACGGCTGTCTGCTCGACCAGCTGCTCGCTCAGTGGCACGCCGATATCATCGGTCTCGGCGAGCTGTTCGACGGTGAGAAGGTCGATATCGCGCTTGACAACATGATGAAGTTCAATTTCAAGCCGGATATGCGCGGTCACTACAACACGTTCCGCATTTTCGCGCTCAACGACGAGTCGGGCGCAGTCATCTGCGACTATCCGGAAGGCTCGGTGAAGCCCGCGATCCCGATCCCGTATGCGCAGGAGGCGATGCACGGCTTCGAGTATGCGTTCGCCGGACTGCTGATGAGCCGGGGACGGGTCGAGGACGGTCTGAAGGTCGTGCGCGGCGTGCGCGACCGGTACGACGGCGAAAAGCGCAACCCGTGGAACGAGATCGAGTGCGGTTCGAACTACGCGCGTTCGATGGCGTCCTTTGCGTTTCTGCCGATCCTGTCGGGCATGACCTTCGATCTGACGCGCGGCGCGCTCGGCTTCAAGCCGAAGGTAAAAGCGGATAATTTCCGCTGCGTATGGTCGGCGGGCGGCACGTGGGGCAATGTGAAGTTAAGCCGCGCCGCCGCTTCGCTGACGGTCCTCGACGCGCCGCTCAGGCTGCGCGAGCTGTCGCTTCCGCTGGAAGCCGTCACGGGCGTGACGGTCGACGGGAAAGCGGTCGCGTTCACGTTCGCGGACGGCAAGCTGACGTTTGACGGCGGCGTGACGATTGCGGAAAATCTGACGGTGAGATAAAAATTCCCGAAAATTCCATGAGAAGATCCCTCCCTGCCGTTATAAAAGCGGCGGGGAGGGATTTCTTCATCGGTTCTGATTCACGGACGGAGGATCATCCGGTTGACGGCTTTCACCCGCGCGCGGATGCAGAGCCAGACGATCAGCCAGACGAGCAGATAACCGGCGAGAAAGATCACGATGAAATAGGGGACCGCTCCCGGCGCGAGCCAGCCGTTGACGAGGTAGACGGTCAGATAGTCGGCGAACAGGACGGCGCAGTGCAGGAACGCCGCCGCGCCGAGCGGCAGACGCTCGAGCTGATAGACGACCGTCACGCCGCCCGCGATGAACGCGAGCAGAGCCGAGGTCAGCGTGATCGTGAAGAATTCGTCGACCGTGAAGGCTTCGACGGTACCGGATGCGGCGAGGATTTTGTAAACGACGGCGGCGACGATCGGTCCGCCGACCGACGACATCATGCCGCGTTTCATGAATTCGCGGAAAATGCTCATTTTTCTTCAAGCCCCCTTTTGATTTCAGTGAAACAGCGCCGCGAGACCGGTTCGCGGTACCCCGACGCGAAGACGGCGCAGACCGCGCCGCTGAACGCCGCTTCAAACCGGACGAGCTTCGTCCGGTTCGCCAGCGCCGATTTGCTGAGACGGATAAACCCCGACGGCAGTCGCTTTTCCAGCTCGCAGAGCCGCAGACGCGAACGGTAGACCGTCCCGTCCGAGCCGACGACCGACGTGCGGTCGCGGTTGACCGAGACGCATTCGATGTCGTCGTAGGGAAGCGGGACCAGCTCGCCGCGTTCGGTCAGAACGGGGAGGGACGTGTCGCCCTCGTAGGTTCGGATGAGTTCTTCGATGCGGTCGGTCAGCGGCGAGCGGCGGCGGACCGTGCAGATCGTTTCCTCGTCCCGGTCGGGCGCGAGGATGAGTGTGAATTTCATGGTGTCCATCCTTTCCGGGAAACGTCAGTCGATTGTAAACTTCATTTTACCATCGGCTGGGGAAATGCTGTATCCTGTAAATGCTGAATTTTCAGCCGTTTTTCCTTTTGCCGCTCTTTTTCCGAATACCCAGCACGGCGAAGCGAAGAAAGGGGATCCGGGAGATCAGCTCGTATAACCCGACCGACAGCGGGATGGTCAGGATAAGCCCTGCGGCGTAAACGGCGGCGGCGGGAAGCGAGAGTACCGTCCGCATCAGCGAAAACATCGCCAGCAGAACGGGGTAGTGCAGGATATAAACGCCGAAGCTGACCTTCGTGAGCGCCGTCATGACCTTTCCCGCCCGGTCCCACCACGCGCCCGCGCAGGCGAAGACCGCCAGCACCGCGAGCCACAGGTAAACGGCGGTGAAGGGGCTTTTTAACACCTCATCCGAGGTGTAATTTTTCTCGAAATGCAAAACGGCGTAGACGATTCCGGTGAGGAGCGCCGACACGCCGAGCGGGATGCGCCGCGCGCGAAGGCTTTCCTGTACCTCATCGTGCGACAGCACGAAATAACCGATGAAGAAGGTCACGCCGTAAATGCCGAAGCGATAGACCGAAATGACCGGCACGTTCAGCATCTGTGCGCCCGCCCAGACCGGCAGCACGAGCGCGAGCAGGACGGGAATGTTCGCTTTTCCGCAGAGAACGTAGAACCGGCCGCTCCGGTCGAGCCTTCGCACGGGCAGCAGGAGCAGGCTGTAAAGCCACAGCGTCTGCGCGAACCAGAGCGGACCGATACCCGAAACGACAGCGATGAGACAGCGGACGAAGCCCGGCACGTTTTCCATCAGCTCCCACCCGCCGCTGAGGGTGACGTTGAACCATCCCGTGATCCACTGGAAGACGAACAGTCCGAGCGTCGAAGGGACGAGGAGCTTCACGGTGCGGCTTTTCAGAAATTCCCCTGCTGTGCGCGTTTCGAGCGAATAACGCGCCGCCATGCCCGCCGCCGCGAAAAGAAGCGCCATGAACCACGGGTAAACGAAGGGGAGAAGGACGTCCTGCGGCTGGCGCTCGGCGAACGGCGGGAACCCTCCGGGAACGCCCGCGGCGTTGAACAGGTAAAAGACGTGGTAGACGACGACCAGCAGCACCGCCGCCGTCCGGATGTTGTCGAGATAGAGCCTGCGTTTCATTTTGTCCTCCTTATTGTTTCTGACAATATGATAGCAGGTTCCGCGCAAGGATGCAAGCGTTTTCCGGCGAACGGTCGGTTTCGGGCGGCGAACGGTCGAAAACCGGCGCGGCGGTCTGTGAAATGATCGAAAAAAACAGCGCGTGAGTATAAAAATTGTGCGTAAAAACCGGCGCGGCGGTCGGAAAGGCTGAACGGAAAACCGGCGCGGAGAACCGCGCCGGTCTGGCTCAGATGACGTATTTCTGGCTGAATTCCTCGAAATACTCCGCAAAAGCGTCGTTTTTCATCTTTTTGACGCTCTTTAAGTATTCGTGCGTGTCGAACGAGTCGCTCTTTAATTCGATGATGGCGACGGCGACGTTCGAGCAGTGGTCGGCGATCCGCTCGTAGTTCGTGATCAGGTCGTTGAAGACGAAGCCCTGACTGAGCGTGCAGGAGCCGCGCTGGAGACGGTCGACGTGGTGGAGCTTCATTTCATCGCACAGGTTGTCGATCAGCTCTTCGAGCGGTTCGACGTGCGCGGCGGAGTCGAGGTCGCTGTTCATGAAAGCCGTGAACGCGATGTCGACGATCTCGCTGACCGCGTTTTTCACGACTTCCAGCTCGTGCGACGCTTCGGGGGAGAAGACGATCTTCTTTCGGTGCAGTTCCTCGGCGACCTCGCCGATGTTCTTCGCGTGGTCGGAGATTCTCTCGAAGTCGGAGATCGTATGTAAGAATTTGGATACCTCGGCGTTCTGGAGCTGATTCAGCTCGTGTCCGGTGATCTTCAACAGGTACGACCCGAGCTTGTCCTCATAGTGGTCGACCGTGTCTTCCAGCTCGTTGACGCGAGCCAGCTTCTTCTCGGAGAACTCGGTCAGCAGCTCCATCGCGTCGAGCAGACTCTCGAAGGCGTTGGCTGCCATGGCGTTGATGACCTGACGGCTCTGTTCGACGGCGAGCGCGGGATGGATGAGGAAGCGTTCCTCGAGCTTGTCGACCTCGGTGCGCTCGTGCGGCTTATCCTTCGCTTCGGGGATGAGCTTCGTGACGAGCTTTTCGAGAAGACCGAGACCGGGGATGAGCAGCAGGACGACGGCAAGACGGAACAGCGTGTTGGTCAGCGCGATGGTCACGCTGGTCATGACGACCGACATGAAGGGGAAGGAGACGAAAATGCCCACGAGATAGAAGACCGTGCCCCAGAAGATCACGCCGATGATGTTGATGAACAGGTAAACGAACGCGGTGCGCTTGCCCGCTGTGTTCGCGCCGAGCGCGGACAGCAGGACCGGGACCGAAGCGCCGATGGCGATGCCGAGGATGATCGGAAGCGCAATGTCAAAGGTGATCGCGCCCGTAACGGCGAGCGCCTGCAGGATACCGACCGCAGCCGACGCGGACTGTAAGACCGCGGTGAAGAAAAGTCCGACGAGAATGCCGAGGACCGGGTTCGAGAACGCGGTCAGAAGCGAAATGAACGCTTCGCTTTCCTTTAAGGGAGCGACCGCGCCGCTCATCGCGGACATTCCGTACATCAGGACCGCGAAGCCGAGCA
>JAZRXB010000111.1:0-9352 GCA_045600005.1 Eubacteriales bacterium | reverse complement strand
AGCGAGTCGTCGGCGCGCGCGGCGCGCTTCGGTTCGATGGTCGTATCATAATGATAGTCTCTGCCGTATCCGCCCCAGTGGAGGAAGTGCGGGATGTAGGAATTCCCGAAAAAGCTTTCCATGATATCGACCTCGACGCCGACCTTTTTCTCGTCGGGCTGCGTGCCGATGTAGGGAGCCTGAAGCCAGAACGCGCTCCACCAGTTGCTGCCGCGCTGTAATTTCACGCGGGCTTCGTAATAGCCGAACGAATGGAGGTACTTCGGCGTGCTGAACTTCGCCACCTGCCAGAGCGGTGATTCGGCAGGACGGTCGTGCCAGTTTTCGCCGGTCTGAAGCTGGGAAGAATAGTATTTGCCGTCTTTTTCGATCTGACGGAAGACAAGATGGCTCTCGCCGTCCAGATACACGCCTTCCTCGCCGATGTAGCCCTCGTTGACTTTGTGGTAAAGGTGGCGGCGGAAGCTCCACTTGGTCATGTCGAGTGAATCGCCGTCAAACTCGTCGGAAAAGGCGAGCGTCCAGCTGCCGCTCTCCGGCAGAAGGCTCGGTTCGTGTCCGGGAATCTCAAAATTTTTCATGGTAAAATTTCCTTTCAGGTATTGACAGATCGTCCGGTCTGTCTTATCATTATCTTAGCACGTCCGCGCGCGGATGAAAAGCCGTAATCGGACAAATAACCCGTATGATAGTCCAAATCACGGGAGGTCTTCATGGACGAACGGATCCTCAGCTACACCCATCACGATTTACAGTATTTTACGGTCTACCGCTACACGGCGAAGCGGGAGCAGACCTTTTCCACTTCGTCCCGCACGTGGGACGCGCTGGTCTATGTTGAGAGCGGCGAGGTGACTTTTGACGCGGGAGAGCTTCGCGTGAGCGCCGGTGAGGGGGACTGGCTCTATCTGCGGCACGGGACGCGCTACCGCTCGTTCTGGCAGGGAGAGGATATCGCCTATTATACGCTCGATTTCATGTTCCGCAAAAAGATCATCACGATGCACGGACCGTACATCGCGGCGGTCGAGACCGGGGAATGGGATGTGAAGTCAGCGGGCGCGGTCAATCTCGGACGGAATCCGTCGGCTGAACGGATTTTAGCGGAACTGTACGGCTTTTTCTCGTCCGGTTCGGAGAGGGAGAATCTGCTGGCGGCGGCGTCCTTCTGCCGGCTGTGGTATCTGCTCGGCGCGGGACTGACCGAACAGTCGGGTGACCCCGGCGTTCTGCGCGTCCTTTCCTTCATCGAATCCGACCTGTCCCGTCCGTTCAAAGTGAACGAGCTCTGCCGCATCGCCTGCATGAGCCGGTCGGCGCTGTTCGTGCGCTTCCGCGAAGCGACCGGGACCACGCCGGTGAACTACCGCAATACGCTTCTCGTGCGCACCGGCCGCGAGCTGATCGAAACGCACGGCTGTACGGTCGAGCGGGCGAGCGAAGCGCTCGGCTTCTGTTCGCCGGATTATTTCGCACTGTTATACAAACGGATGTACGGATATCCGCCGGGACGAAGCGGCAGATCGTCCGCGCCGGGAAACGGCGTGTAGACGCACACGGAAACGCGCGCAGAAAACGGTGAAATTTTGCCGCCGGGGTTGACAATCCGCACACAATATGATATATTGAAAATAACCTCTGAAAAACGGAGAACTCCGCGGTTATATGAGTCCCTGAGGCGGCCTTCATGACGGCGGCAGAAACACACGATAAACTTTCGCCGTGTCCGCTCACCTCTGCGTACTCTGCGGCGTACCTGTTTTCTCAGGTTTATCGGAATACTATTATGTCTGCGTGACGGCTTTCGGTATTGATGCCCTTTTCACCCCGAACGCAGTGAAAGGAATGGTCATAACATGAATTACGGACTTTATTCTGCGAGCGAATGGATCTACCCGGACGGGGAAACGAACGGGGTGAAGACCCTGACGCTGAACGCGGCGCGCGGCGGTCTGATTGGCTTCCAGTTCAAGCTGACGGGGACGGAGCCGGGCGCACAGATCGCCGTCGACCGCGCTTTCGGCAGCGCGTTCGACATGGAGGCGTACCGGCTGCGGGACGTTCAGGTCGATCAGAACACCGGACGGGTCGGCTTTACGTGGCAGGAATCGGACGGGGAGCCCGACTATGTGACCCGCCGCGCGCCCTTCCGCGTCTATGACGCGCTTCGTCCCTATCGTCCGGGAAAGGAACCGGCTGAGGGGAACGACGCGCTCTACTTCTGCTTCTTCATTCCCGCCGAAGCCGTTCCGGGCGATCATACCGAGCGTCTGACGGTCACGGCGGGCGGGGAAGCCGTCTCGTTCGACGTGAATATCCGCGTCCGCCGGGCGGTCGTTCCCGAGAAGGAAACGCTCGACGTGACCAACTGGTTCAGCCTGTCGAACATGGCGGTCCGCCACGGGCTTGAGATGTGGAGCGAGGAGCACTGGGACATGATCCGCCGCTACGGAAAGCTGATGCGCCGCGCGCGTCAGAACACGTTCTGGGTGACGCGCGATCTTGTCGACGTGAAGAAAGCGGACGGCGCGTACCGGTTCGATTTCTCCCGCGCGAAGCGGCTCATCTCGATGTATCTCGACATGGGCTTTCAGATCATCGAGGGCGCGCAGATCGCGTCCCGCAGGACATGGGCGGATGCCGTCTTCTACACGTGGAACGGCGAGGAAAAGCTCGACGCGGACACGCCCGAAGCCTACGCCTTCATCCGCGCGTATCTCGCCGCGTGGCGCGCGTTCCTGACCGAAAACGGCTGGTACGGCAGACTCATCCAGCACGTCGCCGACGAGCCCTACGAAAAGTGCCGAGACGGATATTACCGGCTGTCGTCGGTCGTCCGGCAGTCTCTGCCCGGCGTGCCGGTCATCGAAGCGGTCGAAATCCCCGGACTGGCGGGCGCGGTCGACATCTGGGTGCCGAAGGACCGCTACTATGAGGAGCATCGGGAGGAGTTCGAGAAATACCGCGCCGCGGGAAACACGCTCTGGTTCTACACCTGCTGCTTCCCCGGCGGAAAGTATCTGAACCGTCTGCTCGACAAGCCGCTCATCGAGACCCGCTATCTGCACTGGGGCAATTTCCGTTACCGGATGCCGGGCTTCCTGCACTGGGGCTTCAACCACTGGTCGAAGGAGCAGGATCCCTTCGAGAACAACGCCGTCCCGAACGGGAACGTTGGCAACTGTCTCCCGGCGGGCGATACGCATATCGTCTATCCCGGCGGCGACGGACCGTGGAGCTCGATGCGGCTGGAAAACCACCGCTTCGGCGCACAGGATTACGAGCTGTTCATGCTTCTGGCGGCAAAGGACGAAGCGCTGGCGGACGAGATCGTCGGCAGTATGCTCCGCACGTTCAGCGACTGGAACGCTTCGCCCGACGCGATGGAGCAGGCGAGAGCCCGTCTGCTTGACGCGCTGGAGAGCTGACGCGCCCTGAAAAGGCGGACTGTCCGATGGTTTCGGCTTTACACGCGGGCGGAAGGACGAGCTGACCGCCGCCTTTCATGAAATATCCCCGGAAGATCATCCGGCGTTCAGCCGGACGGTTTTCCGGGGATTTTCTGAGGATACATAGGGTACTCCGTTATTTTTTCGACCGTTTCGCGCCGCATTTCGCGCAGAATTTCTGTCCGTCCGCGAAGCGTCCGCCGCATTCGGTGCAGAATTTCGCCCATCCGGCTTCGGCGGAGGGCGCGTTTTCGGGCTTATCGGCAGACGGCGCGGGCGCTTTGTTCTGCATCATTCCCATCATACCCATCATGCCCATCATGCCGGCGGGAGCGGTCTGCTCCGGCTCGGCTTCCTCGCCGCAGGCTTCGGATCCTTCGATCAGCGTCCGGATCTCCTGCACGGCGTCCCGCCATTCCTCGGGCGGCATCACGCTGCCGCCAAGTCCGATCACCGTGCCGTCGTCAAAGGCGAAGCTGTAAGAGACGGCCGCCGCGTCGTACATATGCAGCTCGATTTTCGGCAGATCGGTCCATTCGTGGATGCGGTATTTTTCGCAGACCTCGCCGAGCTTTGAGATCAGTCCGTCCGCGTAATAGTTTTTCACGGAAAGCGGATGGCTGTGGGTCGGCTGGCTTTCGATGCGGACAAGGCATCTGCCCCCGTCGGTGGTTTTAACGCTGACAAAGGAATGTCCGCCGAGCATTCCGCCGCCCTCCGAGCGGCTGTAACGGATCAGTTTCATCGTCGTCTTCTCCTGCTTTCGATATTCCGCGCCGCCGGAACAAACGCCGTCCGACCGCGCCGGGGCGACCGTGCGGCGGGTCGACTGTGTATCGGGTCATCCGCTGCACGGTCCGACCGCGCGGCGGGTCGTCCGCCGCACGGTCGTATATAGTATACCACACCCGGCGCCGTTTTTCAAGATATCCCGCGCTTTTTGACTGCTCAGTCGTAGAAATTGCGCGACAGGACTTCCTTCTGCCATTCGGGCGACAGGCTCGTGAAGCGGGCGGAGAAGCCGCACACGCGCACGATCAGATCGCGGTGGTCTTCGGGATGGATCTGCGCGTCGAGCAGTTCCTCCTTCGTGACGCAGTTGAGCTGGAGCGAACCCATCGCGCTGTGCGCGGCGGCGCGGAGGAATGCGTCGCAGACGTCGAGCGTCATGCGGCGGGAAGGCAGGATGATGTTGACCACCGAATTGGCGGCAAGCTCGGTCCCGTCGAGCGCGGCAAGGCTGTTGATGACCGAGGTGACGGCGGGAATGTGCTTGAGACGCGAGGGCGTGAGTCCCTGTGAGAAATAATCGCCGTTCTTTCTGCCGTCGGGCGTGGCGAGCGTCTGCTCGCCCCAGAAGCGGATCTCCGTGTAGGTCAGGTGAGAGAGGTTGACTCTGCCGCCTTCCCACAGCGTTTTCAGCTCGCCCAGCGCGAGATACAGGTCGTGGTTGAACCGGCTGCCGAGCGCACAGCTCTCCTCGCTGCCGTCACCCCAGCCGGGGCAGCGCATCGCGGCGGCGCGAAGCTCCTCGTGACCTTCCCAGTTCGCCCGGACCGCCGCGAGGAATTCCTTCAAGGTGCAGAGCCGCTGCTCGAAGCAGAGCTTTTTCACGGCGATCAGCGAGTCGATGATGTTCGGGAAGCCGACGCAGTTGTATTCCTCGTCGTGGTACTTGCAGCCGCCGTCCGTCAGGTCGCGGCGGGAGTCAAGACAGCCGACCATCGTGGAGGAGGTCAGCGGCAGAGGGTCGACGCGGCTCCAGATCGGCTTGCCGAGCAGCGTCATGCGATTGCGCTCCCGGAACAGCTTCCGGCAGTTTTCGACCGTGATCCGATAGACCTCCTCGAAGCTCTCCGCGCCGTCAAGCGGCTCGAACGGAATGCCGCACGCCTCGCATTTGTCTTTCCGGTCGTGGACCGAGAACTCGAAGGCTTTCAATAAGTTGACGTAGTTGCCGTAATCTGCCATGATATTGCCATTGGTGATGAACAGCCAGCAGCCCGTGACGATGTAGTCCCGCGCGTCCTCCAGCGACCGTCCCGCGCGGATGAGCGCCGGAATGCAGCAGTCGTCGTTCTGATAGAGGATGGAGGACGTGGAGCGGATGACGTCCTCATCCGCCGCGGCGAGGTATTCCTTCGGCGAGTCGGCGGAAAAGCGCACCTTGATCTTCGGGAAGATGATCTTTTCCTCCCGCGTCGCGCGAAGGAACATTTCGGTCAGATCGTTCCAGACCGGCTTTCCGTCCCGGTCGCATCCGCCCAGCGTGTAGGTGTTTTCAAGCTCGTGATCGGCGTAGCCGACCATCTTCATGTCGTGGTCGTGGTGGCAGTCCCACGTCAAGAGGAACGCCTTGACAAGCTCATACGCGCTCTCCTTCGTGAGAATGCCGTTTTCGAGGTCCTTTTCGTAGAACGGCAGAAGCTCGACATCGGGTCTGCCGAAGGTGTTGTAGCCGACGCCTTCGAGCGCGCCGGGGACCGTGCGGCAGAACGCCAGCGTGTTCAGCGCTTCAAAGAAGCTCTGCGGCGCTTCCCACGGCGTGCGCGAAGCGGCGGACGCGATGCGGCGGAGACTTTCGGCTTCCTCCCCGCTCTGCGCGTCGGCAAGGCGCTTTTCGGCGAGCGCGGCGAACTTTTCGGAAATTTTCTTCATGCAGAGAAGCCCTTCGCGCGCGGCGGTGAGGAACGCCCGCTCGTCCGCCGTCTCGGCTTTTTCGAGCTGCCGCCCCGCTTCCTCGTACAGTCCGCGCAGACCCGAACGGAACACCGGCTTGCAGTTGAAGATGAAGTGCTGTCTCGTGTCGCAGTACGGACCGCAGATCAGATAGAGCCGTTCGTGCGCCTGTGCGCAGCGCAGGCTCCACAGCTCCGCGTCCTGATCGGCGAACAGGTGGGACGAGCGCCGCCAGTTCCAGCCGCCCGCGTGCAGATGACCGTGGAAGTCGCCCGCGCCGTCGCAGAGCGCGATCATCGTGCCAAGCTCGTGCCAGAACGGCGAGGTGTGAAAGAGGATCGGTTCGCACGCTTCGGTGATCGTGCGGTACTGTAAGACCTTCCGTTCGAAGCCGGTCATGTCTTCCGTGACGGCGGCGTCCAGCTGAGGGATGACCTTATCGCGGAAAGCGTCCGCCATCTCGTCGACGCGGCGCTGATAAAAATCGGAGATCTCCTGTTTGAAAGCGTTAAAATCCATTGAAATCATACTCCTTTGCTGAATGGCGCGGCGGTCATCCGAGCGCGGCTAAAAGCTCGGTCAGCTTGACATTCACGCCTTCTTCAAGAGACGCAGCCATGGAAGCAAGGTCCTTGGAGCGTCCGCCCAGCAGAGACTTGAACTTATCGGTCAGACTATTCAGATTATACACATAAATGTCGCCGAAATCGACCGTAATGCCCGAGATCAGAAGGTCGATCATTTCCTTGGTTTCTTCATCGCGGCTGTATTTTTCCTTGAGCGCCGTGTCGAAGTATGCAGGACGCACGGAACGATAGCCTTCGACCGCCAGCGCTTCCAGTACGGCGGACACCTCGTCGGGACCCTGACAGGTCACGGGGAGGCAGACTGCTGGGCAGGCGGTAACGAGACGAGTGCGATATTCATCCTGCGTTTCATCATATTTTGGATAAGGAACCAGACCAAAGTCAAATTGCAGCTCGCGGTAATAGTCCATCGAGGTCAGCCACGCTCCACTGAAAACTACATTTCCGTCGCAGAACAGATGCTGATCCGGCGTTACCTGTTTGCCTACATAGAAGGAGCCGGTCGTTTCATAAAGCAGACTGTACACCTTTTCGACAACTTCAGCGTTGTGTGCGTTTCCGAAGACGTACTTTGCGCTGCCGTCCTTTTCGATGCTGATGAATTTCACGCCGCAGGAGTCGATGAAGCCCTGGATCTCATTGCCCGACTGGATGACGCAGCCGAACCGGTCCTCCGCGTCGACCGTGGTGTTGCCGTTGAGATCGGAATAGCAGGCTTCGGACAGCTCGCGGAGCTTGTCGATCGTCCAAATGCCGTCCCGGACCAGCTTATAGGGATTTTCCAGATTAAACGTTTCGAGAAGGTCTTTATTAAAGAAAAAGGCGTAGGGAGAATAGTAAATACCCATGCTGATGTCACCTACCGCGAAATACAGATGTCCGTTCCGCTCGGCTACCGAGTTATAGGTCTGCATCCACCACGGTGCGTCGAAGTCGATATACTTCATTTCATTCAGGTCGTACAGAGCGCCGGACGAGATATAGGAGGGGAGCAGATGAACAATCTCGAACACCGCGTCAAAGGCGTTGTCGCCCGCCATCAGCGACTTGGTGACATAATCCATCTCTTCTGCGCGTCCGGTGTAGTCGAACTCGATACCGTCGTAAACAAGATGACAGTTCAGCCGTTCCTCGACGGTACGGTTACGGTTATAAACTGCATCATTGACAATTTCGCCGGTCTCGGCTTCGACGGTGTAGTGAGACATCGGGTCCTTGACGTGTTCGTTGAACAGTCCGGCGTGGAGCTTCACATCCCGTCCGCCGAGATCAAGATCAGCCGGGATATGATCGGGGTACAGCGACTCGGTTTCTGCGGGTTCGGTCTGTGACGGGAGTGCGGTGGTCTCGCCGCCATCGTTGGTGCTTCCGCAGCCGACGGCGGACAGAAACAGTGCGATCAGGAGAAAGACGGATACAGTATTTTTGTTTTTCATGGCTTGACAGGTCCTTTCTTTTCATGATTTGATGTCGATTTCAGTATAGCACACTGATGTGTGTATGTCTATGAAAAGAAAGAGAAATAATAGCACTTTACGGAAAACTGCTATCGAAAGTCTTGTTTTCCGCGCCGGAATGTGCTATACTGGACGCATGAAAAACGAAGGGAGTACGGGATATGGAGCCGATCTGTCTTTCCAAAATCAGGAGAGTTTACCAGTTTACCATGTTTGAGCAGAACTGGAGTTACAACGGAAACTCCGGTCATGTTCTTGCCTACAAGCTCTACGGTCAGACTGACCATATCTGTAACGGTAAACTGTATCGTCATGCGGATGATACGGTGATGTATTACAACAATACCGACACCTTTCAGGTCACGTGTAACCAAATCCCGACGGACAGGAGCCGCGGACGGGAAAAGAACGGCTTCTGCATCGCCGTGCATTTCAATACAGTCGGGGAATTCCCTCACCATATGACCGTGGTGGACTGCGCCGGATATCCGCAGGTGAAGGCGGCGTTTTTCCGGATGTCCGACGCATGGAACAGCTATCAGCACACCGGACGGGAGTCGATGTGGCACGAATGCGTGTCGGATTTTTACGATATCTGGGCGCAGCTCTCGGCAATCGAGGAGGACGGCGGCGTGCCGGACACGGAAAAGCGCATGACGGCGGCGCGGGATTTCCTCGACCGGAACTTTGCCGACAGTACGCTGACCATCGCGGACGCGGCTCGTCAGGCGGGCTTCGGACAGCGGCGGTTCGGCGACCTGTTCGAGGAACGCTACGGCGTCACGCCGGGGAAATATCTGACGCGCAGACGGCTTCTCGAAGCACAGCGGCTGCTTTCGGAGGGCAGGCTGTCCGTGTCGGAGATCGCGGCGGGCGTGGGCTTTTCGGGGACGAGCTATTTCATCCGGGTCTTCCGCCAGAACAACGCCGTGACCCCGAACGAATACCGCCTTGCGGCGATGAAGCGGGAAAGCGAAGCGTTCGCGCCGCCCGGACGAAAGCTGTGAAAACGACGGAACCGCGAAAATCCGCGCGGCGGTCTGACGCGGAACGCAAAATGGCGCGGAACGCGCGGCAGTCTGACGCGGAACGCAAAACGGCGCGAAACGCGCGTCAGTCTGACGCGGAACGCAAAACAGTGCAAAACCGCACGGCAGTCTGACGCGGAACGCAAAACAGT
>JAZRXB010000110.1:0-19775 GCA_045600005.1 Eubacteriales bacterium | reverse complement strand
CTTGATTTCTATCCGCTGACCGGCTATTCGCTGTCGCGCAGCGACTGGGCGGCATGGCAGACGGTCTCGTCCGACGGTCAGCGCGCGATGGTCATGGCGTTCCGCCGCGAGCTGTCCGGCACACGGGAGATGACCTTCCTCCTTCACGGGCTGAATCCGTCCGACACCTATGAGATCACCGACAGCGAGGGTCACGTGCTGGCGTCGGGCTACGGCTCGGTGCTGATGAACGGCTACACGGTCACGCTGCCCGAAAAGCGCAGCTCCTGCGTCCGCTTCATCGAGAAAAAGACGGTCCGGCGCGAGTTATAAAAGTCCCGCGTGACCGGTCTTCACGGGAAAGCCCGCACACGCGGGTCCGGGATCCGGTATTTGGAGAACCGCAGCTTTGCCGCAGAGAACCGCGGCTTCGCTGCGGTTCGGAAAGGAAACGATATGATAAACGAACCGTGGACAGGGGCGTTCGAGCCTCTGAAGATCTTCGGAAATCTCTATTTTGTCGGCACAGTCCCGGCGTCGTCGCATCTGATCGACACCGGAGAGGGCTATATCTTACTCGACAGCGGCTATCAGCAGTCGCTCTATCTCGTCCTGCACAGCATCTACAAGCTCGGTCTTGACCCGATGAAGATCAGGTACATCGTTCACACGCACGGACACATCGACCACATGGGCGCGACGCGCGCGCTCGTCGAGATGACCGGCGCGAAGACCTTCATCGGACGCGCCGACCGCGAGTACGCGAACGGAACGCTCGACCTTTCCTACGCGAAGGAGCTTGGGATGACCTTCACCGAGACCTTCGAGCCGGACGTTCTGCTCGACGACGGCGACACGGTCACGCTCGGAAACACGACGCTGACCGCCGTCTCGACGCCGGGTCACACGCCGGGCGCGACGTCCTATTTCTTCGACGTGACGGACGGGGAGCGGACGGTCCGCGCCGCGCTTCACGGCGGCATGGGCATCAACACGATGTGCCGGGAATTTCTCGACAAATACGGGCTGTCGTATGACTGCCGGGAAAAATTCGCGGCGGCGATGGACCGGCTGGCTGAGATGAAAGCCGACCTCTTCCTCGGCAACCATATGCAGCACAACGACACCACGGGCAAGGCGAAGCGTGTCGCGGCAGGCGAGTCCGACGCCTTTATCGTGCCGGGCGAGTGGTCGGCGTACTGCCGCTGGGCGAAGGAAAACCTCTTTCACATGATCGAAAAGGAAAACTGACGGTCTGGATATCAGCAAAAAGCCGCAGCGCCGGAACTTCCGGCGCGGCGGCTTCGCTGATTTTACGGGAACCTGACAGGGAAGGTCAGTCGGGGATCTGACGGATGATCTTCCGGTAGAGCCGGTAGAAGAGAAGGAGCGTGACCGTGATCGACATCAGCTCGGCGATCGGGAACGCGAGCCAGACCATGTTGAGCTCTCCCGTCAGCGAGAACAGGTACGCGGTCGGCAGCAGGATCAGCAGCTGACGCGCGATCGAAACGATAGTCGAATAGGTCCCGTGTCCCAGCGCCTGAAAGACCGATGAGATCGCGATGCACACGCCCGCGAACAGGTAGCTGATGCTGATGATGCGCAGCGCGGGAACGGCGATGGTCAGCATTTCCTCCGAAGCGTCGAACAGCATCAGCGCCTTGTCGGGGAACAGCTGCATGATGACCAGTCCGAGCGCCATGAAGCAGGTCGCGGTCAGGCAGCCGATCTTTACGGCGGAGAGCATACGCTTCCGGTGCTGTGCGCCGTAGTTGAACGCGATGATCGGGATGACGCCGTTGTTGAGTCCGAACACGGGCATGAAGACGAAGCTCTGGAGCTTGAAGTAAACGCCGAACACCGTCACGGCGAGGTCGGAGAAGCGGTTGAGGATCTTGTTCATGCCGGTGGTCATCAGCGAGCCGACCGCCATCATCAGGATCGACGGGACGCCGACCTCGAGGATCCGTCCGATCACGGCGGCCTCCGGCTTGAAGGCTTCCTTTGTCAGCTGAACGTCGGGGTTCTTGAAGTGGTTTAGGATCACGGCGAGCGCGAAAGCGGCGATCTGACCGATGACCGTGGCGACGGCTGCGCCCTTTGCGCCCATCGCGGGCAGACCGAACCAGCCGAAAATGAAGATCGGGTCAAGGATGATGTTGCACAGCGCGCCGAGTCCCTGCGTGAACATGGTGAGGAGCGTCCGCCCGGTCGCCTGCATATAGCGCTCGAACAGGACCTCGCCGAAAATGCCGAACGAGAAGATGCAGCAGACCGACAGGTAGTCGTACCCGTAGTCGATGATGGATTCGGTCGTGGTCTGGAACGCGATGAACCAGCGCGCGCCGAACAGTCCGAACAGCAGAAACAGCAGGTAGGAGATCGACGAAAGAAGAAAGCCGTTGCCCGCCGCGCGGTTGGCGCGGTCGTAGTTCTTTTCGCCGAGCGATTTGGACAGCAGCGCGTTGACGCCCACGCCTACGCCGGTGGCGAAGCCGATCATCAGGTTCTGCGCCGGGAACGCATAGGAGACGGCGGAGAGCGCGTCCTCGCTGAAACGGGAAATGTAAATGCTGTCGATGATGTTGTAGCACGCCTGCACCAGCATCGAAACGATCATGGGGGCGGACATCGTGAAGACCAGCTTCCCCATCGGCATCGTGCCCATTTTGTTTTCTTTCTGCATGAAAAGGTCCTTTCCGCTCGAAATATGATATAACTATTATAAAGGAAAAGATTTTTTTTGTAAATGGGCAGGTTTCACGAAAAATGCGCAGAAAAAGCGTCCGGATTGGCAGTCGGGCGAAAAGACGTCATTTCGATTCCCGAAAGCGGTCGGTAAGGGGGCTGAGCCGTCCGGTCGGCGGCATGGAGGATGCCGCAGTCCGGGACAGACGGGGAACGGGTCTGACGCGGACTGCGGGGGGAGCGCTTTTTCATCGGCGCGTTTTTTCCGAACCGGGGAACGGTCGGTCCCGTGATGCCAAGGAAAAACGTTCCCGTCAGGTTTTCGGACGAATTCGGCGCAGGGGTTGCATTTTCTGAGAAAGTATGATACAATGAATAATGGAAGAGTATTGCCCACAGACGCGGCGGTTTTTCCGCGCTCTGCGAAAACGAAATAACGAAGAAAAGAAAGGAAGGCTTTTGCCGCGCAAAAGCCGCGGTAAAAGATTGAAAACAAGTTTTCGATCTTCTCGTTTTGCGGCTTTCGTTGCCGTTCCGGCAACGATTCTGCTTCGCAGAACCACCCACAATTCCGATGAAAGGAAGCTTTCGCTGCGCGAAAGCCATGGTGATAAAAATGAACGAAACGATGACCCGCGCCGAAGCGCTCGCGCTGCTGAAAAAATACAACAGCGAAGAATTCCATCTGCGCCATGCGTACACCGTCGAAGCGGTCATGCGCTGGTTCGCAAACGACCTCGGATACGCCGGAGAAGCCGATTTCTGGGCGCTGGTCGGACTTCTGCACGACGTGGATTTTGAACGGTATCCGGAGGAGCACTGCAAGAAAGCGCCCGAACTGCTCGCCGAAGCGAACGCTTCCGAAGCGCTTGTCCACGCGGTCTGCTCGCACGGATACTCGATCTGCTCGGACGCGGAGCCGGTCCATCAGATGGAAAAGGTCCTGTTCGCGGCGGACGAGCTGACCGGTCTGATCGGCGCCGCGGCTCTGATGCGTCCCTCGAAAAGCACGAAGGACATGGAGCTTTCCAGCTTAAAAAAGAAATTCAAGGACAAAAAGTTCGCCGCCGGCTGCTCGCGCGACGTGATCGCGAAGGGCGCGGAGATGCTCGGCTGGGAGCTTTCGGTTCTGCTTGACAAAACGCTCTGCGCGATGCGCGATACCGAGGATGAGATCGCCGCGCAGCTGAACGGCTGACCGTGCTTACCGTCTGTTATGCCGACGTGTCGCCGCTTGACGACGATGCGCTGTACCGGTATTATCTCGGCGAAGCGCCGGAGTACCGCCGTCTGAAAGCCGAACGCTACCGCCGGCGGGAAGACCGGAATCTCTGTCTCGGAGCGGGCGCGGTCCTGGCGCAGCTCCTGCTTCCTCTCGGGCTTGACGTGCGGGACAGGAAGACCGCGCTTGGCGAAAACGGCAAGCCGTATTTCCCGGACGCGCCGTCGGTGCGGTTCAATCTTTCCCATTCGGGGAGCGTCGTGATGGCGGCCGTCTCCGACCGGGAGGTCGGCTGCGACGTCGAAAAAACGGGAGAAGCGCCGTCCGGTCTGGCAAAGCGCTTTTTCCATCCGAATGAGTACGCCGCCGTTCTGTCCTGCAAGACCGACGCGGAGCGTATCGAGATCTTTTACCGGCTCTGGACGCTGAAAGAGAGCTATCTCAAAGCGACCGGGACCGGCATGAGCGTGCCGCTCGGTTCGTTTGAGATAAGGCTCGGCAGTGTTCCGACTCTGCGCGCGGAGGGCGGGGAAGGATTTTCCTTCCTTGAACCGGAGACCTTTGACGGTTATCGGAGCGCGGTCTGCGTGAAAGGCGAAGCTTCCGGCGCGGAGATCCGCCGCGTTTCGCTCGCCCGCTGAAAATGCGGCCGCTCACGCCGTCCGCGCCGCTCGCGCTACTCACGCCGTCCGCGCCGCTCGCGCTGTTCACGCCGTCCGCGCCGTTCGCGCTGTTCACGCCGTTCGTGCTGTTCACGCTGTCCGCGCCGCTTACGCTGTTCACGCCGCTCGCGCCGCTCACGCTGTTCACGCTGTCCGCGCCGTCCGCGCCGTTCGCGCTGTTCACGCTGTTCACGCCGTCCGCGCCGTTCGCGCTGTTCGCGCCGCTCACGCTGTTCACGCTGTCCGCGCTGTCCGCGCCGTTCACGTTGTCCATGCCCGCGCTGTCTGCGCGTCCGCGCCGATTGCGCTGTCCGCGTCGTTCGCGCTGTTTGCGCCCGCACATACACATCGTCTGCGCCGAACCCTGAAAATTACATTAAATTAAGGAAGCAACCATGAACGAAAAAAACTTAACACCGGACGTCTGTCCGCTGACCGACTCTCAGCTCGGCATCTATTTTGACTGGGTGAAGAACCCGCAGTCCCTGCGCTACAATATCACCTTTTCGCTCGATCTGCCCGCCGGAATGGATACGGCGCGTCTGACTGCCGCCGTGAAAACGGTCGCCGCGCGTCACCCGGCGCTGTTCATGACCGTCGGAACGCCCGGCGGCGTACCCTCCATGATCCCGCACGACGATTTTTCGCTGACTGTCCCGGAAAAGACGGTCGACAGCGTGGAAGCGGAGGCGGATGTCTTCCGCCGTCCCTTCGACCCTGAAAAGGGACCGCTCTGCCGCTTTGAACTGCTCCACACGCCGAAGGGAGATTCGCTTCTCGGAGACGTCTCCCATATCGTCTTCGACGGAACGTCGGTCAGCGTCTTTCTGCGTGAGACGGCGGCGGTCTATGACGGCGGCGAAGCGCCTGCTTCGGAGACGATCCTGTTTGATTCCGCACGGCGCGAAGCAGGACCGAAGGATCCCGAACGGACTGCCGCTCTCCAAAGGCTGTTCGACGAGAAATTCGACGGAGCGGACTTTGACGCAAAGCCGGTGCGCGACCGGATCGACGCGGAAGCGGACGCTTCAAACGAGGCTTCCTCGACGGTCCGCCTTGACGCCGGGACGCTTTTCACGCCGGGAGAGACCGAACGCTATGCAAAGGAAAACGGGATCTCCGAAAACGCGCTCTTTTTAGGCGCGTTCGGCTACACGCTCGCGCACTTCAACGGCACGGCGGAGAGCTGCTTTGCGACGGCTTTCATGGGACGCGGACGCGGCGCGGAGATGAAGGCGGTCGGTATGTATGTAAAGACCCTGCCGTTCGTCTGCCGCTTTGACGAGAACGCTTCCCCGGCGGACTATCTGCGCCGGGTCTACGACGACTATTACGCCATTCGGAAGAACGACTGCATCCCGTTCGCCGAGCTTGCCGCGAAATATGGTGTGAACACCGACGTGACCTTCGTCTATCAGGCGGAGCTTCTGAACGGCGTTCCCACGTCCGACGGCACGATCGGGTTCCGTCTGCTCGAAACCGGCAACGCCGTTTCCGATCTGGAGGTCGGAATGGAAAAGACGGCGGACGGCTTCGAGGTCTTCGCGCATTACCGCCTGTCCGAGTACACAGACGGGCTGGCGCGCGGCTTTCTCACCATGTTCCTCAACGTCGTGCGCGGCATGATGACGGCGGAAAGGCTCGCGGACGTCCGGTTCACCGACCCGGAGACCGAAGCGCGGATCGCCGACTTCAACCGCACGGAAAAGCCCTATGAAAGCGAGCGGACGGTCGTCGATCTGTTCCGGGAGCAGGCGAAAAAATCGCCGGAGGCGGAATGTCTCGTCTATGAGGAAAAGCGTTTCACCTACCGCGAGATCGACGGACTGACCGACCGGCTGGCGAAAAATCTCCGTGCGCTCGGCTTAAAGCGGGGCGAGATCGCGGGCGTTCTCATCGGACGGTGCGAATATATGCTCATCTGCTCGCTCGGCATTCTGAAAGCGGGCGCGGCGTATCTTCCGCTCGACCCGACCTATCCGCCGGAACGGCTCAACCTGATGATGCGCGATTCGGGCGCGATGCTCCTCATCACCACGCCGGAGCTTTCGGGCATCATCACGGACGATTTCACCGGTCATCGCATGATGACGGACGAAATCCCATCGCTCCCCGATTCGGACGAGCCTCTGCCCGCGCCGGTGAAGGACGATCTTTTCATCATGCTTTATACGTCCGGCTCGACCGGAACGCCCAAGGGCGTGCTGTTCGCGCACAGCAACACGATGGTCACGGCGGCGTGGGAGCGCGATTTCTATCATCTCGGACCCGACTGCCGCGTCACGGCTTACGCAAGCTACGGCTTTGACGCGAACGTGTTCGACACCTACGCGACGATCACATCGGGCGCGGCTCTGCACATCATTTCGGACGCCATCCGTCTCGATCTCGCGGCGCTCCGGGACTATTTCAATGAAAACGGCGTCACCCATTCGACCATGACGACGCAGGTCGGCAGAGCGTTCGCGCTGCTCGGCGGCGTGAAGACGCTCCGCGTCCTCAACGTGGCGGGCGAAAAGCTGACGCCCCTGACGCCGCCTGAAAATTTCGCGCTTTACAATCTCTACGGTCCGACCGAGGGCTCGATTTTAGCGACCGGGTTCCGCGTCGACCGCCTGTACCGGGACATCCCGATCGGCAGACCGATCGACAACGTGAAGCTCTACGTCGTCGACCCCTGCGGCAGACTGCTTCCTCCCGGCGCGGCGGGCGAGCTGTGGATCTCGGGCGCGCACGTCACGAAGGGCTACCGGAACCGTCCCGAAAAGACCGCCGAAGCCTACGGGAACAACCCGTTCTGCGCCGCCCCCGGCTATGAGAGGGTCTACCGCACCGGCGACATCGTGCGTCTGATGTGCGGCGGCGATTACCAGTTCATCGGACGGCGGGACGGTCAGGTCAAGGTGCGCGGCTTCCGCGTCGAGCTGACCGAGGTCGAGGAGGTCATCCGCCGCTTTGCGGGGATCAAGGACGCGACGGTCGCGGCGTTCGACGAGCCGTCGGGCGGAAAATTCCTCGCCGCCTACGTCGTTTCGGACGAGCCGGTCGACGTTTCGGCGTTAAACGACTTCATCCGCGCCGAAAAGCCGCCCTACATGGTCCCGGCGGTCACGATGCAGATCGAAAGGATCCCGCTCAACCAGAACCAGAAGGTCAATAAGCGCGCGCTCCCGCGTCCCGAACGGAAGGCGGAAAACGTGACGCTTCCCGAAAACGACACGCAGAAGAAAATCTACGAGCTGGCGTGCGAGGTCATCGGTCACAGCGCGTTCGGCGTGGACACCGACCTCATCGAAGCGGGGCTGACCTCCATCGGCACGCTGCGGCTGAACGTCGCGCTCGGCGAAGCGTTCAAAGCGCCGATGCGGCTCGACGATCTGAAAAACAACGCGACCGTCCGAAAGCTCGAAGCCTTCCTCACCTCGGCACAAAAGACGGAGAGCGCGTCGGTTCTTTCCGACTACCCGATCACGCAGACGCAGCGCGGCATTTTCGTCGAATGCAGCGCGATGCCCGACACGGTGGTCTACAACATCCCGCTCCTGATGAAGCTCGGCGGCGGCGTTGACGCTTCAAGGCTCGCCGACGCGGTAAAAGCGGCGCTCGACGCGCACCCCTATGCGAAAACGACGCTGTTCGCCGACGAAAACGGCGAGGTGCGCGCCCGCCGGAACGATTCGGACGAAGCGAAGGTCGGGCTTGTCCGCACGGAAAAGCTCCCGGCGGCAAACGAGCTGGTGCGCCCGTATCAGCTGCTGGATGCGCCGCTCTACCGCGCCGCGGTCTATGAAACGGCGGAGGGGACCTGTCTTTATCTTGATTTCCATCACATCATTTCGGACGGCACGTCCGAAGCGGTCTTACTCGCCGATATCGACCGCGCCTATGCCGGTCAGACGCTGAAAGCCGAGACCTACACCGGCTTTGAAGCGGCGCTCGACGAGGAAAAGGCGCGCGCATCCGAGCGTTTCGCGCGCGCGAAGGCGTACTATGACGGCGTTTTCACCGGGTGCGAGGCCGACAGTCTGCCCCCGAAGGCGCCGGAGGACGACGCGCCCGGCGCGGCTTCCTTCACGAAAGCCTGCGCTCTGAGCGGAGCGGCGGTGAAAGCCTTCTGCGAAAAGCACGGGCTGACGCCGAGCGCGTTCTTCAACGCGGCGTTCGGCTTCACGCTCGGACGGTTCGGTCAGTCGCCCGACGCGGTTTACACGACGGTCTACCACGGCAGAAGCGATTCGAGACTCGCTTCCGCGTTCACGATGGCGGTCCGGACGCTGCCCGTTCTCGTGCGCACGGGAGAGGACAAGCCGATCCCGGCGTTCATCCGCGGGGTACAGGATCAGCTGCTTGACAGCATGGCGAACGATCTGTATTCCTTCGCCGAAATTTCCCGCGCCTACGGCATCCGCTCCGACCTGATCTTCGTCTATCAGGGCGACGGCTTTGCGTTCGACACGCTCTGCGGCGAGCCGGCGGAGAGCGTCGTTCTGCCGTCCGACGCGGCGAAAGCGCCGTTCACGCTGTCCGTCAGCCTGAAAAACGACACGTTCGAGCTGACGGCGGAGTACCGTCCGGGCGTATACGGAAAAGCGTTCGTCGAGAGCTTCCTTGACGCTTTCGCAAAAGCGGCGGAGGAGTTTTTGAAAAAGGAAACGCTCTCCGGCGTTTCGCTGGTCTCCGACGCGGCGGAAAAGCGGCTCGCCGAGATCAACGACACCGACAGACCGTTCGAGAATCTGCCGGTCTGCCGCTTCTTCGAGCGCAGGGCGGCGGCTCATCCCGACAAAACGGCGGTGATCGGGCAGGGCGGGAAGCTCACCTACGGAGAGCTGAACCGCAAAGCGAACCGCATCGCGCACGCGCTGATCGAAGCGGGCGTGAAGAAGGACGCCATCGTCGGCATGATGCTCGACCGGACGGTCGATATCCCGCTGACCGAGCTTGCCATCCTCAAAGCGGGCGGCGCGTTCCTCGGTCTGCTGCCGTCCTACCCGGACGACCGGCTCGAATTCTGCCTGACCGACGCGGACAGTCCCCTTGTCGTCACGACAGAGGAGCTTCGCGCGTCACGTCCCGGGCTGTTCGCCGCCGACAGACCCTACCGCGCCGTCACGCTCGACGAGCTGCTTGAAAACGAAAACGAGGAAGATCCCGACCTTGCGATCGACCCGGACAGCCTTGCCTACTGCATCTACACCTCCGGCTCGACCGGAAAGCCGAAGGGCGTGATGATCGAGCAGCGCAACCTCGCCTGCCTTGTGCAGCCCGCCGACACCGTTTATTCGCTCTACTGCGGCGGAAAGGGCGGGAAGGTCGGTCTGGCGCTCAGCTCGATCACGTTCGATATGTCGGTCTTCGACGATCTGCTGCTGCTTCTGAGCGGCATGACGGTCTGTATCGCCTCGGAGGACGAGATCCACAATCCCGGCGCGCTGGCGCGCACCATGATCGAGAACAGAGTCGATACGTTCGCCGGAACGCCGTCCATGATGACCAATTACCTCAGCATTCCCGAATTCCGTCCGGCGCTTACGGCGCTGAAAACGATGGTCATCGGCGCGGAAGCGTTCCCCGGCTCGCTGTACGACGAGTTAAAGAAGCTCTCGCCCGGGCTGAATATCCTCAACGGCTACGGACCGTCGGAATGCACGGTCACCTGCTGCGCGAAGGAGCTTCACAGCCCGAAGAACATCACCATCGGCGGACCGGTCGCAAACACCGCGTTCTATGTCGTCGACCGCTTCGGGCAGGTACTGCCGCCCTATGCGTGCGGCGAGCTGATCATCTGCGGCGGGCTGGTCGGGCGCGGCTACGTGAAGCTGCCCGAAAGGACGGCGAAATCCTTCTATACGCTGCGCGGACTGCCCGCGTACCACAGCGGCGATACCGTGCGCCTGAACGCCGACGGAGAGGTCGAATTCTTCGGACGCATCGACAATCAGGTCAAGCTGCGCGGCTTCCGCGTCGAGCTTGACGAGATCGAGAAGACGATCTGCTCGTATGAGGGCGTGAAGGTGAGCAAGGTCATCGTGCGCACCGGCGGAGGCGGCGATTATCTCGCCGGGTTCTTCACCGCCGACCGGGCGGTCGACCTCGACGCGCTGACCGCTTATCTGAAATCGAAGCTTACCTATTACATGGTCCCCGACGTGATGGCGCAGCTCGACGCGATGCCTCTGACGCCGAGCGGCAAGATCGACAAAAAGGCGCTGCCCGACATCCGTCGGGAGAGCCGGAAGACCGGCGGCAGACGCGCGCCGAAGAAATCGCTCGAAGAACAGCTCTGCGACCTCTTTGGGTCGGTGCTGGCGCTGGAGGAATACTATGCGGACGACAACTTCTTCGAGATGGGCGGCACGTCGCTGACCGCATCCAAGGCGACGATGCAGCTGATGTCGAAGGGTCTGAAGGTCGAGTATCAGGATATCTTCGACCATCCGACGCCCGAATCGCTCGCTGCGTACATCGAATCGCAGAAAACTCCCGCCGCTTCGGACGAAAAGAAGGCGGAAAGCGATGAAAACGACCTGACGGCTCTGCTGTCTCACAACACGCTGGCGTATGCCGCCGAGGTGAAGCGCGAGCCGCTCGGCGACGTTCTGCTATCCGGCGCGGTCGGCTTCCTCGGCATCCACGTTTTGAGGGAGCTGATCGACGCGAAGGAGGGGAAGATCATCGCGCTCGTCCGGAAGGGAGACGCGGCGTCCCCGGTCATCCGCCTTAAAAATATGCTGATGTATTATTTCGGCGAGACCTTCGACGACGTGCTGAACGACCGGATCGCCGTGCTGGACGCGGATATCACCGACGACGATCTGCCCGAAAGGCTGTCGTCCTGCCGCTTTGACACGCTCATCAACTGCGCGGCGTGCGTCAAGCACTACGCTTCGGACGATATCATCGAGAAGATCAACGTTCACGGCGTGGAAAATCTCATCCGCGCGGCAAAGGCGGCGGGCGCGCGCATGATCCAGATCTCCACGACCTCCGTTCCCGGCGTCCACACGGACGAAACGTGGCGGCGTCAGCTGAAAATGCACGAAAACGAGCTGTTCGTCGTCGATTCGATGGACAACAAATACTGCATTTCCAAGTATCACGCCGAGCTGAAAATGCTCGAAGCGATAAGGGACGGGATGCGCGGCAAGATCATCCGCGTGGGCAATCTGATGGGACGCTGGAGCGACGGCGAATTCCAGATCAACTTCAACACCAACGCTTTCCTGCACGCGCTGCGCGGCTTCGCCCCCATCGGCAGGTCGCCGATCAGCCACGCGACCGACCCGATGAGCTTCTCGCCCATCGACCTGACCGCCCGCGTCATCGTGCTTCTCGCCGGAACGAACGACAGCTTCACGGCGTTCCACGCGGACAACCGCTTCGGCTTCGACGAGATGCAGCTCATCGAGTCGTGCTGCCGCTGCGGCGTCACGATCACGCCGGTCCCGGACGAGGAATACTATGCCGATTACTATCGGATGCTCGGCGACGAGAAGATCAATTCCCGTCTGTCGGGGCTGGTGACGAACGACCGTCCCGACCTGCACATGGTCGAGACCGACAACGTGTTCACGGCGAACATCCTGTACCGGCTCGGCTTCTCGTGGCCGCTGATGGACGGCGCGTACCTCGACCGGACGATCGAAAGTCTGATGACGCTCGATTACTTCGAGCCGGACGATCCGCAGGATTATTAAAGAGAGAAGATCATGAAAACATCCATTGCGGGCAAGCTGACCGCCCGGACGGCGGTTCTGATGCTCTTAACGCTCTGCATCCTGTTCGTCGGGGCGTATCATACGGTGGGGCGGCTGGTGAACGATGAAATGGGGCATTACACCTCGGCGATCTCCAGCATTTACGCCGATATGCTCGCTTATGAGGCGGAGGAAATGCACCTTGCGCTCGACGAAACGTTCGCCGAGACCTTCCGGTTCTACGGCGAATACATCTGCTCGTGGTACCGCGTGGACTGCACGTTCGTGTACAGCCCGGACCCGGAGAACGGGACCGTCCGGGTCTATGACGTTACCGTCAACGCGGAAAAATACCCGGAAAATCCCGCTGCCGGGCTGATCGGTCAGACCCTGCCGTATGAATTCACGGCGGACGAGCTGGCGGTCATCCGGGAGGAGACCTATTACGCGGCGCGGCGGAGCGGAACGTTTGAAAACACGCTCGAGACCGTGACGACCGCGCGGGATACCGAGGGCAGGCGGATCATGGTCGGCGTGGGCGTTTCGCTGGACGACATGGAGAAGACCATCCGGTCGGAATTTCTCCCGTTCGCGCTGCTTCTCGTTCTCGTGTTCGCCGCGGTGACGGCTCTGCTGTACCTTGTCATCCGGCAGACCATCCACCGTCCCGCCAAGCGCATCAGCGAGACCATGACGGCGTTTATCACGGACGGCGAACGGTCGGGCGAAAGGCTGCCGGTCGAGGGGAACGACGAGTTTGCGATGATCGCGGACGCCTACGACCGCATGGCGGACGGCATCGACGAATATCTCGCCAACATCGACCGCCTGAGCCGGGACCGGGAACGCGCGCAGACCGAGCTTGACATCGCCGGGAACATCCAGAAGGGCTTTCTGGCGGCAGAACGGTACAAAACGCCGTTTTATGAGATCGGCGCGGTCATGAAGCCCGCAAAGGACGTCGGCGGCGACCTCTACGATTATCTCCCGCTCGACGAAAACCGCACGCTGATCGCCGTCGCCGACGTTTCGGGGAAGGGCATTTCGGCGGCGCTTTACATGACCGTGACGCTGGTGCTGGTGCGTCAATACGCGAAAATGGGGAAGAGCCCCGCCGGGATCCTGCGCGCGGTCAACGACGCGATCTCGGAGCACAATCCCAAGATGCTCTTTGCGACCGCCTTCGTCGGGATCTACGATAAGGAAGCGAAGCGCTTCACCTACGCAGGCGCCGGACACAATCCGCCGTATCTGATCAGCGGCCGACCGAAAAAGCTCGACGGAGCGCAGAACACGCTGCTCGGACTGTTCCCGGGCGAGGAATATGACGAAGCGGAGGTGACGCTCGGCGCGGGCGATATCGTGTACCTTTACACGGACGGCGCAAGCGAAGCGGTCGATCGTTCAGACGCCTTTTTCGGTGAAGAACGGCTTGAGAGGGCGCTCGGCGGCTTCCGTGCGTCGCATGAGGAGAATCTCGTGCCGTACATGGAACGCGCGGTGCGGGACTTCACCGGGGACGCGGAACAGCACGACGACATCACGATGCTGGCGCTGACCGTGAAGGAAACGACCGACCTGAAGCTCGACGTAAACGTGCAGGAATTTGAAAAGATCCGGGACGTCATCCTGAAAAGCGGACTGCCGCGCTCCTTGCAGTTCAGGCTGTGCGTCGCGGCGGAGGAGATCTTCGTCAACATCTGCTCCTACGCCTACGAAGACGGCGTGCCGGAGGGCGAGAAGATCGTCTTCACGTTTGAAGTGTCCGATCGGTTCGTGCTGCGCTTCATCGACGGCGGACGGCAGTACGACCCGCGCGAAAACGCCGCCGACCCGGAAAGCTATGACGTCGACGAGGACGTGGGCGGACTCGGCAGGCTGATCGCCTTCACGGTGTCGGACCGCGTGGACTACGAATACCGGGACGGCAAAAACATACTGACCATGATCAAATACTGGCAGGAGGAAGAATATGACCATCACGAAAACCAATGAAAACGGAACGATCACCTTAAAGCCGGAGGGCTGGCTTGACACCGCGTCCTCGCCTATGCTCGGCGAAGCGGTCGAAGCGGTCACGGAAGCGTCGGCGCTGGTGCTGGACTTCGAGAAGGTGGAATACATGGCGTCGGCGGGGCTGAGACAGGTCGTCGCGGCGCACCGGAAGGCGAAAAGTCTGAACGCCGCCTTCTCGGTCGTGGGCGTGGGACCGGAGGTCATGAGCATTTTCCGCATGACCGGCATCGACAAAAAGCTCTCGGTCAAGGCAAAATAACGCCGCGAAGCGAACGCGAACCGAAAAGCGTCCGTTTGCCGCGAAGCGAACGCGGACGGATGTCCGCACACAGAGAAACCCCGCGCAGCCGATCAGACCGGCTGCACGGGGTTTTGTGATGGAGAGGGAAGCTCCGGTGCGTTTTCGGTTTCCCGTGAGGATTTCACCGAGACGGAACAGACTGTGCGTTACGGCGGAAAACAATGAACGGCGTTTTCAGTTACCCGCGAGGATGCCGTCGATCTCGGCGAGCTCTTCGGCGGTGAAGTCGGGATGCTCAAACGCTCTGACGTTTTCGAGGATCTGTTCGGGCTTCGACGCGCCGATCAGCGCGGAGGTGACGACGGGATCCCGAAGCGTCCACGCGAGCGCCATTTGCGCGGGAGTCTGACCGCGGCGCTCGGCGACGGCTTTGAGCGCACGGACGGTATCGAGCAGCTTGTCGGTGATCTGTTCGGGGTGCAGGTAGCGCGGGTCGTGTCCGACGCGCGAATCCGCCGGGATGCCGTCGAGGTAGCGTCCCGCGAGCCGTCCGCCCGCGAGCGGTCCGAACGCGATGCAGCCCACGCCCTTTTCCGCCAGCACGTCGGTCAGTCCGCGCTCGACCGAACGGTTCAGCATCGAATAGTTCGGCTGATGGATGAGCATATGCATCCCCATCCCCGCAAGGCAGTCGACCGCTTTCTTCGTCTGTTCGGGGTTGTAGTTTGAAATGCCGGCGTAGAGCGCCTTGCCGCTTTTGACGATATCATAGAGCGCACCCATCGTCTCCTCGATGGGCGTGTCCGGGTCGGGACGGTGATGGTAGAAGATGTCCACGTAGTCGAGGTTCATGCGCGAAAGCGACTGGTCAAGGCTGGCGATCAGGTACTTGCGGCTGCCGTGATTGCCGTAGGGACCCTTCCACATATCGAAACCGGCTTTGGTGGAGATGACCAGCTCGTCGCGGAAGGGCTTCCAGTCGCGCTTCATGTGTTCGCCGAAATTGCGTTCGGCTTCGCCGTAGGGTGGTCCGTAGTTGTTGGCGAGGTCAAAATGCGTGACGCCCGAATCGAACGCGGTGCGCAGGATCGCCTGCTGTGTGCCGAAGGGCGTGATGTCGCCGAAATTGTGCCACAGACCGAGCGAGAGCGCGGGGAGCAGCAGTCCGCTTTTTCCGCAGCGGCGGTAGGGGATCTTCTCATAGCGGTCGGCGGCGGGGGTATAGGGCTTATACTGTTCGCAGCTCATGATCGTTCTCCTTTTCTGTTTCGTGAAACGTCAGCCGATCGTTTCATGCTTTAAGATGACAAACGTTATAATAAAATCCGTTTTTATGTCGGCTTTGCCGACATAAAAACACCTCTAAGGCGAGCCCTCGCGCCGAAATTACCTCGGGGAGAACCGTCAAAACAAGTTTTGTCAGCCGCGATAAGCGCGAGTACCGATTGTAAAACGAAGTTTTACAATCGATTTTTTCAGACGGAAAGTCCGCACTGCATACGGTACATCTGCGCGTATTTGCCGTTCTGCTTCATCAACTCGTCGTGGCTGCCCATTTCCGCGATCCCGCCGTTTTCGATCAGGATGATCACGTCCGAGTCGCGGATGGTGGAGAGCCGGTGCGCGATGATGAAGCTGGTGCGTCCCTTACAGATGTTCAGCATGGCGCGGCGGATGCGCTTCTCGGTCACGGTGTCGACCGAGCTGGTCGCCTCGTCGAGGATCAGGATCGGCGCGTCGGTCAGAACGGCGCGGGCGATGGTCAGAAGCTGGCGTTCGCCCTGCGAAAGCTCCGTGCCGCCATGCTCCAGCACCGTGTCATAGCCGTTTGGCAGGCGCTCGATGAAGCTGTCCGCGCCCGCGATGACGGCGGCTTTCCGGACGTCCTCCATCGAAGCGTCGTTCTGTCCGTAGGCGATGTTCTCCTTCACCGTGGATGCGAACAGGGAGGTGTCCTGCAATACGACGCCGAACAGCGTGCGCAGGTCCTCCATGCGGCAGTCGCGCAGGTCGTGACCGTCGAGCAGGATGCGTCCGTCGGTCACGTCGTAGAAACGGGTCAGCAGATTGATGATCGTCGTCTTGCCCGAACCGGTCGGACCGACGATGGCGGTCTGCGTTCCGGCGGGAATGTCGAACGAGAGGTCTTTGAGGACCGGGTGCGCGGGGTCGTAGCCGAAGGTGACGCGCTCGAAGCGGACGCCGCCCTTCGGGCTGCTGATCGTCAGCGCATCGGGCCTGTCGGCGGGCTCGGGCTCCTCGTCGAGGATCTCGAAGACGCGCTCCGCACCGGCGACCGCCGTCTGGAAGTTGTTGTAAATATTGGCGATCTCAACGAACGGACGGGTGAACTGCCGCACGTACAGCAGAAAGCTCGTGATCAGCCCGATGTCCGACAGCTTGCCGTTCACGTACAGAAGTCCGCTTGCGACCGCGATGGCGACGTAGCAGAGGTTGTTGATGACGTTCATCAGCGGCATCAGCGTGCCGGACCAGACCATCGCCTTGACCGAGACCTTCCGGAGCGCTTCGTTCTTTTTCTCGAAGTCCTCCGCCATGTCTTCTTCGCGGCAGAACGCCTTGACGAGCGTCAGTCCCGAAATGCCCTCCTCGATCTGTCCGTTCAGAATGCCGAGATTCTTCTGCTGGACGGCGAAGAGCTTCCGCGTGTTCTTCGTGACGACCCTCGTCAGCGTCAGGATGAGCGCCACGCCGGCGAACGCCGTCAGCGTCAGGTAGACGTTCAGCACGAGCATCATCGTCAGGATGCCGACGATGGTGAAGCCGTGGGTCAGGAGAAGCGTCAGCGAGTTTGAAATGGTCGTGCTGATGTTGTCCACGTCGTTGGTCAGGCGGCTCATCAGCTCGCCGTGCTGACGGCGGTCGAAGAAGGAGAGGGGAAGCGTGTTGATCTTTTCAAACAGCGTCAGACGGATGTGGTGGATGACCCGCTGACCGATCTTTGCCATCATGAACTGCTGCAAGAAGCGGATGAGCCAGTCCGAGACGTAGAGGACGGCGAGCAGGATGACGATGAATCGCGCGGTCTCGCCCGCCTTGATGCTCGAAACGGCGCGTCCCGACAGGTACGGGGACAGGATCGCCGCGCCCGACGCGAGGGCGGACAGTCCGAGGATGAGACCGAGTCCCTGACGATGCCCTTTCGTCAGCTTCCAGAGACGGCGGAGCGTTCCCGTCAGGTCCTTCGGCTTGACGACGACCATGCCGCGTCCCGGACGGGAAATGCCGTTCATCTGGGCGGGCGGTACGTTGACATTATTATTCGCCATGATCTTCACCTCCGATCTGCGAATCGTAAATTTCACGGTAGGCGGCGCAGGTCTTCATTAACTCGTCGTGCGTGCCGTAGCCGCAGAGCGTTCCGTTATCCATGCAGAGGATGAAATCGGCGCGGCGGACGGTCGCGATGCGCTGGCTGATGAGAAGGACCGTGACGCCGCCTCCGAGCGTTTCGAGACCGTGTAAGACCGACGCTTCGGTCGCGGCGTCGAGCGCGCTCGTGCAGTCGTCGAGGATGAGGATCTTCGGCTTTCTGACCAGCGCGCGGGCGAGCGAGAGACGCTGCTTCTGACCGCCCGAAAGGTTCACGCCGCCCTGACCCAGCACGGTGTCATAGCCGTCCGGCATGGCGCGGACGAAGGAGTCGGCGCAGGCGATCGACGCGGCGTGTTCGATCTCTTCATCCGATGCGTCCCGTCTGCCCCAGCGCAGATTGTCGCGGATGGTCCCGCTGAACAGCAGCGCCTTCTGCGGCACGACCGCGACGGCTTCGCGCAGATGCGTTTCGTCGATCTGCGTCACGTCGCAGCCGTCGATGCGGATGCTCCCCGCCGCCGCGTCGTAGAAGCGCGGGACGAGATTCACGAGCGTGGTCTTGCCCGAACCGGTCGGACCGATGATGCCGACCGTTGATGCGGCGGGGATGGTCAGCGAGATGTGCGAGAGCGATTCGCTGCCCGCGCCGGCGTAGGCGAACGACACGTCGTCGAAGACGATCTCGCCTCTGATATCGGGGAAAAGCGGATGCTCCGGCTTTTTCTGCGCGGGCGTTTCGGCGAAGACTTCCTCGATTCGTCCGGCGGAAGCCATCGCGCGAACGGCGACGTTGATGATGTTGGCGATCATCGTGACGGCGAACAGCACCTGCGTCATGTAGTTGACCGACGCCATCAGGCGGCCGATCTCGGCGCTGTCCTGATCCTCCGAGATCCAGAGAAGCAGCACGATGCCGAAGTTGACGGCGAGGTTGATGAAGGGCGTGAAGACCGCCATGATGCGGAGCGCGGCGGTGTTGGCTTCGGAAAGCTCAAGCGACGCTTCGGTGAACTTTTCGGCTTCCTCGTCCTCGGCGCGGAACGCCTTGACGACGCGCACGGAGGAGAGATATTCGCGCGTGACGCCGTTCAGGCGGTCGAGCCTCTGCTGGACCTTTCCGAATTTCGGGTAGCCGATGCGGATGTTGCACCAGATCAGCGCGGCGGCGATGATGAGGATCACGCCCATGATCGGCGCCTGACGGGGCGTCTGGACGACGATCAGCACGATCGCGCCGACGCAGGTGATCGGCGCCTTGACCATCATGCGCATCAGGCTGTTGATGAATTCCTGGATCTGGCTGACGTCGTTGGTGATGCGCGTGATGAGCGACGCCGGTTCGAGCTTATCGATGTTTTCGAGCGAAAGGCTCTGCACGCTGTCGTAGAGGTCGCGGCGAAGCTCCTTGCTGATGCCGAGCGACGTGCGGGTGGCGAGGATGTTGCGCATGACCGCGCCGAGCGCTCCGGTGAGCGCGACGCCGAGCATGAGAAGCCCGTAGGTGAGAATGAGCCTTGCGTCGGCTTCGGCGATGCCGCGGTCGACGATGTAGGACATAAAGGTCGGCTGCAGAAGGTCAGCCATCGCCTCCACGGTCAGAAAGAAGGTGGAAAGCAGAAAGATGCCGAGGTGTCGTTTCAGATATTTCAGTACCAGCTTCATGGGGTTGACTCCTTACCGGGGACGGATTCGTCCCGCTTTCAGACAGTATAACATTATTTCGGAAAAAAGTCAAGAATTCCGACGGGATTTACGGAGCTAACTGATTGGACGGAGAGGGAAAACCGCTGTCCGGCTGTTCGCATTTGAGAACGTCCGTCCATGCCGGAAAAGCGTCCGTCCGCTCTTTCGAGCGAACGTCCGCTCTCCTGAGCGTCAACGTCCGCTCTCCTGAGCGTCAACGTCCGCTCTCCTGAGCGTCAACGTCCGCT
>JAZRXB010000109.1:0-2091 GCA_045600005.1 Eubacteriales bacterium | reverse complement strand
ACCGTCTTGCCGCCGGTGTTCGGACCGGTGATGACCAGCGTGCCGTTCGCGCCGCCGAGCCGGATGTTCACCGGAACGACCTTCTTCGGGTCGAGCAGCGGATGCCGCGCGCGCACAAGATCGACCCGGCGGTCGCCGGTGATCCGGGCGGGGCAGGCGTCCAGCGCGAAGGACAGCTCGCTCTTGGCGAAAATGAACGCAAGCTCGGTGATATTCTGATAGTTGAGACAGATCGACGTTTCCAGCTCGCCGACCTCGGCGGACAGCTGGGTGAGGATCCGTTCGATCTCATTGGCTTCCTTCACCTGCAGAACGCGCAGCTCGTTGTTCGCTTCGACGACCGACAGCGGCTCGACGAACAGCGTCGCGCCGGAGGAGGAGGTGTCATGCACCAGACCGCGCACGTCGTTCTTACATTCGACCTTGACCGGAAGCACATAGCGTCCGTTTCGCATGGTAACGATGTTTTCCTGTAAGAATTTGGAATACGAACCGCTGATGAAATTCTGTAACGTGTCCTTGATGCGGTTGTTCGCCGAACGCATTTTGCGCCGGATATCGGAAAGCTCCGGGCTTGCTTCGTCGGCGATCATGTCCTCTGAGACGATGGCGGTATAAATTCTGTCTTCCAGCTTTTTGTTCGGGATCAGCCGCTCGAAGATCTGGTCGACCGACGTCGCCTCGCGGCGGTCGCTTCTGCTGTAATCGAGCAGCGACCGGGAGGTGCGCAGCACGTTCGCCACGTCGAGCAGCTCGCGCGGATTCAGCACCGCGCCCTTCTCCGCCCGCTCGGCAAGGTCGGTGACGTCCTTCACCATGCCGAACGACGGCATACCCTTGACCGCCTGCATCGCCTTCGCTTCGGTCGTCTCGCGCTGCATACGGAGAATGCGGTCGGGAACGTTCGACGGCGTAAGCGCCAGCGCAAGCTCCTTCGAGCCTTCGGTCGGCGCTTTTTCGGCGAGCATGGCGAGGATCTTATCAAATTCGACCGTTCTGGTCGCTCTTTCGTAATTGTTCAATGTTTGTCCATGCCTTTCCTCGGGAAACGCCCGGTCTTTCGCTTTTCCGCGGAAAGATCAGAGGTTCCCCTGCATTTGTGAACATGGCGTCAGATCACCATGTCAGGGTGTCAAGCACCTCGAAATGATGCTCGACATGGTTTTCAAGATAGGTCTCGCACGCCTTTGAAAAGACGGGGATCAGCTCGTCCCCCAGCGTGAAGGAGAACAGCCGGCTCATGTCGGAAAAGAGCGCGTACTGCATCGCGTACTGCACTGCGGGCGGCAGCGGCAGAATGATCTGCGCGGTGCGGTCCTCGTCGATCGGGAGCGACGCGCCCGCCGCGATCTCGTTCTGCTTCGCGTCTGTACAGGCGCGGCAGGTCAGCGTTCCCTCCATCACGTTCAGGAACATGACGTCCGAGCCTGCCGCCGCACCGCAGCTCTCACAGCAGACAAGGTTCGGCGCGAAGCCCGCGAGCGACGCGAGCCGCAGCTCATACGCGCCCTTGATCAGGCGGATATCCCGCTCCTTCCGGTGCGTCAGCATCCAGAGCGTGTTCAGCGCGAGCCGCAGCACGCCGCCGTCCGGCTGTTCCTCGGTCATCAGATATTCCGCCGTATTCAGCACGTAAGCGCCGACCGTCAGAACGTCGTAGTCCTCGCACAGCACGAAATAATTCTGGATCAGCGAAGCGTCGTTGAGCGAATACTTCCCGTTATGCTCGTACAGCACCAGCTCGGAATAGCAGAAGATCTGCGTCGGCGCGGAAAACCGTCCGCGTGAACGGGTGCTTCCCCGCACGAGGACCGACAGTCTGCCGCGCTCGGCGGTCAGGACCTGAATGTATTTCAGGTTGTCCGACGCCACCGTCTCGCGCACGACCAGACCTTTCACCGTCAACAGCATACGTCAGTCGTTCCGGAACCCGAAGGTGTTCAGAAGGTTCGCGTTGTCGCGCCAGTTCTCCTTGACCTTGACCCAGAGATCGAGACCGACCTGTACGCCGAAGAAGGCTTCCATGTCCTCCCGCGCCCACGTGCCGACCTTTTTCAGCGTCGCGCCGCCTTTTCCGATGATGATGCCCTT
>JAZRXB010000108.1:0-26963 GCA_045600005.1 Eubacteriales bacterium | reverse complement strand
CTGTCGTATCTCTACATCACCGAGGGCGACGCAATGCGCAATATGAAGTCCGACTTCGGCATCGTTCCCTACCCCAAGCTGGATGAAAAACAGAAGGAACACATCACTCCCATCGGCACCGCGACGAATCTCATGTTCATCCCCAAGACCGCGTCCGATATCGGTCTGACCTGCCGCGTCATGGAAGCGTTCGGATGCTTCGCCATGACCGACGTCGTGCCCGCCTACTACGAGGTCGCTCTGCGCGAAAAGTACACGCGCGACGAGGAAGTGCCGGAAATGCTCGAGATCATCCGCGACACCATGCGTCTGCCCTTCGATTCCTGCTACGGCACGACCATCCAGATCAACAGCGGCGCGTCCAATCCTGCGGCGCTTCTGGCGTGGGAGGACAAGGAAATGGCGTCCTTCTACGAATCCAAGACGGCGGCATGGGATGAGGTCGTCAGGAAAATCAACGAATTCAACTGACGCAGAAGGTTAGAAAACAGTTTTTCAGACCCTCCGCGGCTACACGGATTCAAGGCGGCCTATGAAAATTCATGAGGAAGAAAACAAAACCCGATAATATCGCGTTTTGTTTTGCCACGGATTTTTGAATTTTCAGAGGTAACCACAACAGAAAGGCGGCTTTCGCTGAGCGGAAGCCCGGAACTATTAAGATATGGACTATTTTGTGATAGACCGGGAGATGACCATCTCCTTCCCGGCCCAGGCTTCGCATCCGGTGCTGGGCGAAATTCTGAACAATTACACCTGTGGTCTGCCGTGGACGATCGTGCGCGACCATGACGAATACGTCATCACGAGCGGGGATTTCACCCCGGTCGAGCTTGGCGAAAACGAATTCGCGCTGAATATCACGACGGGCGGCGTTTACATCGCCGGGACGGGATACAGCGCGCTCATGCGCGGCTATGTGACCTTCCTCGAAAAGATCGTCTGCTATGATCAGCTGCTCTATAAAGCGGAATGCTGCACCGTCTTCGGTCATCCGGAGATCGGCGTGCGCATGATCCACCTCTGCGTTTTCCCGGATAAGGAGACCTCGCTCAACTACATCGACAAGGCGATCCGTCTGGCGGCGATGTCGCGCTACACGCACGTCATCCTTGAATTCTGGGGAATGCTCCAGCTGGATTCCCTGCCGCAGCTTGCGTGGCCCTTCGCGTACACGAAGGAGCGCATCCGCGAGCTGATCGCGGTCGCCCGCGCGATGGGACTGGAAGTCATCCCGATGCTCCAGCATCTCGGTCACGCGGCGTTCGCCAGACAGGGCGCGTCCGGCAAGCACGTCGTGCTTGATCAAGCGCCGGAGCTGGAGTATCTCTTTCTGCCAGGCTTTTACGGTTGGGTTTGGGACTACACCAAGCCGGTCGTGCGCGAGCTTCTGACAAAGGCGCGCGACGAACTGTGCGAGCTGTGCGGACCCGGAAGTTATTTCATGCTCGGCTGCGACGAAGCGGACGATCTAGGCAAGGGAGAGGACTGGAAGGAGGTCGCCGACGGGCTGTGCGGGTATCTGAACGGCGTGCAGGCAGACCTTGCCTCCAAGGGAAGACGCACGATCATGTGGGGCGATATGCTCTTATCCCAACGTGAGCTGGCGAAAAACAACCGCGGTCCTGGCGAGACCTACGACGCGAACTCGACGGTCGAATTCGCCGAAGCGATGCGCACGGGGCTTGACCGAGGTATCGTTATCGCGGACTGGCAGTATAACATCACCAGCGAGGACTGGCAGTCGACGGAGATCTTCACGTCCCGCGGCTTCGACGTAATCTGCTGCGTGTTCAGTCAGATGAGCAATTACGGAACGGCACTTTCGACCATGCGCAAAAATCACGCGCTCGGCTTTATGAAAACGACGTGGAACACCGTGCGCCGCGAGACGCCGCATATCGCCTTTGCGGGCGACGTCATGTACAATAACGGCGGCGGACTGTGCTACGACGTGTATTCCAAGACCTGTTCCCGCGTGACCTCGACCCTGCGCAAGATCAAGCCCTGCCGCGATTACACCGACGCAGGCTGGCTGCCCGTGCAGATCAACACGCCGCTCTGACAGTCAGTCGTCCGTCCGACCCGGACGCGATTTTGCTCCCGCCAAATCTTCGGCGGATGCCATTCAGCTCCCGCCGAACCTTCGGCGGACGCGATAACGACCGCAGCCGCTGATATCATGCGGACGCGCCGCTTGCCGGTTTATGGACACATCATTCCTTTTCGGCAGTATTTTCTGCCGACCGCCATCCATACAGCGGACCGTTATTGTTACGAATGCTGACGTTCCGCAGAAAAACGGGGACGCTTCGCCGTGAAGCGTCCCCGTTTTGTTCATTTGGATTTATTTCAGCGCCTTGATGCCGTCGAACGCAGTCTTCGGTTTTACTTCCGCGAAGGAATGGAGCATTGTTTTTCACTGATCATATCGGCGTCTGCACTTTTCCAGATCTGATCAGCTTTTCTCAGCTCTATTTCTTTTTGTCATAAATGTATAAACCGATAACATTTGATACAAGGTTACCTCTAAAAATTCAAATAATCCGTTGAAAAACAAAACGCGATACCCATAGTATCGGGTTTTGTTTTTCTTCCTCATGAATTTTTAGAGGTTGCCACAATACACACCACGATGATCGTCTGATGAATCAGAATATGACATTGCCCGATCTACCGCTGTCTTTGCGAGATCATACTGCCGCTTTTGCAGATACTCATTTGCGCTATTATACCATTTATGAAACTGCGCCCTTCTTTCCGCACCGGGGTCGTCAGGGGGAGCTTCATCCCCGGGCGCGTCCAGCTCCCGGTCATAACGGGCTTTACTTTCTTCTGTCGCAAATCATGTCATAAAAAAAAGGCTCGATAAATGCAAACGCAGCTCCGTCCCCCAACGCCTTGATCAACTCAGTCTTCTGCCTGTCCTCCATCAGGCGGCGGGTGAAAAGATTGCGAAGCTCAGAGACTTCATCACGCAGCTCCCGCAGACTTTTCTCATCGTGCGTATACACGATCTGCGGCTCCGAAGCGGCAGACTCCGATTCCGTTTCTGCGGCAGCTTCCGCCTCCGTTGTCTTTTCGCCGAAGAGCTCCGGCACAGGTTTCAATTCATCAAAATCAGGCATTTGATCGCTCCTTTCCGTCATTCGATATGCGCGCGATTGATATCTTCCGCAGCCTTGGCAGCCTGATCGTTGGTCGGATTGGAGGTACGGTCGACCTGGAAGGTTCTATGCTCCACCGTAACAAAACGACCTCCTTCCGCCTGATTTCACATATCTGCATATATCATAAACGAATCAGGGAAAATATGCCCCACACAAAAGTGTAGTTTTGGTGCCGACCCTTTTGACGCCCTTGCGAATGCCGCCGGCTCTGCAAATTGAAAGGAACCATCCAGAACATGATCGCCGGAACACCACCGGTCGTTGACCATCTGCTCCGCTTCTTCTCTGGTCTCGGCTTCCACCGTTACAACGGTCTGCAGTTTTTCGGTGATGGTAACGTCAAACTCCTTCATCGGATTCACCTCTGCGTAAAGCCGCGGTCTTTTTGACGAGACCGTCCGGAAGCGTGCAGGCGGACCCGATCACCGCCCGAACCGCCTCGCGGTCGACGTCTTCCGGGAGACCTCCGACAAAAACGGAGATGCCGGGCATATCGTCTCCGCCTTCGACCTGTCTGCACGTGACCGGACCTGCTCTGTACGGCTTTGATATCGCCGCCGTTCAGTTTGAGCCTGCAGGTAATGCCTGTCCTGCATGACGGAAACTGTGAAACACGACCGGAGGAAGATCTTTTTCCTTAATGAGACGCTTCAATGACCGGCATGAATAGCTTTCGGATATTGCTGTCGGTTTTCTTTTTACATCCTGTTTTCGCTTTTTCCGATACTTTGCAATTTTTGTCACGAAATGCAGACAAAGCAAGTTCTCTTTTGCTCAGAAAACCTGCTTTGTCTGCATGATGATCCGGTCATGATTGACCGGTTTTTATTATGATGGGATTATTTTCTCTTTTTCGCAAGAAGGGCGGCGGCCGGCACTGCCGCGAGGAGAGCGAGAACGGTAACGGCAGCAGGGTCAGCGGTTGCAGCGGCTTTCGCAGCGGCAGCATTCGTAGCGGCGGCAACCGGCTTTGCTTTCAGAACCATACCGCCGAAGTCGATCGTGGATTGGAACGGTTTTTTGTCGCCGTTGGCGGTATCAACGTTCCAACGCAGAGCGAGTCCGGCTCCCTGATCGTCCCACATAAATTCCGCGCCGACTGTCATACCGGCTTTGATCTCGGTCAGACCGCTCCATTTGAAGGACGCTTCCAGGATCCAGCCGTCGGACGTAGTGGAATGAGCGGCTTTGTTAAACAGGTGTTGACGGCCGGTGTCGTTGCCGTCTGCGTCCTTGGTGGAAGCGATGATTTCACCGGTCTTGACGGTGATACGCGACTGGCGGTCAAATTTGTTGAATGCTTCGCCTTTGTCATAGACTTCATCGAGATAGAACTCAAAGCACTCCGCGTCCACGAAGCTGGAATCCTTCGCCGTGACGAGGAAATAGAAGCCGTCTTCGTCCCACAGAGCTTTTACCGCAGCGGTATCGGATGAGCCCTTGTTATTGCCGTCGTGCGGTAAGTTTACAGTTGCCGATGTTTTGCAGTTTGCCCAGATGTCATCCACTTTACCGTCAATTGTCGGTTTGCCGTATTCGGCGTCGAACGACAATCCTCTGTTTGCGGAAACGGGAATGACTGCCATAGCGAGAATCAGAAGAACGACCAACAAAGAAGAAAACGGTTTTTTCATGGGTAGCTCCCTTCATCATGATGTATTTTCGACAGATCGAATCTGTCAAGCGATATTATAGCATATCTCTGATATTCGTCAATACCGTATCACCGTATTCTCCGGATCATACAAACAATATGGCATTTTGCACAGCAGAATATCTCATTATCGCGCAAAATACATGACTATTATGTGCATTTTTTCGATATGCTGCAAGCACTCTGCATAGTCGTTTGCAATGAACACCCGATTGCAGCCGAAAGATGCTTCCGTGCTGACGCTTTCAGCTCTGTTGTTCCGGTTCCCTTTCCCCGACAGCAACAGGGACGTCATCAGCAAACTCATCTGCAATAGATCCCGCAGAATCAACAGCCCTGCGAATGATTTCATGATCGCCTTCATGCCCGGCAAGATAGTCCTTGCTGTATTTGGACTGCCTGTCCCCTTTGAAAACGTCCATCGCCCGGAAATAGATGCTCAGGTTGGTTCTCCGCGTCTCGATCTTGGCGATCCTGACCTCCGCCGCTTTGACGGAGCTTTTCAAATCACAAAAACGTGCTTCCGCATCGGAGGCCGTATGCCGCCATCGGTCTTCCCGGGATTTATCGCGTAATCGATCCGGTCGGACAGGCACTGTACCGCGTCCTGCGGTCGAAAGCAAAGAGTTCCCGGACGGGCATCCGGATAACGATCGGGCGATCACGAAAAGACGGCAGGTCACTCTATCCGCTCCCGATATACAGACGGCGGAAAACCGACGGCATTTCGGAAAGCCCGTGAAAAAGCGTAGATCGAGTTATACGAAAGCATATCGGCAATGTCGCCGATCGAGTAGTCCGTTTCACGCAGTAAACGTTTGGCTTCCGCTATCTTCAGCGACGACCAGTAATGAATGGGACTTTCCCCCTGGAACTGATGAAAGATATCGGCTAACTGTGTTTTTCCCATGTGAAATGTCCGGCACAGATCATTAAGACAGAGTGAATGATCGATATTCTCTCTCATATAATCGCAGATCATATTGACGATGGAATTCTGTGCAAGCGAATAGCTCTCCGGCGTCTGACGAAGCGTTTCGTTTTTTTCGCCGCGAAGGATCTGGATCAGGAATTCGGTAAAATAACACTGCATCAGCTGGGAAGCTCCGAACAGGGTATCCGTCAGGTCCGGTTCGTATTCTTTATGAAAATCTTCGGAAAGCATTCCTTTTGTGTTCTTTGCTTCATTCAGAAACAGCTTCAGCAGCGTCCTCTCCGTTTTATCAAGCGTGAAAATTTTGTGTGAAAACGAATCCATGTTCATACTATCGGCGTCAAACAGAACGACCATCATATTGTTCGATACTTCATGGTCGGAAACATGACAGTGCAGTTCTCCCGGCTCATGAAATATGGCCTGCCCCTGTTCCAATGTCACGCCGATCCCATTTGTTATGGCAACAGCCCGTCCCTGATCAACATATACCATTTCCCAGAAAGGATGCGTTTCCGGGAGATGGGAAAAGAACTTCCCGAATTCATAGTAGTGGGTCCCGTAAAAACCGTTTACCCGGAATACCGTTGTCGGCAGATTCAGTCTGTACATACCGTCACTCCATTTTTATCTGTTGAGTATACTCATTATAACGGCTTCTGGGATATTTGTCAAGCAAAATCGGATTTTCGCCTGTAATTTACGGATTATTATTGTTTTTTGGAAAAAGTGGTAAAAAGAGCGGAATATATGGTAAAGACTTTTCGCCGGCTGTCGTGTATAATAGATATGGACGGAGGCGCGCGGGGCGTCAGTCTGACGCTGCATGGCGCCGATATCCGCTCGATCGTACATTCACAGAATGTCAGCGATCTGCATGACGTCATGATTTATCAGAAAGGATGGACAGATATCTATGAGAATCGGCGTATTTCTCACCTATTCCGACGACCTCTGCGCACAGATCCGCAGGATGCGGTCGCTCGGATTTACCTGCGGACAGCTGAACGACGGATGCGGACCGAGGGGTCTTCCGGATTCGATTGATCGGGATGAAACCGTCCGGTCTATCCGTGAGACCTGTGAAGAAACGGGGTTTGAGATCACGGCTGTATTTGCCGGATGGTCGGGCTATTCCAGCTATGCCTATCCGGAAATGTACCGCACGCTGGGACTGGTGCCGGGGTATCTTCGCGCCGAACGGACGAAAGACATTCTGGACGGAGCCGCGTTTGCGAAAAAACTGGGCGTGAAAAACGTGTTCACCCACATCGGTTTCGTCCGCGACGACCCCGGAGACCCGGAACACGTGGAGATCGTGCAGACCGTCCGCCTGATCGCCGACCGTCTGCGGGACGAAGGACAGGATTTTCAGATCGAGACCGGAGAAATGCTTCCGGTGACTCTTTTGCAGCTCATTCATGATACCGGATGCGGAAACCTCGGCGTGAACTTCGATCCTGCCAACTTCCTGATCAACGGCAGAGCCGATCCTTCCGATGCGCTGGATATGCTCCTTCCCTTCATCCGCGGCGTACACGCAAAAGACGCGGTGTATCCCGTCTATCCTTCTCCCAAGGGAAAGGAGACGCCGCTGGGCGGCGGACGGGTGGATTTCCCTTACCTTGTCAGACGTTTGAAGGAATACGGCTATCAGGGAGACCTTACCATCGAGCGGGAGATCACCGGCGAGGAACAGATACAGGATATTCTCCGCGGCGCGGAGTATCTAAGAACATTTTTATAAGGAGAGAGTCCCATGAAATACAGTGAAATGCCGATCGGCGTGGAGATCTATACCGTCCGCGAGGCTTTTGCGGCCGATCCTGCGGCAGCGCTCCGGCGCATCAGGGAGCTCGGCTATGACGGCGTTGAATTCGCTTCGAACTATGCGGTGGATCCGGTCTTTCTGAAAGAGGAGCTTCGGAAAAACGGACTGGCGTGCTATGGCGTGCTCACAAACTGGGATCGGTTTGCTCCGGATAAGCTGGAGGAGACGATCGCGTGGAACCGGGAGCTTGGCAACAGCCGTCTCGCCATCGGTTCTCTCAGCGCGGAACAGACAAAGGACAAAGCCTCCCTTTATGAATGCATCGCTTTCATGAATGAGCTTCTTGAAAAGGTGAAACCGCTGGGATTCACCATGGGCTACCACAATCACGCATCCGATTTCCGCGAGATCGAGGGGAAGACCATCTGGGATCATGTGTTTGATCACACGCCTGACGATTTTCAGATGGTGCTCGATACCGGAAATGCCGTGGCGGGAGGAGGAGACCCCATCGGTTCTCTGAAAAAACACCCCGGAAGACAGGAATGGATGCACATCAAGCCCTATTCCGCCGTGAAATTCTGGGAGACCGGATACGACGCCATGATCGGAGAGGATGATTTCGACTGGCAGCAGCTCATCCGAACCTGCGTGGAGACCGGCGGCTGCAAGGTTCTGACGGTGGAATACGGCAATCGCGGACGCTTCCAGCCCTTTTACGGCGCGCATCTCTGCATCGAAAAGCTCAAAGAGATCCTGAATGCCATGGATCTGAAAGGAGATAATCAAAATGTTTAAGGTTGGTCTGATCGGCTGCGGGTATATCTCCCGCGCACATCTCAAAGCATATGAAGATCTGAGAAAGCAGGGCGAGGAGATCGAGGTCGCCGCCTGCTGCGATATCAGGGCGGAACTCACCGAACCGTTTAAGGATTCCGCGCGCGTTTACGGCGACTATATGGAGCTTTTACAGGCGGAGGTCGGGAAACTGGACTATGTGGACATCTGTCTTCCGACCTTCCTTCACGCTCCGGCTGCGGTCGCCGCAATGGATCTCGGTTACAATGTGCTGTGCGAAAAGCCCATGGCGATCTCCGCTGAAGCGGCGCAGGAAATGTGCGATGCGGCAAAGAGAAACAACCGTCTGCTGATGATCGCCCATTCCAAGCGCTTCCGCCCGGTCACTGAAATCATGAAGGCTTATGTGGAGGAAAAGAAACTGGGCGCGGTCAAATACGCGCACTTTTCCAATGAAGTCGGTACTCCGAAGTGGAGCTGGGAGGGATGGCACTTTGATGAAAAGCGTTCCGGCGGCGTACTCTTTGATCTTCTTCATGACACCGATCTCATTCAGCATTTCTTCGGTATGCCTAAAACCGTTTCCTGTGTGGCGCATAAGAACTGGCCCGGCTCCGGCTACGATCGTGGAGCCATCACCTACCTCTACGACAACGATGTGTATGTGACCTCCGCTCTCGACTGGACGAGCCAGAGCTTCAAATACAGCAGCAACAACCAGTCCATTGTGTTTGAAAACGGCTATATCCTCTGCGGCGCTTACAACGGGAAGATGGTTTTCCTTGCCGTGGACAAGGACGGAAAAGAGACCGAGCTTCCCATTGACCCTGCCACCAGCTATTACCGCGAGATCCGGTACTATCTGAACTGTCTGCGGGACGGAAAACCGGTCGATTTCTGCCCGCCGGAGGAAAGTCTCAACAATATCCGTCTGGTCATGGCGGCATACAGGAGCGCCGACAACGGCGGCGTTCCGGTGTGCGTCGCGGCGGGATCGGAAAAGAAATAAGACCGGCTCTGAAAAACAACCGATCCGTGAAACAACAGATATTTTATATGGAAGGAAATGATCATAAGATGGAAAAGAAACTTAAAGTCATGATGATCGGCGCGCATCCGGATGACGTGGAATTCCGGGCGGCCGGAACAGCGAGAAAGTTTTTGAAGATGGGCGCCGAAGTCAGCTTCCTTGTTCTGTGCAACGGAAGCAAGGGGCATCACATCCTCTCCATGCAGGAAACCGCGCGCGTCCGCGCCGGTGAAGCTGCCGCCGTAAAGGAAGTTCTCGGTCTGACGTCGTATCATATCTGGGATATCGACGACTGCGAGCTGGAAGCAACGCTTGAAAACCGCAGACGGCTGATCCGGGAGATCCGGCAGTTCGCCCCGGACATCGTTATCGGTCATCGAACCAACGACTACCACGCCGATCATCGCGCAGCCGCGCAGCTGCTGCAGGACGCTTCCTATATGCTGATCGTACCGCACGACTGCCCGGAGGCGCCGGCTATGCGGAAAATGCCGGTCATCCTGTACTTTGAAGACCGTTTCAAAGAGCCGCCGTTCATGAGCGATGTGGTGGTGGACGTTACGGATGAAATGGATGCAAAGGTGTCCGCAGCGGACAAAAACGTGTCGCAGGTCTATGAATGGCTGCCCTATTCGGACTGCGAAGAGGCGCCGACAGACCCGGAGGAACGCATCCGCTGGCTTTGGGAAGGCGTGACGCCGGAAAGCACCGATGAGGAGGTCCTTGCCGTGAAGCACACCCGCATCCCGGCGCGTGCGGCGAAAACGGCGGCAAGATTCCGTGAAAAGCTGATCGCCCGCTACGGCGAGAACGGCAAAACGATCCGATTTGCCGAAGCATTTCAGCTTTCCGAATACGGAGATCAGCTGACGGCAGAGGAACTGAACGATCTTTTTCCGTTTTGATCGGAGTGGATGGATATCGCCATGAAGCATGAGATCATCACACGGGCAACCGGCACGCCCGACTGGGGGAAGCTCCCGGTCATCGCCATCGATACGAAAACAAAACCCTGTGCGGCGGAGGTCCGGGCGTCCGCTCAGATCTGTTATGACGATACCGCGCTGTATCTGCATCTGAGCGCAGAGGAAACGGACGTCCGCGCCGAGGTCACAGACCCCATGGGTCAGACCTGTGAGGACAGCTGTCTGGAATTCTTCTTCCGACCCGACCCGGACGATATGCGGTATTTCAATATCGAATTCAATCTGAACTGCTGTCCGTTTATCGGGTTCGGTTCCTGCTTTGAGGATCTGATCCGACTGCACCCGCTGACAGACCGCTTTTCCCCCTGCGCGAAGAAGACCGGGAACGGATGGGAGATCGCGTACAGCGTGCCGTTTTCGTTCATCCGTGAGTTTTTCCCGGCGTTTTCTCCGAATTCCGGGAAGGTCATCCGAGCCAATTTCTATAAATGCGGCGACAAAACGGCGGTCCCGCACTATTACAGCTGGGAAATGCCGGCAAATCGCCCGCACGGCTTCCATTGCCCGGAATGCTTCGGCGTTCTGGAATTTGAATGACGGTACTGAAAGGGAGCGGCAGGCAGCCGCTTCCGCAGACCGGACTAACATGAAATATTTCAGAAAGGAAACGACCATGGATTTTAATTCTACCGTAAAGGGCAGCCTCCTTGAGGGCTTTTATCCGAAGGGATGGGATTTTGAAAAGATCGACGCCTGCTGTGCGCACGCGCCGGAGGAGATCTTCGACAGACAGGACTTCTGGAACAAGGACTTTTCCGTGGACGCCTGCGAGAACGTTTCGGAATTCGACGTCAAGATGGGACATGAGATCGCAGATCAGATCCGCATCGCCAACGCCGAGGGACGCAGGATCGTGTTCATTCTCCCGGTCGGCCCGATGGGAATGTACAAATGGGCGGTCTATTTCTTAAAGCAGTGGAACGAGTCCTGCGCAAACGTCTGGTGCTTCAACATGGACGAATGGGCGGACGGCGAGGGGAACACCATCACGGGCGAGGCGTCCTTCCAGAGAGCAATGGAAAACGCCTTCTATAACCCGCTGGGCGGCGCGACCGTTCCGGTCAGCCACCGCAATTTTGCGACGAAGGACAATCTTCCGACGTATCCCGCCAAGATCGCCGCACTGAGAGCCGAGGGAGCAAAGCTGATCCTTGTCTACGGCATCGGCAGAATGTGCCATATCGCCTTCTGGGAGCCGATGATCGGCGCGGAATTCGATTCCGATGCGGAATGGCTGAAACAGCCCTACCGCGTTGCCGTCAGACTGCACCCCCTGACCATCGAGCAGAATTCGATCACCTCCTTCAAGAGCCGCACGAGTCTTGTCCCGTGCCGTGCCAATACCATGGGACCCGCCCTGCTCTTTTCCGCCGATTATGCGATCGGCGGCGCCGACGGCGCGCTTTCCCGCGGGATGCAGTGGCAGGGAATGTCTCTGTGGATGACGCTGCGCTACGGTCCCACGCGCTTTGTCACATCGAGCTATATCCCGACGCTTCCCGGTAAGCTGTTCTTCCTCAAAGAGCTCGCAGGACCGCTGGAGCCTGAGGCAAATTAACGGAAGGCAATACGGAAAACCCTTTACGTAACGCCGGGAATGCCGGAAGGGGTATACCTGATATCAGCCGGCAAATCTCAACAAATCCGGTCAACAGCCAAACAGAAAGGAATGATCCCATGAAAAACACCAAGTTGTTCCAGAGACTGACCGCCGCCGCCCTCGCCGCTCTGATGGGGCTGACGGTTTCCTGCGGCACGGAAGAAACGCCCGGCGGCGATACGACCGCTTCCTCTGTGACGACCGATGCGTCCGATACCGACCCGCGCGAGCAATACAAGGACATGATGCCCGCGGTCGAGGATTTCGGCGGGTATGAATTCCGGATCCTTGCATATACCGATCACAATATCGTCAGAGGCATACCCGTGTACGACGCGGACGAGATCACCGGCGATACGGTCAGCGACGCGGTCTATAAGCGCAACCGCCTTGTGGAAGAAGACTACAACGTCGATATTTCGGTACTGTATACCGCCAATATCGTCAATGAATTTACGCGGGCGACGATGGCAGGCGACGATTTCTGCGACCTCGTCTCGGACTGGAACATTCCGGCGACCTTCGCGCTTCTGCCGCAGGGCGTGGCGCTCGACCTGAATACGATGCCGGAATTCCGCTTTGACGCGCCGTGGTGGTCGGATTCGATGAAGGACGTGGAAGTGTTCGGAAAGCAGTTCTTCCTGATCGGAGACATTTCGCCGGTCTTCGACCTGAACATTATCTGCGTGACCTACAATCAGGACATTTACGAAGACATGAAATTTGAAAACCCGTATAAGATGGTCAACGAAGGACGCTGGACTTTTGACAAGCTCAGCGAAATGGCAAGAGCCGTCTCGCGCGACCTCGACGGCGACACAAAGATCACGGTCACCGACCAGATCGGACTGCTGACCGAGATCAGCGCGGCGATGCATTTCTTCACCGCTTCGGGCGAATCGATCCTGAAGCTCGAAAACGGCGAGTACAAGCTGAGCTTCGGTTCGGAGAAGTGCTTTGATGTTTTCGAACGGGCTTTTGAGCTGATGTTCGATTTCGACCACACCTTCCCGATGGACAGCGGCCGCTTTGAATCGCAGCTGACGACCTCGACGATCTGGACCGAAGCGACGAAGATCATGTCGGAGAGCCGCGCGCTGTTCCGCACCGGAACCTTCGGCGACACGGCGGAGTACCGCGATATGAAGGCAGACTTCGGCGTCCTGCCCATCCCGAAATACGATGAAAAGCAGGAAAATTATTATTGCACGCTCGGCTCGAACTGCCAGCCGCTTCTCATGCCGGTCACTGTGACCGACGCGCACCGCACGGCTCTCATCACCGAAGCGCTCTGTATGCAGGGAAAATTCGTCATCATGCCGGAATTCTATGACGTATTTCTGGACGAAAAGGTCCTGCGCGACGAGGAATCGAAGAAGATGGTCGACCTGATGTTCGCATCCGCCGCAGTCAACGTTGACGGCTGGTTCGGACTGACCGGCATCACCACGGCGATCAACAATATGGTGAAGACCGGGACCTACACGCTCGCATCGGAGGCGGCTTCCCTTCAGTCCTCTGCCGAGGCGAAGCTGAAGACCGCGTTCGGCGGCATCAAGGCGCTGAAATAAATCCAAATGAACAAAGCGGGGACGCTTCCCATCGAAGCGTCCCTGTTTTTTTACTCTGACAACGGCAGGCGGCGGATGACTGCTCTCCATGCAAATAGCGCTCCCCGGGAACCATGGCTCTCGGGGAGCGATTTTTACAAAAGGGATGTACTCTCAGAAATTCAACGGGCATCCTTTTTTCATCGGCAGTCCCGTGAAACTCATTCCCTTCCTCCATCTTGTTCACAAATTGTTCGCCATAAATATATATCCATGTATATTATATATGGTATAATGAACCGATAACAGAAATATTGTTACAAACGGATGCAGATACGCGCATAAAGACCATGACGCGGAATGTAAGATCGTCACGGCTGCGACCGGCTCCATGCACGGGATCGGCATTTTCAGGAACACGTTTCCGAATATATATAAACAATACGCGATATCAAAGGAGTTGTATCCATGCGCAAAGAGTGTGTTTATTGTTTGGTGGAGCCTTCCAGCGCCATGCCGATCTGGTTCAGCCGTGCGATCGCGGGGCTGAAAGAAAACTGCGCCCGGCATCGTCTGCCATTGATACAGTTGGAAAATCTTACCGATCTCGATTCCATCGAAGAGCAGACAAACTCTGTCATCATCATCAGTTCACAGAATTCATGGACTTATCATGCGGTACAGGCGCTGTGCCAGCATAACATCATGCCCATACTGCTCGGCGCAATTCCCGAGGAATTCGGTGAACACGTCAGCGGCGTCAAGCTGGCGCGGAAAGTGTTCATTGAAAAGATCATCGAGTATTTTCTGAACTGCGGCCGACGGCGCATCGCATTGGTCGGCGTGAACCGCAATGCCAGCAACGACGCCGTAAAGGCAGCCGGATTTCTCGACTGCATCCGACAATATGCTCTGCCGCTCTCGGAGCAGGATATTTACTGGATCGATACGGATATTTCCAATTCCGTTCTGCGCGTACTGGGCAATGCCGGAAAATATGACGCCGTCATCTGCTCCAACGATTATGTAGCCGTCACGCTTCTGGCGCACGCACGAACGTGCGGCATCTGCATTCCGAACGACTTATATGTCGTGGGTCTGGGCGATACGCTCATCGGACGCTATACTTCCCCTACCCTCACCTCCACGAATGAAAACGAATTTTATGAGATGGGCAGACAGGCTTTTTCCATCTGGCAGACCATCGCGGAAAATCCGTTCCTGACCAGCATTGTCGTCACGGTCGGCACGGAGATCATCGCCCGCGGCAGTACGGCGTATTCCTGCGCGGATGAGCCCCTTACGCACTTTTCCCCCTCCTCTGAGCCGACGATCTCCATCGGGCAGGAATCGCAGACGGTACGCAGTCTGGAAAACTGTCTGCGCGGCTGCGACGACGTCGATCTGCAGATCCTGCGCAGCATCCTCTGCGGAAAAAGCAATGAACAGATCGAAAACGAAATGTTCTTAGCCCATTCCAGCTTATACTATCGCCTGCACAAGCTGTATCAGGTCGCCAATGTGTCCAACCGCGATGAATTGAAACAGATCTTCGCCTTTTATCTGCCCTGCTTCGAGGAGAATAATGAGTAGACGCCCCGGATAGTTCGGACAGCACGGAAAAGCCCTCTCAAACTGAAAAGCCGACTGACTCCGGTATTCCAGCGGAGTCGGTTTTGTTTTGAGCCGGATCCCTCCGCAGCCGCCAAAGCGCATGACGGCAGTATCCGCCAAGCCGTCCGCGCCGTATCCTGCGTCCGGGCAGTGTCATGGAACACATCACAGTGCCGCCCGGGTGAATGAGTACAAGAAACTCCGCAAAAATTACAAAGAATTATCGACTTGCACAGAATCAGTATATTATGTTACACTTAGTAAGGAAAAGAGGTGATATATAGTGGGCAGAATCACGAATATTCAGAGATTTTCTCTCAATGACGGCGACGGCATCCGCACGACGGTATTTTTGTCAGGGTGCAATATGCGATGCGCATGGTGTCACAATCCCGAAACTCTGTTCGGAAAGGGACGTCCTTTGTTTTATGAGCGCAAGTGCATCGGCTGCGGGCATTGCCTTGACGTTTGTCCCACGGGAGCAAGGGCGAAGAGCTTCGATACCGCGCTGTGTATCGGCTGCGGCTCCTGCGCCGGCATATGCTATCCGGGCGCGATCGTCATGCCTGCAAAGGAAGCAACGGCTGAGGATGTGGTGCGTGAGGCGAAGCAGGATGTCCTGTATTACCGCTATTCTCAGGGAGGCGTAACGTTCTCCGGCGGCGAGGCCCTGTGTCAGGCGGACTTTGTATCGGAATGCGCGGACGCATTGGCAAAGGAGGGCATTGCATCGGCGGTGGAAACGAATCTGTTCCATCCCTTTGAAAAGATCGAGCCGGCGCTGCGAAAGATGCGGCTCATCATGGCGGACCTCAAATTGATGGATCCATCCGAACACGCGAAATGGACCGGCGTTTCCAACGAATTGATCTTAGAGAACGCAGAAAGGATCGGAGAGCTTGGCATACCGATCATTTTCCGCACCCCTCTCATTCCGGGTGTGACCGATTCCGTTGAGAATCTTCGGGCGGCGGCGGACTTTACGGCAAAAATCCCGAATGTACGCTGTTATGAACTCCTAAACTTCAACCCCCTCGGCGCGGATAAGTACACTGCACTGCGCGAAAACAACCCCTTCCGCGATGCAAGACCCCTGTCCAAATCGAAACTGGACGTACTGCGTCAGGCTCTGTCCGACGCGGACGTGACCGTGAAAATTTCCTGAGGAAACAGAAAATGAGCAAGATTCAATTTATCAACGAATTTCCGCCGGACGCGCGCTATGACTATCGCCAGCGCGTGGCAATTCTTCGCGCCTGCAAGATCGCCCAGACCGAGGAGAAAGCCCGGGCAGGCGGCGCGGATGAGGATGACTACGGTCTGATCGAGCAGGATGTGTTCCACTATCAGTTAAAGCCCAGCCATCCCAACGGCTCTATCTACGGCTATCAGGCATGGCGGGAAAATTATATTGCCATTCTGGATTCCCATCCGCTGTATGTGCATCCGATGGACGCTTTTGTGGGAAAGGGCTTTCTGTTCTTGGAGCGCCTGCGCCCCAAGGATAAAAAGTGGAATCCCGATTATCCCTTTCCCGAATTGCAGGAGGAATTTGACCGCTATGGCGTGATCTCCGGCATTGACAACTGTCATCACTTTACCCCCGCGATCGAGATCGGTTTTGAACTTGGCTGGGGCGGCATTCTGAAAAAGCTGCGGGAGCAGAAGGAGCTCCACGACGAGAGCCATGCGCTGTTCTATGAAAGCGAGATCATGGTGGTGGAAGCGATCATCCGCTTCCTGAACCGCATGAGCGATGAGCTCGAAGCTCTGAGCCATGTGGAACGCAACCCTCAGCTCAGCGAAAACCTTCTGGAAATGGCAAATCTCAACCGGCGCATTGCCGCAGATCCTCCCAAAACGTTCAAGGAAGCCGTTCAGTGGATGTACTGGTTTTCCATGCTCTCCCGCACCTACAACCGTGGTTCTGCGGGCGGACAGCTGGACGAAATGCTCCGCCCCTACTACGAGCGGGATACCGCGGCGGGCATTCTCACGGATGAGGAGGCAAAATTCTACCTTGCGTGCCTGTTCTTACAGGACAGCCGGTACTTCCAGCTCGGCGGACCGGACGCGGACGGCAGCGATACCATTTCCCACATAAGCTATCTGGCGCTGGACGCGGCGGATATGGTCAATCTGGCATGCAACCTGACCATCCGCGTGCATGACAACATGGACGAGAAATTCTTCATGAAGTCGGTAGAGTGCCTGTTCCGCAATAAACAGGGATGGCCGCGTTATTCCTCGGACACGAACCTCATGGAAGGCTTTATGCGCTGCGGTTATTCCAAGGAACTGGCGCGGAAGCGTGTGGCGGCGGGCTGTCATTGGATGTGTATGCCGGGTCTGGAATACACCATGAACGATACCATCAAAATCAATCTGGCAAAGGTATTTCAGACGGCATGGCGGGAAATGATGGCAGAGGGCGAGCAGAACACGGAGCGCCTGTTCACGCTGTTTGAACAGCACCTCAAGCGCGCCGTGGATGCTACGGGCAACGGCGTCATGCACCATCTGCGCTATCAGCATCTGACCCAGCCCGAGCTCATCCTGAATCTGTTCCAGTATGGCCTGATCGAAAAGGGCGTGAACGTCACGCAGGGCGGTACGACCTATTACAATATCTGCATCGACGGCAGCGGCATTGCGGTGGTTGCGGACAGCTTTGCGGCTTGTCAGCAGCGCATTGAAACGGAACATCGCCTCGACTATGTGACGCTGAACAGGGTCATGGAGGAGGATTATCAGGGCATGGAAGGCGAACGCATACGCGCCCTGATGGATTCCGCGCCGAGATTCGGCGGCGGCGATACGATCGGCGACGCATGGGCGCAGCGCGTGACGAAGATCTGGGTCAAACTGGTGCGCGATCTGGTAAACCAGCATCCCGGCATCAACTTCATTCCCGGATACTTCTCATGGAGCAATACGATCCTGCTGGGCAAAATGGTAGACGCCACGCCCAACGGACGGCGTGCAAAACAGCCCATCAACCACGGCGCCAATCCCCTGTCCGGATTCCGCAGGGACGGCGCGGTGACAGCCATGTGCAACTCGATCGCCGCGATCCAGCCGGGCTACGGCAATACCGCGCCCGTTCAGCTGGAGATCGACCCCTCCATCACGGAAAGCGAGGAGGGCGTGCCGAAGATGGCAGCCATGATCCGTGCCATTCTGGATTCGGGCAATACATTACTCAACATCAACATCATCGACGCGAAAAAGATACTGGAAGCTCATAAAGACCCCATGAAGTATCCCGATCTGGTGGTGCGTGTCACCGGCTTTACGGCATTTTTCTCGATGCTTTCACCCGCATTCCGGGAACTTGTGGTAGAGCGTGTACGTGCGGTAAACTGCGATGCGGCAGCATCGTTAGAATAAAAGGAGTGTGTTAACTATGGAAGAACTGAAGATCTATTCTCTGGAAGCGGACGTCACAAGGACTTTCTCAAAGCCCATGTGCGAAAACTACATCAAGGGCGCGACCCCCATCAACCACACCATCGCGGCGGGCGACAGCATGACGTTTTCTCCCTGCGGCGCATACCACATCATGGTACTGGTAGAGGGCAGGGTGGTATTTACCACGGCCGGCAGGGATTATCCATGGGCAGAGCGCGTAACCTTCGTACCGGCTCTTGACGAAACCATGACCGTCAAGGCGGAGACCAACGCACAGCTCCTTGAGATCCGCTGGGAAATGATCGAGAGCGACTATGCGCTTATCGACGAATACAGGACCGTATTCCCCTATCAGATGTCCTATGCGCTTTCCAAGCAGTACCGCGACCGCAACAAGTCCGATAAGACCATCAGCCGCATCATGCTGGAACAGCGGAACATCCCGCGCTTTGCCATGGGTTCTGTGGAATCCTACGGCCCTGACTTTGTAAAATCCCATGACCATCCCATGCTCGATCAGTTCTTTGTCAGCTTCCCCGAGAACGATATGTTCTTACTCATTGACTACGAACCCTATCGCATGATGGGCAATGAGATCTGCCACATCCCGCTTGGCTCGAACCACGGCGTGGACGTGACCGAAAAGAAGCATTTACACTATATGTGGATCGATTTCATGGTAGACGATACCTCCATGAAACGCCTTGATACCAGCCATGTCGCAACGGGCGTCATGCGCGATTTCACCGACGAGGAGAAGGGTCTCAAGTAATATATACGGGCAGGGGCTTTCACGGATTGCACGGATCGCCGGGGAAGGTCGGAAAACGCGGAATGGAACGCGCTCCTTCCTTCCGTCGGCAGCTGTGCATATCCCCTGTGCGGCGAAGAACCTATGACGATTACACTGTTATGAACCGGAAAATGAGGAGGAATCAATTATGTTTTTATCTGTCTTTACGGATGAACTGAATATGGACTTCTACGAGGCCATTCCCTTATTCAAGGAGTGGGGCATGGAATATGTGGACTTTCGCGGCCGCGTAAACGGCAAGGCGATCGAAAACCAGACCGAAGAAGAACTCATCGAGCTGAAACGGGTGCTTGATGAAAACGGCTTGAAGGTGGGCGCGATCCAGTCCTCTCTGTGCAAGGTGCATCTGCCCGACGCGGCGCGTCAGGCGGCAGAGATGAAAAAGCTGGAAGGCATTATCCGCGCTTCCAGAATTCTGGACTGCAAGCTGGTGCGCAGCTTCAACTTCTGGCAGCACGGCGAGAAGGACGAAGCTCTGGGCGAGCTGGCAGTGCGTCCCGACATGATGAACATCGTGCTCGAAATGTTTGAGCCCTTCAAGCGCCGCGCCATCGAAGCAGGTCTGGTGCTTTCCTTCGAAAACTGCGGACAGACGCCCGATGAGGTCATTGCCTTCCTGGACGCCGTCAAGGTCCCGGGCTGGGGAATGGCGTTTGACTGCGCGAATATGTTCGACGTTCTGCCCGAGGCGAAGGGCGACGCTACGGCATATTTCACCAAGTGCATCTATCGCGCCAACATGATCCACGTCAAGGCACGTGCAACGCTGGATACCTTCACGGAGTTCCGCAATATTCCGTGGGGCCGCGTACTCCGCGCCGTATCCGCAAGATCGGTCGATATGCCCGTATCCATCGAGACCCACAATCCCGTGGGCAGCCCGTTTACCCCTGTGGAATGCACGAAGAAGTGCATCGACGTCATTCGCAAGAACTGGCCCTCCGCCGCGCCTGCAAGCGTAGAGAGCGCGCTGGAGGTCGAGCCGGAATATGACCGTCCCTATAAGGACAACCCCGTTACCTTTGTGGTAGTCGGTCTGGGCATGGGCAAAAACCGCGTGCGCCAGCTGACGCAGACCTGCGGCACCAGGCTGTACGGCGTGTGCGACATCAATCTGGAAAAGGCAAAGACCGTCGGCGAACAGTACGGCGTACCCTATTCCGATGACATCAACGTATTCCTGAACGATCCCGCCGTAGAGGTCATGTACATCGTCACCCCCACGGGAACCCATTGCGATATCGCCATGCAGTGTCTCCGCGCAGGCAAAAACGTGCTGACCACCAAGCCTATGGACGTAAGCACCAGGACCTGCGACGAAGCCATCGCACTGGCGCACGAAAAGGGTCTGCTGTTCGGCGTAGACTGGGACGAACGCCATCGCATCCGCCAGCTCGAGATCAAAGCGACGGTCGAAAGCGGATTCTTCGGCAAGATCCTGTCGTATAACTGCAATCTGTACATCAACCGCGGACAGAGCTATTACGACGAAAACGGCGGCTGGCGCGGCACGTGGGCGATGGACGGCGGCGGCGCGCTGACCAATCAGGGCGTACACGAGGTCGACCGCGCACAGAACTATCTGGGAATGCCGCGGCGTGTCCGCGCGACCACCGCGACCCAGCGTCACGACATCCAGTGCGAGGACATCGGCGTGACCGAGTGGCAGTACGACAACGGCACGATCGCACGCTTTGCTTCCACCACCAACTGTCCCATCGGCGCATGGTATGCGAAAATCGAGATCATCGGCACGGAGGGAATGCTGGTTTACACCATCGGCGGTCCGGAAGGCAACCATACGTGGTGGGGTAAGAACGACGAGTGGAGCGAAACCTGCCCCGTCGAAGTCAAACAGCCGTGGCGGCAGGGCAGCGATAACTTCGCCAATTCCCTGCGCACGGGCGCGCCGCTGGACATCAACGGCGAATCCAGCCGCAAGTCCCGCGTGATCCTGGACGCCATCTATGCCAGCGCCAAGAATGACGGCGCATGGGTCGAAGTAAAGGAGTAACGTCATGCGTTTCGGAAATTGTGTGGATCTGATCGCCGCTGCCAGAAACAACAGCCCGACTATTGCGAGAATGAAGGCGGCGAAGTTTGACTACATCGAAGCGTCTCTGCAAAGCATTGCCCGCGCCACGGAGGAAGAACTGGCTGCGGCAAAGGCATTGGCGGACAGGTACGAATTGCCCGTGCCGGTGTGCAACGGTATGTTTCCGGGGGATGTGCGTCTGGTGGCGGATGAGAGAAACGACGACGCCATCCGTGCCTATGTGGACGACGCTTTCCGCAGGGCAAGTGTGCTTGGCGTAAAAAAGGTGGTATTGGGCAGCGACAAGGCGCGTCAGCTGCCTGACGGCTATGACATGGATACGGCATATGAAGAATTTATCGACATGATAAAGAAATGTGTCGTACCGTACTGCGAACAGTACGGCATCACGGTCGTGATCGAGCCGCTGCGCAATCCTCCCTGCAACTTCATCAACACCCTGCCCGACGGTATGCGCATCGTGCGCGGCGTGAACAGCCCATGGGTACAGCTTCTGGCGGACAGCATCCATATGATGAGTTCCGGGGAAGATCCCGCCTATGTGCATGAGGTCAGGGACTGCCTCCAGCACGTCCATGTGTCCGACTGGGATCGTGCCCTGCCTGAATTCGGCTATTCGAGCGAACTGACGGCAGTGCTTCGTGAGATCAAAAAGTCCGGCTATGACGGAGATTTCAGCTTTGAAGCCCGCGTCGGCAGCGGCGAGACCTGTCTGCACCGCGCACTGCTGACATTAAGAGCAAAACTGCGGTAGTAAGAGTCCGCGGTATACTTCGTGAGGACCTGTTTCTCCCGAAGTATACCGCATATCCGGTTCCCGTTTCGGAACCTGCTGTTCAAAAAACGCAAAAGCCGACAGAAAACGAGGGATCCCCTGTTTTTCAAAGGTTAGCTGAAAGGAAAAACGCAGAAATATCTGCGAAAAAATTTACATCAGGAGAGTAGAAATATGAAATCAAGAATTTCCAATATTTTCCCCCCCCCGGATGGGCGCGCTGATCCTTGCATTTCTTATGGCGTCGACCGCCGTTTCCTGCGACTCATCGCCCAGTGCGGGAACGGGAGACACTGTTTCCGAAGAGTCAAGCTCCTCTGATTCCGCTCTGACCACGGAAGTCTCAGAGTACCAGCCGTCCGGGAAAAATTACAACGGCGGGACCTTCACGATCCTCGACTATCACACGGAGAACTATTCGTGGCAGGCCTCGAAATACAGCGATATCACCTGCTTTGAAGAAAACGGCGAACCGATCAACGACGCGCTTTATCAGCGCAACCGCAAGGTCGAGGAAGAACTGAACGTCAATCTGGAAACCGTAACTGGTACGGATACCGCAAATGATCTGATCAAATATGTTTTAGCGGGCGACAAAACGGTTGACGCGGCGATTGTCTTTTCAAGCAAATTGCAAAGCGTACTCGGCGATACGGGGTATCTCGTTTCGCTCAATACGATCCCGTCTCTGAACACTTCCGCTTCGTGGTGGAGCCAGAACTGCGTGGATAACTTCACGCTGAACGGAGATCTGAAGGTGATCACCGGAGACGTAAGCTATTATACAACGATTTCGCCGTTTCTTGCTGCCTTCAACAAGAAAATGATCGAATCCTATAAGCTCGAAAATCCGTATGACATGGTTCGGAACGGGAAATGGACGTTTGACGAGTATATCCGGATGTCCAAAGCCGTTGCGCGTGATGTGAACGGCGACACGAAGATGGATGAACAGGACATTTTCGGAACGACGATGCAGAGAAATCTCCTTCCGTATATGATGCGCTCCGGCGGCGTGCGGCTGACCGGGAAAAATGCGGACGGCGGACTGGACTTTGTTCTGAACAGCGAACGGACGGTGGACGTGTTTGAAAAGCTGATGGCTTTTATTTACAGCACGGACGTTGTTCACCTTGACAGTCTGTTTTCCAAGAATTACGGCAATGTATACTTTGAATGCCAGATGCCGATGTTCAAGAGCGACCAGATCATGTTCTACTATGCACAGCTTCTGACCCTGTTTGAGCTTCGCTCGATGGATGCGGATTTCGGTATCCTGCCGACTCCGAAATATGATGAAAAGCAAGCGGATTATGTGACCTCCATCAGTCAGTCGTGGTCGACAAAGCTGTGCGTCCCTCAGACAAATGACAGACTTGAAATGACCGGATATATCCTTGATGCGCTTGGCTATTACTCTCAGCAGATCGTGACCCCGGCCGTCATTGATACGACGGTGAAGAACAAGGGCATCCGCGATAATGATTCCGCTGAAATGCTCCAGATCGTTCTGGACAGTATCGACTATGACGTAGCGGAAGTTTACAACTGGGGCAATATTTATTCGTTCTTAACTACTATGGCCAACAATAACGACACGAATTTCGCCTCGAACTATGCGTCCATCGAAAAAGCCGCCAAAGAAGCGCTTGCCAAGACATTCGGCTGATCAGACCTTTCTCCATATTTCGGCTTTACAGCGAAAGACAGCCGCCGTCTGCCGGTGAGCAGACGGCGCTCCGCACCGCGAACCGCCGCGGTTCGATGGGTCAGAACCGATAAAGCCGCGGCGTCCTGTACGGTTTCGGAACGGGTTTTCCCGCTCCGAAACCGTTTTTCTGTTTTCTGAAAATGTTTCAGAGAAAACGCCTTGACGCACCGCCGGCGGAAAGGTATAATAAAGACGAAAAGGGGTGAGAGACATGACCTATCGACGGCTTGCGCAGATCGCGGGCGTTTCGGAGGCGACCGTTTCCAAAGCGCTCTCATACCGGCCGGAGGTCAACGAGGAGACAGCCAAACGGATCCGTGCGCTCGCCGAACAGTACGGCGTCGTCCGCGCCACCTACCGGCGCGAACGCTCGAAGACCCGGTTTGCGGTCCTCGTGCCGGAGATCGTCAGCGTCTACTATTCGTCCGATGTGACCGGGCTGGTCAGCCGCCTGCACGAGCGCGGCATCGAAACGGCGATCTATCTGTGCGGCTTCGGCGTTGAACACGCGGCGGAACAGGTGGAGATGATCTGTTCGGAGCGTCTGGCGGACGGGATCTTCATGTTCGGCGATTTTACAAAACAGGCAAACTCGACGCTCCCTCTCATCAGTCTTTGCAATATGAACGCTCCGGTTTCATGCGAAAAGGTGAGCTCCGACATCTCGTCCGGCATTTTCATGGCGCTCGAATACCTGAAAACGCTCGGTCACACGAGGATCGGCTTTCTCGGAGAGCGGAACACGCCGTACAAACTGCGGTGGTTCAGGTCTGCCATGACCGGTCTCGGACTGCCGCTCAGAGAGGATCTTCTCTTTATCAGCTCCGCGCGGTTCGAGCAGGTCGGCTACGACGGCGCGGCATACTGCATGAAGCTATCCGAGCTGCCCACGGCGCTGATCTGCGCCTACGACGAGGTAGCGCTCGGCGCGGTCAAGTACTTTCAGGACCACGGCGTAAAAATTCCGGACGATCTCTCGGTCGTCGGCATCAACGACATCCCGAATTCCTCCTACGCGGGCATTCCGCTGACGACCATCCGACCCGACAGCGAGGACATGATCGAAAAGGCGATCGAGCGGATGCTTCTGCGCGTTGAAGGGAAAAGCAAGCCGACCGAAAGCAGTTATATGGCGCACTGTGAGCTGATCATCCGCGCCACCACCGCGAAGCCGCGCACGGCTTGCGGAAAAACGGTCGATCCCGAAATAACAAAATAATAAGGAAAGGAAAAAGAAAATGAAAAACCTCAGAATCTGTTCCGCACTGACCCTGACGGCGTTATTTACCGGCATCCTTTCTTCCTGCGGCGGAGGGGTCGCTCCCGCCGAAACGTCCGCCCCCGACACGCCGCCCGCTGAAACCGCCGAACCCGCCGACCCGGCAACTGTTGTCGACCTGCCCGAAAAGGACTGGGGCGGACGCGAGTTCCGCGTACTGGGCTACGACAACGCACGCGAGCAGTTCCGCACGTTCGAGGTCGTCGCCGAGAGCGAGAACGGCGAGGTCGTCAACGACGCGATCTTCCGCCGCAACCGGACCATCGAGGAACGCTACAACGTCAGGATCACCGAGTACAAGGACGGCAGTGGTACCAACTCAAACAACGCGACCGCTCCCTATCTGAGCAAAATGGTGATGGCAGGCGAGGACGCTTTCGATCTCGCGTTCTGCACGGTCAAGGGCATCGGCGTACTGGCGCGCGAGGGACTTCTTTACGATCTGAACACGATCGACTACATCGACTTTTCCAAGGACTGGTGGAACCCGGAGGTCAACGATACGCTGAGCATCGGCGGAAAGCTCTATTTCACGTCGAGCGATTTCTCTCTGCGCGACAAGAGCCGCGCGTACATCCTGGTCCACAACCGCGATATGGAGAAATCGTTTGATTTACAGAACCCCGCCGAGCTGGTCCGCGCGGGAACGTGGACGATCGACAAAATGGCGGAATACTCCAAGGCTGTCTCAAACGACCTCAACGGCAACACCGTGATCGACGACGAGGACCGCTTCGGTATTGTGATGGACTCCACTAACGCATTCACGGCCTTCATGACCGCCTGCGACACGGCGATCGTCGCCAAGAACAAAACGACCGGTCTGCCCGAGCCGGTCGTCAACACCGAGCGCGTCGTCAACGCGGTGGACAAGGTGCTGAACCTCACCGGGAACCTGAACGAAGCGATCTTCTGCGACGACTGGAACGGCAAGGTCTCCTACGACTACTGGAGCGTATCAGGCAAGGTCTTCAAGGCAGGCAACGCGATGTTCACTACCAGCTTTCCTCACAGTCTGAGCGGCTATTCGGCAGACTGCGATTTCAATTACGGCGTCATCCCGTACCCGAAGTTCGACGATAAGCAGGAAGGCTACTATACGATGGCGGACGTTTACTGTATGCTGTTCGGCGTGCCGATCTCCTGCGCGGACCCGGATTTCGCAGGCTTCGTACTCGAAGCGCTGTCGGCAGAAGCCTCGAAGACCTCCCTGCCCGCTTACTATGAGGTCTCCTGCAAGACGAAGTACACCTACGACGAGGAGAGCGCCGAAATGCTCGACCTGACCTTCGCGGGCATCCGCTACGAGCTGGCGGTAGCTTTCAGCGTGGACAGCATATCCAACCTGTACAAGAATCTCGGCAAAAAGAAAGTCAACACCATCGCGTCCGACTACGCGGCGCAGGAAACCGCGGCGAAAGCCGATATCGAAAAGCTGATCGCCGACTTTGCCGGAACGAAATAAAAACGCCGGGGAAACTGCTTCCATTCGTTCTTGACAAAGCCGGAATATTCTGTTATAATTTTGCCGTAAGTGCATTCGGACATCCGATATTCGATTCGATATGTAAGAAAGGACTGATGACTCATGATGATCATACAGCGTCTTGGCAGCAGCGCCCAGTTTGACAAAGCCTATATCGACGCGCTGATCGAGTTCAAAAAGCGTTATCCCAACGGCTGCAATGAGGTGTGGCTGGCGACCAGCTACGGCTTCCCGCCGATCGAAAAGCATCGTGCGAACGCGGCGGAGCTTGCCGCCGTCTCGAAGCGTCTGCGCGACGCCGGCATCACCGTCTCCATGCAGCTG
>JAZRXB010000107.1:0-15411 GCA_045600005.1 Eubacteriales bacterium | reverse complement strand
GCCCGCGCCGCGCTGCATATGTGGGAGGAGCCCTGTCTGTCCGGTAAGGAAGGCTCGGGGACCGTCTTCTTCTGCGGCTGTACGCTCGGCTGCGTATACTGTCAGAATGCCGCCATTTCACGCGGCTCGACCGCCGAATACGGCAAAGTCGTTTCGGTCGAAAAGCTCTCCGGTCTGTTTCTCATGCTCGCCGGAAAGGGCGCGAACAACGTAAATCTCGTCACGCCGACGATGTTCGTCCCGCAGATCATCGAAGCCGTCCGCCTTGCGCGTCAGCAGGGGTTAAAGCTCCCCGTCGTCTACAACACGAGCGGCTACGAGCGTTATGAGACGATTTGTCAGCTCGAAGGCACGGTCGACGTCTGGCTGCCCGACTTCAAATATCTCTCGCCGGAGCTGTCCGCGCGTCTCTCTCACGCCGCAGACTATCCGGACCATGCCGCCGAAGCGCTTCGGGAGATGGTGCGTCAGGCAGGCGAAGCGCAGTACGACGAACGCGGCATGATGACGCGCGGCGTGATCGTCCGCCACCTGCTTCTGCCCGGACAGCTCGCCGAATCGAAGCGGGTGATCGAATTCCTGTTTTCGCAGTACGGCAACACGATCTGTTACAGCCTGATGAGCCAGTACACGCCGATGCCGACGCTCGACCGGGAAAAATATCCCGACCTCTCCCGCCGCGTGACGACCTATGAATATCAGAAGCTGATCGACTATGCGCTTTCGCTCGGCGTGACCAATGGCTTCACGCAGGACGGGCGCTCGGCGAAGGAGAGCTTCATCCCGTCGTTTCACGGCGAAGGAGCAGACGAAGTTTGACGGCAGCGCTCTGTCGTGTGATAAAAGACAATAAATCAGCCGATTGTTTAATGCTTTAAGATGACAAGCGTTATAATAAAATCCGTTTTTATGTCGGCTTTGCCGACATAAAAACTCCTCTAAGGCGAACCCTCGCGCCGATATTATGGGGAGAGCCGTCAAAACAAGTTTTGCCGGCAACGATAAGCGCGAGTACCGATTGTAAAACGAAGTTTTACAATCGACTAGACAATAAATGTTAAGGAGACAATCGCAATGAACCGTTCCATGGTCAGCGACCTGACAGAGGGCAGCGTCACAAAACTGCTGCTCAAATTCACCTTTCCTCTGTTCGTGTCGAACGCTTTGCAGGCAGTCTACAACCTCGTCGACATGATCGTCGTCGGGCAGTATCTCGGCGGCGCGGGAATGTCCGCCGTTTCCATCGGCGGCGATATCCTGCACCTGCTCACCTTCCTTGCGATGGGCTTCTCGTCCGCCGGACAGGTCATCGTCGCCCGCGACGTCGGCGCGAAAAAGATGGACGACGTGAAGAAGACCATCGGCACGATGTTCACGTTCTTACTCGGCACATCGCTCATCATGTCGATCCTCTGCTACCTCATCCGGCATCCGATGCTCGGCTGGCTCAACACGCCGGAGCTTTCCTATCAGTACACGCTCGACTACACCGTCACCTGTATCGTCGGTCTGTTCTTCATTTACGGCTACAACATCGTCAGCGCGATCCTGCGCGGCATGGGCGACAGCAAGCGGCCGTTCGTCTTCATCGCGATTGCCGCGGTGCTGAACATCATCCTCGATCTGGTGTTCGTCATCGTCTGCAAAATGGAGGTCTTCGGCGCGGCGCTGGCGACCGTCATCGGTCAGGGCGTCAGCTTCATCGTGTCGCTGATCTACCTCTACCGCAAGCGTGAAAACTTCGGCTTTGTCTTCAAGCTGTCCAGCTTCCGCATCGACGGTCCGACCCTGAAGCGTCTGGTCGCGCTCGGCGTGCCGATGGCGATCCAGTCGGCAGCGGTCAACTTCTCGAAGATCGTCCTCACCGCGTGGATCAACTCGTTCGGCATGGTCTACTCCGCGCTGGCAGGCGTTTACAACAAGATCAACATGATGATCGGCATCGTGTCGAACTCCTTCACGACGGCGGGCAGCTCGATGGTCGGACAGAACCTCGGCGCGGGCAAGCATGAGCGCGTCCCGCAGATCCTGACGACCGTCACCGTGTGCAGCATGGCGATCACCATCGTTCTTTCGGTCGTCATGGCGCTGTTCCCGGCGGAGGTCTTCGCCATGTTCACGAAGGACGCGGAAGTCCTCGCCATCGCGTCCCTCATCATCTGGCCGGTCATTCTGAACTTCTTCGGTTCGGCGACGCGCAGCATGGCGTTCTCGCTGATCAACGGTTCGGGCAACACGAACCTGAACCTCGCGGTCGCGCTGATCGACGGCATGATCAGCCGCATGGGAATCGCGGCTCTGCTCGGCTTCGCGCTCCACCTCGACTGCCTCGGCTTCTGGTACGGCGACGCGATCGCCGGTTTCGTCCCGTTCCTCATCGGAACCGTCTACCTGCTCTCCGGCAGATGGAAGGAAGTCCGCCGCGCGAAATAACATCGCGGAAAGCCGCCGGGGAGCTCTTTTCCGAGAGCTTCCCGGCGGCTTTTTTGTTCGTTATGCAGAGTTTATCTCATATACGCAAGGTTCGTGGTATCTTTGCCGTATATCTTCCGATATGCACGGCTCTCTACACGCCGCCCGCTCAGGCTCTGTACCCGGCAGACTGCTGTACGCTCAGCGAAAAATCCCCGGTCAAATGCGGAGCCTCCGCGTGCGGGTTCTCCGCGTGCGGGTCCACCGCGTCTGACCGGGGATTTTCTGCCGTTGTCCGGCTCAGTTGTTCGTCATGATAATGCCTTCGTCCCAGAGAGAATACGGGCATACCGGAACATCGTAAACTGCCAGTCCGATGTGGACCGCCGCCGTTGCCGTGAAACCGGTCGTGCCGACATAGCCGACCACATCGCCCTTCGTCACCGTGTCGCCGAGCGAAACGGCGGTGGAGCCGAGGTGGCAGTACCAGCTCTTGAGTCCCCAGCCGTGGTCGATGACGACCGTATAACCGGAGAGATCGAGGTAGCCGACAAAGACGACCTTGCCGTTGTTGACAGCCTGAACGTCCAGTCCGTTTTCACCGACATAATCGACGCCCTGATGACGGTAGGTCTCGCCGGTGACGGAGATCGTGCGGTACAGACCGAAGCCGGTGTTGAGGAACATCTTCTTATTGACTTCCGTCGCGCCTTCAAGGAACAGACCGTCCCACAGCGGCGTCTCGGAGGTGACGTCAATGATCGGATCCATCGCGTCGTCAAACGCCTGAAGCGTGGATGCGGTGCGGGTCTGGCTGACGATCGCGTTGCTGATATTCGCCGTGACCTGCTTGAAGACCTTCGGCGTGATGTTCAGCGTCATTTCCTGCGTCACTTCGCCGTAGGTGCAGATGAACTTCACCGACGAGCCGGTGTATTCGCAGTTCACCGGAACCAGTGCGCGGACGTATTCGCCGTCTGCGAAGAAGGTCGGTTCAAAGCCGAGGTCAGGCTCGGAGCGGAATTCGATGGTCGCGGGATCGTCCACGTTCTTCGCCGAAACGACGACGAATTCGCCGGGTTCGATCGCCTGCTCGCCCAGATAGAAGACGGCGGGAAGCAGGATCTTTGCCTTGAATTTGTAGGTGGCGGAACCGTAACAGGTCTTCGTGTCGGTCTCCCGCCATTCGGCGTTGACCACGACGTCGATGAGCTTGCCTTCGATGTCCGCATTCGCGATCTTATCGTAGCTGTCGTTGAAGATCTCGCCGTTCGCGTCGCTGATGGAGACGTTCAGATAATCCGGCTGATCGTCAAAGCTGATGCTGAACGCGCCCTTCATGCGGTATACGCGCTCTGTCAGCTCGCCGATGGGGAGATCCTCCATCGAAATGTAGTTTCCGCCGTAGGACTGGTAGATCCACTCGGCGTTGACGGGGTTCATCACCTCGCCCGCGACCTGCATGGTCGGGAAAGCGGTCGTCGTGTAGAGACAGCGCGCATAGGTGGAGGAGAGGAACGCGGAAGCGTCCGCCGAACCGATCTTGAACGCATTGCCGTTGTTGTCTACATAGTAGGCGTCCGACGTGCTGCGCGAGAAGTAATATTTATACACATTGTCGCGCCCGTAGCTGAAATAACGGAACTCAAAGTAATCGGAATCCTTGAGCGGGTCGGGCAGCGAACGCTGTGCGACGGAGCGGTTGTTCAGCTCGATGAAATCCGTGATGGCTTTGGAGCCTTCGCTGTCCTGCGCGTCGAGTTTATATTCGGTTCCGTTCGGGTCGACGATGGTCAGGCTCGTCACGCTCTTTTCATCGACGGGTGATTTCTGAGCCATCATGTAGCTTCCGATCGCAACATAGGTCGGAATGAACATGGCGATCACACAGACGATCGCGATCAGAACGGTTTTCGCCGTAACTTTCAAAATCTGCAAACCTTCTTTCCGGATATAGTCAGTTACCCACATTATCATTATACAATATTTTTCGCCCGCGGTCAAGCATTTTTGCGAAATTTCCTGACGCGGACGAAAAATATTTTATTATGGCGGCCGCTGAAAATCCGCAGGATCGTTTTTTCTTCTTCCCGAATTTTCAGAGGCTGCCCTGTGATAAAGACGCCCTTGAAAATCAGCTGTGAGCCTGATTTTCAGAGGTTTCCATCCGGATAGATTCAGCCGAGCAGCTTCTTTAAGCGCTCTGCCGCTTCCTTCGTGCGCTCATGGTCGCCGAACGCGGTCAGGCGGAAGAAGCCCTCGCCCATTTCGCCGAAGCCTACGCCGGGCGTGCCGATGACGTTCGCCTTCATCAGAAGCAGATCGAAGAATTCCCACGACTTCATCCCGTTCGGGCATTTCAGCCAGATGTAGGGAGAGTTGACGCCGCCGGTGTACCAGATGCCCAGCTCGTCGAGCGCCGCGGTGATGACCTTGGCGTTCTCTCTGTAATACTGAAGATTTTCCGCGGTCTGACGTCTGCCCTCTGCCGTGAAAACGGCTGCCGCCGCCTTCTGTACCGGGTAGGACACGCCGTTGAACTTCGTGGTCTGACGGCGGAGCCACAGCCTGTTGAGCATCGTGCCGTCATAGACCAGCGTCTTCGGAACGACCGTCCAGCCGCAGCGCGTGCCGGTAAAGCCCGCGATCTTTGAGAAGGAGCAGAATTCGATCGCACAGTTCTTCGCGCCTTCGATCTCATAGATCGAGCGGACCAGCTCCTCCGACTGTACGAACGCTTCGTAAGCCGCGTCGAAGAGGATCAGCGCGTTCTTTTTCAGCGCGTATCCGACCCACTTTTTCAGCTGCTCATGGTTGTATGCCGCGCCGGTCGGATTGTTCGGCGAGCAGAGATAGATGAGATCGGCGTCGACCGAATCGTCGGGCATCGGGAGGAAGCTGTTCTCGGCGCAGCCCTTCATGTAGACGAGCTTTCTGCCCTCCATGACGTTCGTGTCGACATAGACCGGATAGACCGGGTCGGGGACCAGAACGGTGTTGTCGGCGGAGAACAGGTCGAGAATGTTGCCAAGGTCGCTCTTGGCGCCGTCCGAAACGAAAATTTCGGAGGAATCGAGCGTCACGCCGTCTTCGGAACAGTAGTAATCACGGACGGCGTCCCGCAGGAAATCGTAGCCCTGTTCGGGACCGTAACCGCGGAAGGTCTCCTTTCTGCCCATTTCCTCCACGCCCGCGCCGAAGGCTTCGACGACCGCGCCGCAGAGCGGAAGGGTGACGTCGCCGATGCCGAGCTTGATGATGTCGGCTTCGGGATGCGCTTCACGGAACGCGGCGGTGCGCTTTGCGATTTCGGAGAAAAGATAGCTTTCGCTGAGATCGAGATAATGACGATTGATTTTCATGACAGTTTCCACCTTTACTATGTTAATTCAGGAAAAAATAAAGATTCGGTTAATTATATCATACCTTGGTGCGGGATTCAAGAGATAATTTATTAACGCGGGGATTTTTTTCCGAAAAAAGTCGCGGAACACGCCCAAACGATGTGTTCCGCTTCGCGGGACACATCACATCACTTTGCGGCATCGCCGCAAAACATCACTATGCCGCAAGATATAACATCACTTGCCCGCAAGGGCAAACATCACTATGCCGCAAGGTATAACATCAACTTGCCCGCAAGGGCAAACATCACTATGCTGCAAGGCATAACATCACCTGCCCGTCAGGACAGACATCACCTGCCCGTCAGGGCAAAAATACCTGCTGATCGGAGTTTTTTCTCTTTTCAGCAGGTATTTTCATTTACTTTACTTATCCAACCGATGCGTTTGGGTCATGAAGTTACTTTTTTTCTCTCTGCTTCTTCCTCCGGACAGCCGCCGTAAACGATCTTGCGGATGCTTTCGGGAGAGAGAAAATACTGACGCGCCAGCTCTTCGACCGATTCTCTGCCGCGGAAGCGTTCGCGGATCTCGCGGTTGCGACGGTCGTACTTTTCCTTTGCGCCGCTGAGCAGTCCCCATTCCCGCTTGTCCGTGCCGGACGGGATGTACAGCAGCCCGCCGTCCATATACTTCCGTATTTCCTCGATCAGCTCGGCAGGCAGAACGTCGGCTGCGTTTCGATAAGCCACTTTGCGTTCTCCTCTCGTTATACCGGATTTTACAAAGCCTTCACCGGAGCCTTTCGGGTCCTGTGAAACCGTTCCGGTCCCGGTGAAGGGGTATAACGCGCGGATCTCCGTCCCGTTGGAGTCTCAACCCGGTGTTATACCAAAACCACCTTATTCGCTGTCATTTCCGCACCACTCCTTTCTCTGACCGTATTCGCGGTCCCGTGGTTCGGACCGCAATAACATGATACCATCTTTTCCTCCGTTTTTCAAGTGATAATTCGGATAAATCCGTTTTTTATCACCGATCGTTTTCGTATAAAATTATATTATTGCATAATCGGTTCACGTGAACGCATTTTTGCCGGATGCTCTTGACAAGGCAGAAAACATATGATATAATAGAGAAAATTCAGCCGAAAGGTCAAGGTACCGACCATGAACTGTCAGACTCTCGCAGAAAATATCGCCGCCAATATCCGGCGGGTCATCTACGGCAAGGATGATAAGATCAGGCTCATCATCGCTTCTCTCCTCGCGGGCGGACACGTTCTGCTCGACGATATCCCCGGAACCGGCAAAACCACGCTCGCCAAAGCGCTTGCCCGCTCCATCGACGGCGAGGTCCGCCGCATCCAGTTCACCCCCGACCTTCTGCCCAGCGACATCACCGGCATCAATTACTACGATCAGAAATCCTCCGAATTCGTCTTCCGGCGCGGACCGCTCTTCGCCAATATCGTCATTGCCGACGAGATCAACCGCACCACGCCGCGCACGCAGTCCGCTCTGCTCGAAGCGATGGAGGAGCGTCAGGTCTCGGTCGACGGCATGACCTATCCGCTCGAAAAGCCCTTCTTCGTCGTCGCCACTGAAAACCCCATCGAATCGCAGGGAACCTTCCCTCTCCCCGAAGCGCAGATCGACCGCTTCCTCATGAAGCTCACGCTCGGCTACCCCTCTCCCGAAGCCGAAAAAGCCATCCTCACCGGTCACGTCCGCGTCAGCCCGCTCGACTCGCTCGAGCCGGTCTGCCATAAGGAGGACGTTACGGCGGCCATGCTCGCCGTGCGCGAGATCCACGTCAGCGAACGGCTTTCGGAATACGTCGTCCGCATCGCCGCCGCGACCCGTGAAAGCGAACGCATCCGTCTGGGCGTGTCGCCGCGCGGAACGCTGTCCCTTCTTCGCGCCGCGCAGGCGGTCGCCGCCATCGAAGGACGCGATTTCGTCCTGCCCGACGACGTGAAGGCCGTCGCCGTTCCGGTGCTGGCGCACCGCATCATCACCCGTTCGCAGTCCTCCGGCCGCGTCACCGATCCGAGCGAAAACATCATCGACTACATCATCGACTCGGTTCCCGTTCCGGTCGAATAAGGAAACGCCATGCTGTACGTTGCAGTCGCGGCGATTCTGTTCGTCGCATACTTCGTTCAGGCGAAGCTCTATAAAAAGCTCACCTTCCGCGACTTGACCTACAAGGCAACGCTCGACTCGACCGAGGTCACGGTCGGGGACGATATGTATCTTTACGAGGAGCTGAACAACGAAAAGGCTCTGCCTCTGCCCTATGTCAAGGTCACGACAAAGCTCCCGGTCGGACTGGCGTTCCGGCTTGTCAGCGAGGAAAAGGGAAAACAGCGCGACGTCTTCACCGATCAGATCGAGAGTATGTTCGTGCTGAAAGGGCGGCAGAGCATCAAACGGCGCTGGAGAGTCGCCTGCCGGAAGCGCGGCGTTTATTCGCTCGGCGACGTCATGCTCGTCGCAAACGATCTCGTCGGCTTCAATCCGCAGTCGGAGAGCATCAAAGTCCCCGTCTCGAAATCCAACACGGTCACGGTCCTGCCCGCCACGGTCGACCTTGAACGCGATTTCACGTCCACCCGTTTCTTTTCGGGCGACGTCGTGACAAATCAGAGCCTTCTGACCGACCCGATGCTCCGCTGCGGCGCGCGCGATTACACGCCGCTCGACCCGATGAACCGCATCAACTGGAAGCTCACCGCGTCCCACGGACATCTGATGGTCAACGTCGAGGACGCGATCCAGAAGGTGCAGTCGAACATCGTTTTGAATATGTGCTCGCAGATCATCGAGCGCGACCCGGAGATTCCCGAAACGCCCGAATTCATCGAGTACAACATCACGGTCGCCGCGTCGCTTCTCGAACGCTTCGCCAAGGAAAACGTCCCGGTCCGCCTGATCGCCAACACGCCGCCCGAAACGATCCACTCCGATTTCACCGCTTCGGACGACGAGACCGGCGAAAAACTGCTGATCACGCCGCCGTTCTGCGGCAAATACGGGCTTCTTGACGCGATGCGCATTCTTTCGCTGCTCCAGATGAAGATCTCCATGCCCTGCGAAAAAATGCTCGACTACATCGTGTCGAACCCGCACCTGTTCGCGGAAAACGGCAACCTTGTCTTCGTCACCGCCGTGCTGGACGGGCGTATGCTCCAGTTCCACACCGAGATGGCAAAGCGCGGCGTTGAGGTCATCTTCTATGTCACCACCTCCAACCGCGGCGTCACCGAGATCCCGTCGAACGTGAAGGTCTTCTTCCGCACCTATTTCGATTCGTACAAGGTGGGGTATCAGTATGGATAAATTAAACGCGCTTGCCGGAACGCTTCTCCCCGGATTCAAACGGGTCGGCGCGGCGTCGCTCGACTTCCTTTGCCGGGTGCTTGCCGTTTTCGGCTTCGGCATGGTCGTCCTGCAGGTCAATCTGGTCGTTCTGCTCCCGCTCCTTGAGAGTCTGTGGCTGAGCCTTCTCATCCCCTTCGCCGCGTATCTGTTCGGATTTACGGTCATGGCGGTCATCCTCTTCGCCGCCGGAAAAAAGAAGGTCGTCGATTATTCCTATGAGGGAACGGGAAGACTGATCGACTACCGTCTCCTGTTCCCCGCCGCCATCGCGTTTCTGATCCTGTCCGTCATCCTGCGCGGCGCGTTCAACAGCTACTTCATCCGGCTGGTCTATGAGGGAAAGCTCCTCAACTACGACGCCTATTCGCTCCAGCCGCATCTCTGCGCGGCTTCGGTGTTCGGCTCGGCGACGGCGGGCGCCGTCATCGCGTTCTATCCGTCGAACCGGATCATGTCGCACAAATCGCTCCTCACCACGCTGGCGATCTCCGGACTGCTCTGGTTCGTCACCGGCGCATCGGCAAACTACGGCGCGGCGCTCGGCGTCTGCTTCGGTCTTTATGTCGTCTGCGCCGTCATCATCTGCAACCAGAGCTACATCATCCGCGCGTACAGCGGCGTTACGGTCACGAAGATCACGCCGACCGCCCGCTGGTACAATCTTCGCATGATCCTGCTCGCGCTCGTTCTGACCGCGTTCGCCGGGATCTTCATGTACATCCTCGTCAACGGACTGTTCGTCATCGGCAAATTCATCTTCTATCTGATCGTTTATACGGTCGTCATGGCGAACAAGCCGAATCAGCCGCGCACGGAGGACACCTATTCCGCCGTCGGCGACATGGCGATGGGCGTCAACCGGCTCGAAAAAGCGAACAGCCTGTTCACCGTCGTCGGCGCGCTCGTTTTTATCGTCGGAGCCATTCTGATCTTCATTTTCATCCGTCACTCGCTCGTACAGGAGATCCTCGAATGGTTCAAGGACCTTCTGCGCAGCTTCGTCTCGCTGTTCATGGGAACGGGCGACTATGCCTCCGACCACGCCGAGCGCGAGATCAACTACAAGGACACGGTGGTCACGCTGAAAACGAATAAGAAGACCTCCGCCGCGCAGACCTCGCTCGCCCGTCCCCGAATGTCCGCGCGTGATTTCCGCAGCGAGCTTTCCCGTCTGAAAACCGATGAGGAAAAGCTGACCTATTCCTATTCGATGATGATCGGTCTGCTGTCCCGGATGAATCTGAGCTTACGCGAATCGGACACGCCGCACGAAAAATCCGAAAAGATCGCGGCGGGCATGACGCTCGGCTCCATCGGCGAGATCACGGAGCTGATCGAGCAGATCAAGTACGCCGAAAAAACGGCGGACCCTGCCGCGTCGGAGCGCGTGCTGGCGTCGGTCTGCGAGGTCGTCGAAAAGCAGCTCGATTGAACGCACCGGCCTTTGCCGTACAGTTCGACCTATCGCGCACCGGCTTTTTTTCGGTGGCATGAACGCTTCGGCGGCGTGACCGTCCCGACGATGTAATCGCCGTATACCGCGCATCTGCCGGACGAAACACCGGTACAATCTATGAAAAGCAGTCCCGACCGGACTTTCGTCCGGCGGGGACTGCTTTTCCCGCCGCCTGTGTTTTCCGCCGCGCCGGCTGCCGTGTGCTTAACAGCTTTCCCGCGCCGGTCAGAAGCAGGACCGCCAGATAGACCCCGGCTGTGACCGCTATGCCGCCGAACAGCGCAGCCGTCCCTTCCGCCGTCCCGAACCGTCCGGTCAGCAGATAAGCCGCCGCCGCGCCGAGCGCCGTCCGTGCGATCGCCGCCCACGAAAGGCGGTATTCCGTCCGCACGAGCAGTCTTCCGACAGACAGCGCCGCGTTGATCAGCTCGCTTACATAGATCGTGACGACATATCCCCAGATCCCGATGCGCGGACAGAGCAGCCAGACGAGAAACGCGCACATTCCCGCGTCGAAAATATTCACCTTCATCACATAGACCTGCTCGCCCAGCCCCTTTAACATCGCGTCCACACAGTGGTCGAGGTACATCACCGGAACCAGCGGCGCCATCGCGCGGATCATCAGTCCAGCGTCCGGGATGTGATAGATGAACTCCCCCAGCCGGTCGGCGTAGATCCCCATGCAGAGCGCACAGCCGACCGAAAACATCAGCGTCGCGCCGAGCGCTCTGCCGGTCATCGAGCGGATATGTCCTCGCGCGCCCTTCGTCTCGGCTTCGGCGAATTCGGTGATCAGAAGCCCGGTGAACGAGTAGAGCAGCGCGGTCGGGAACATCACCACCGGCATCGCCATGCCGCACAGCACGCCGTAAGCCGCCAGCGCCGTGTCCGCCGTCGCGGGATTGGCGCGCAGTCCGCGCGGGATCAGCGTGTGTTCGAGCGTGGTGAGCCCCGACCGGATGACCGCCGCCGCCGCGACCGGGACCGTGATGCCGAACAGCTCCCGCGTCAGAGCTTTTCCCTCTGCCGCCGAAAGCATAAACCGAGCCGGTTTCCATCGCCTTTTTTCAAGCAGAAAGACGCAGAGCGCCGCCAGAAAGGATGCGCTTTCCGCCAGAGCGCCGCCTCCGACGATCGCCATGCAGGCGTACTCGATGCCGTCCGGCACAAGGCATAACAGCGCCCAGACCGTGAAGCCGGTCTTGAAAAGCTGTTCAAAAACCGCCACGCCCGCGCTTTTCGACACCTTCCGCACCGCCGAAAAATACCCGTGCAGAACGTTCGACAGCGCGATGAAGGGAAGACTCAGCGCGAGCAGCTTCAGAGAAGCCGTGCAGCGTCCGTCTCCCAGCCAGTCGAGCGCGACCCGCTCCGCGCCGATGTACAGCGCGCACGCCGATACTCCTCCGCAGGTCCCGGCGTACAGAAAGCATCGCCTTAACACCTCTCGCGCCGAACCGGTCCGTTCGATCTCCTTCGCGCACAGCCGGTTCGCCGCGAGATTCACCCCCGCCGAAGCCGCCGTCACCGAAAGCCCGTAAACGCTCATCACGAGCGAAAACAGCCCCATTCCGTCCGCTCCGATCCTTGCGGTCACAAAGGCGTTGAACCACACGCCGAGCAGCCGCAGCAGGATCGAAGCCGCCGCCATCAAAAGTCCGTTTTTGATAAACCGCTTCATGAACTCTCACGCCCCGTTCCTTGTTCTCTGTTCACTGTATGACAGCTCTTTGTCAATCATTCCGCCCCGTTGTACAAAATTTCCAAAACTACCTTAAAAATATCTTTACAATTTCGTTTTGAATTATTTTGTCCGGGATATTGCAAAACAGGCAAAAATGATGTATAATATGTGCATACCCAAATTCACGCGCCGCTTCGCTTGCGGGTCGGCGCGGAGCTACCAAAAAGGAGTTACAATCATGGCACTTAAGAACAGCTACCTTGCAGGCGTCTACGAGACGGTCTGCAAAAGAAACCCCGACGAGCCCGAGTTCCAGCAGACGGTCCTCGAAGTTTTCGAGTCCCTCGAGCCGGTCGCCGAAAAGCGTCCTGACTTCATCGAAGCAGGCATTTTCGAGCGCATCGTAGAACCGGAGCGTTTCGTTCAGTTCCGTGTTCCGTGGGTCGACGACAACGGCAAGGTCCAGGTCAACCGCGGTTTCCGCTGCCAGTTCAATTCCGCAATCGGTCCGTACAAGGGCGGTCTCCGCTTCCATCCGACCGTAAACTCCTCCATCATGAAGTTCCTCGGCTTCGAGCAGACCTTCAAGAACAGCCTGACCGGTCTCCCCATGGGCGGCGGCAAGGGCGGTTCCGACTTCGATCCGTCCGGCAAGAGCGACGCGGAAGTCATGCGCTTCTGCCAGAGCGTCATGGCCGAGCTGTACCGTCACAACGGCGCAGTCGCGGACGTTCCCGCCGGTGATATCGGCGTCGGCGCAAGAGAGATCGGCTATCTGTTCGGTCAGTACAAGAGACTCGCTAACGAGTTCACCGGCGTTCTCACCGGCAAAGGCCTGCCTTACGGCGGTTCCGTCATCCGTCCGGAAGCTACCGGCTACGGCGCAACCTACTTCGCAGTCGAAGTCCTCAAGGGCTACGGCGAAGAGATCAAGGGCAAGACCTTCGCAGTCTCCGGCTTCGGCAACGTCGCATGGGGCGCAGTTCAGAAGATCACCGAGCTGGGCGGCAAGGTCCTCACCATCTCCGGTCCCGACGGCTACATCTACGATAAGGACGGCGTTTCCACGCCCGAAAAGATCGCGTTTATGCTCGAAATGCGCGCTTCCGGCCGCAACAAGGCTCAGGACTACGCAGACAAGTTCGGTGTTCCGTTCTATGCAGGCAAGAAGCCGTGGGAAGTCAAGGTCGACATCTGTATGCCCTGCGCAACGCAGAACGAAGTCAGACTCGAAGACGCAAAGAACATGGTCGCCAACGGTCTGAAGTACTACATCGAAGTCGCGAATATGCCGACCACCGCTGACGCTGTCGCTTACCTCAAGGAAAACGGCGTCGTCATCGCTCCGTCCAAGGCAGTCAACGCCGGCGGCGTCTCCGTCTCCGGTCTTGAAATGAGCCAGAACTCCATGCGTTACAGCTGGACCGCCGAGGAAGTCGACGCAAAGCTGCACCAGATCATGAAGAACATCTACGACGCCTGCGCAAGCGCAGCCAAGACCTACGGTATGGAAGGCGACCTCGTTGCGGGCGCCAACATCGCAGGCTTCTTAAAGGTTGCAGAAGCAATGAAGGCTCAGGGCTGCGTCTGATTTTCGACGAAAGCCTGACGGCATGAAAACCGCCCGGACGGAAACGTCCGGGCGGTTTTCTGCTGTTTTTTCATTTCTGTGACAGATTCCGCGCAAAAACGCGGAAAAACGGTCCCTGCGTGAAAACGCGGAGACCGTTTTCTTTCATGACCGAACCTCAGTCTTTGCTGACCGTCAGAGACGCCGCGTACCGTCCGGCAGCCTCGCCGGTCGCAGCCGCGTCGCCGCTGACCCGGTAACTCGAATGTGCGCCGAACGAACCGCTGATGCAGCGCCCCGCCATCAGCAGATTCTTCCGCTCCTTCGCGATCAGCGAACGCAGCGGGATCTGATAGGGCTTCGCGCGCAGCTTGCCGCATTCCTCGGCAAACGTCCGCGTCGCAGCGGTCGGATGGATGTCGATGCCGAACGTCACGTCGCATACCGCGTCGTCGAATCTCGCGCCGTTTATCAGGTCTTCGTCGGTCAGCACATATTCGCCGAGGATCCGGCGGCTCTCACGCACACCGATAGTCGGCGCGGTCGCCAGAAGCCGGATGTTCCGCCAGACGCCGCCGCTCTGTTTCAGCGCGTTCACCTGCGCGGCAAGCTCGCGTCTCGCATGAAGCGTCGCCTTGGTCAGCTCCGCCGTCGAATCCGGACGATATCCGAATTCCTGATTGGTCATTACAAGCCACAGACCGTCCGCGATATGCCAGAACGACGGCGAACCATAGCTCGGATTTACACCGAGCGAACGCATATAGGTAAGCATTCTCGACTTCGCGTTCGGCGCGCCCTTCGGATACGGCTCGGCATTGTCGAATTCACGCGCTTCCTTCGCGTCGATGCCGTCGACCAGCGCGATCAGCGACATCGGCTGTGCGCGGTCTCCGTCGCCGTAGGTATAGGAGCAGCCCGCAAAATACGCAAGGTCTCCGTCGCCCGTACAGTCGACGAACACGTCGGCGGACACCTCAAAGGTTTCGGTCCGGTCAAGGCAGACGACCGACGTGACGCGCCCGTCCTCGCTCACCTTCGCGCCGATGATCGGCGTGTAGAGAAGGATCTCCACGCCCGCTTCGATGCACATTTCCTCGATCGCCAGCTTTGTCTGCTCCGGCTCGGCAAGGAAATTCCCGCCGCGCGCAAAGCGTCCGTGTCCTTCCTTTTCGAGCTTTGTCATCAGCTCGCGCAGAACGCCGTTCTTGTTTGAGCAGTCGAGGATCCAGCTGAGCAGTCCGGCGGTCCAGATACCGCCGAGCATCCCGTTCCGTTCGATGAGAATCGTCTTTGCGCCTGTCCGCGCGGACGCGATCGCCGCGCAGACGCCCGCCGGTCCGCCTCCGCAGACACAGACCTGATAGGACTGTCCGTTCATATTCTTCTCCAATCTGATCATCATTTCATCATATGTGAATTGTTATCAGTCAATTAAGGCAATACCGCACAATTCACGGCTTTCGCCTTGATGGCACGCTTGCTTGCATCTTTCCCGTCATACTGTACAAATTTCGTCGGCATAGGAGGTACTATGCCTTCCGGGGTTTGTTTCG
>JAZRXB010000106.1:0-13709 GCA_045600005.1 Eubacteriales bacterium | reverse complement strand
GTCAAGGAACAGCTCTGATCCGGCTGTCCGTTCGGAGGTATCCGAAACAGAAAATCTGACGTCAATTAGACGTCGGATTTTCTGTTTTCCTGCGGCGGGACCGCTTTGGATCAGAAAGGTCCGCCGCGGGCGTTTGCGCCCGCGCCAGACCGGTCAGTGGATTCAGTGCTTTTTGGAAACGACGATGGCTGCCGCTGCGGAAACGGCGAGAGCGGCGAGAGCGACGGATGCGCCGTCGGCGGTCTTCGCTGCGGTCTTGGTCTCGGTCTTGGTCTCGGCGGGCTTCGGAGCTTCCTTTTCCTTCGTGAAGTATGCGGCCCAGCCGTAGATGTCGCAGCTCTTGATGTTGGTGTCGTCAAAGCCGGTCGGCATGAAGAAGTAGAAGCTGTGCGTACCGGCGGTCAGCTCCTCGGTGACAATGGCAAACTGATGATCGTCGGATTCGGGCAGATCGCAGAACACGCGCTTTGCAGCGTCCTTCGAGTCGATGGCGTAGTCAACGGCGCGGTTGGAGCCGGTGCGGGCGACATATTCAAACACGAACGTGTAGGTGCCGTCCTTGTCTGCCTTGAACTCATAGCGTACCCACTGGTCGACCTTCGGGCAGAAGGTGGTTCCGCCTGCCTTGAGGTTGACAACGGTCCCGCCGAATTCGGCGACGTCTTCCTGTGCGGCGCCCTTCTTGACGATGAGCGTTCCGAGGTTCGTGGGTTCGGTCTTGGAATAGGAAGCGGCTGCCGATGCGCTGAGCGTCAGCATACAGATCACTGCCGCGCAGAGAATGAGAGCGATGAGCTTTTTCATGGGTCAGTCTCCTTTTCAGTTATGTTTTGCCGCATGAAAGCGGAATCAGGACTTTTGCATCCGTCATCATTATACACCGAACCGCCAGTTTTGTCAAGAACCATTTTGCGGTTTTGTGAAATATAATAGCTTTTTCGGGAGATTTACCGGGTCACGGTCAGCGGGACGTTCGCTTCGAGCGCGTACTCCGCGCCGCCGAAGCGGACGACGCCGCCCGCGCGGTCGGTCAGGACCGTCAGCTTTCCGTGATCGTAGGACACCTTCACCGAACCGCCTTCGACCGGAACAGTCCCCTCGAAGCGCTCGTAGCGCCCCGGATCCGGCTCGACTGCGAAGGTCTTCGTTCCCTCGCCCGTCGGATAAACGCCCAGACAGTACCGTCCGAGCAGATAGACCGGTCCGCTTCCCCATGCGTGGCAGAGCGATTTTCCGAAGCGCGAGCCGTACATCCCGTAGTGCGAAATGCCGCTCTCCTTCGGATCGTACTGCTCCCAGATCGTCGTCGCGCCGAGCCTTACCATCCCGCCCCAGTACGAGTCGATCATGTCCTGCGCCGCTTCGATGTGACCGAGCGAGCAGAGCGCTTTCAGCTCGAAGAACTCGAAATAGGGCGTGGTGAGCTTTGTCACATTTTCGTTCGTCAGGACCGTGCGGTAGAGAAGCTCCGCGCGCTCCCGGTCGACGAAATCGAACAGGATCGCAAAGATCGCCGCGTGGCGCGTGACGTTCCGTTTCCCGGACGAAAAGCTGTCGATGTACGCCTGCTTTTCCGCGTCCCAGTAGAACGCTTCGATCTTTTCCTTCAGTTCTTCCGCGCGGGCGGTGAACTCATCCGGCTCGCCGACCGCCTTCGCCAGAGCCGCCATCGAGCGGCACGCCTGCCAGAATAGGATCTGCTCGGCGCAGACCGCGCCCGTCCTGTCGATCGCCGACCAGTCGATGAAGATCCAGTCGCCCGGACGCGCGGTCACGAACCCGTTTTCATCGAGCCGCGCGACGATGAAATCGTACAGCGCCTTCGCGCGCGGCCAGATGAACCGGACAAAGTCCCGGTCGCCGGTCGTGTACAGATACTCCGCCGTACCGATGATCAGCAGCGCGGAATAGTCGTTGATCGTATTGATATGCTCGAAATACGGCGGCTTGCCGTAGAGCGCGGTGAGCGTCCGCCGGTTCAGCGCACGGTCGGCGAACAGATAGTCGTTGACCATGTAGGACTGATAGGCGTCCCCGGACCAGCACCAGCGGTCGCGCTTGATGCCGTCGAGCAGGAATTCCCGGCTGTTCAGATGGAAGGTGTACGCGCAGATCCCGAACAGCTTTTCGACGAGCGGGTCGTCGCACGAGAAGGACGCTTTCGGCGTCACGTCGAGCAGTTCGAGCTTCGCGGTCGGATTTTCCGCCTTTCCGATGAACGTGACGTAACGGAACGCGCGCCCGGTCAGTTCGTGCCTCCCCTTCCCTTCCACCGTTTCGGTCAGCAGAGCGTCCTTCCGGAAGCCGAGTCCGTAGGACGACGCTTCCTCGGCGGTCTCGCCGTAAACGACCGTCACGCGCTCGTCCGCTGCGTCGAAGGTCAGCCGCGCGAACAGCTCGCGCCCGAAATCGACGAGCGTGCCGAGAGACGTTTCGGTCAGCGTGACCGGCTTCACGTCGGTATAGACGAACGGGAAGACCTCCACGTCGTCGTCGGGCCGCGTGTACGCCGGTTCGTCGCCCGCATGTTCGGTATAGACGCCGCTGCCGGGCGAGCAGAGCCACGAGGAATCGGTCGCAAGACAGTCGGATTCGAGATACGCGGCGGGCAGACCTTTTGTGTTCATCGCCACGATCCTGAAATCATGCCGTCCGGCTTTGACGGCGACCGTCTCGCCGCTCGGATAGCGAATATTGTCGACCAGCAGATAACCGATGCCGTGGACGCGCAGTCTCACGAAGCCGTCGGCGGCAAGGTCCGCGATCTTCATGAAGTTGACGCGGGGATACACGTTCGCCAGTCCCCACATACACGGATAGTCCGCGCCGTACTCCTCGCGGCGGGCGTGAAGCAGCATACTGTGATAGATCTCATAGTCTCCCCGATACCAGATCCAGCGTGAATTCATGTTTTTCATCCTTTCTTTCGTTCCCGGCTGAACGCTGTTTCAACCAAACCGCGCTTATTCGGAATCGTTTTCCTTTTCCTTTCGGACATCCTGCTTTATCCGGCGGTCCGAAGCGTCCCTCCCGTAATGCCGTGCCGGAGCGTCCGCACCGGGCTTTCCGGCAAAGCGTCCGCCGTCCCGCGCACCGGTGCGCGGGATATCGTTCTTAAGGTTACCTCTAAAAATTCAAATAATCCGTTGAAAAACAAAACGCGATACCCATAGTATCGGGGTTTGTTTTTCTTCCTCATGAATTTTTAGAGGCTGCCTTAAAATACTGGAAATAGCCGCATTTGATCATGCCGTTGTAGAGCGTGCGCACCTTGTCGGCGCGTCTGCCGTACAGACGCTCGAAATCCGGCACGCTCGACAGGATGTAGATCTGCCACGGCGCGAGCTTTTCAAAGCAGACGCCCATGTCGTGATAGAGCTTCGCCACCTCGTCCCCGTCCGACAGACGCTCGCCCCACGGCGGGTTGCAGACGATCGTCGCCCGGCGGTCGGAGCGGACGATCTGCGTCGCGTCGCGCACGAAGCATTTGATGTGTCCGCCCATACCGGCGCGATGGATGTTCCCGCGCGCGAGATCGACCATCTTTTCGTCGATGTCGCTCGCGTAGACCTCGAAGGGCGTTTTGCGCACGAGGCTCCCTGCTTCCTCCCGCGCGTCCTTCCAGAGCTTTTCGGGAATGTCGTAGAAATCCTCCGAAACGAAGGTGCGGGAAAGTCCCGGCGCGGTGTTCGTCATCATCAGCGCCGCTTCGATGCCGATGGTCCCCGACCCGCAGAAGGGGTCCCACAAAAGCACTTCGTCACGCGGACGGGAGAGCTTCACCATCGCGGCGGCGAGCGTTTCCCGGAGCGGCGCTTCGCCGACGGCGGGACGATAGCCGCGCTTATGGAGCGGCGTGCCGGAAGCGTCGATCATCAGCGTGGCGACGTCTTTCAGGATGAAGAACTCGACCTGATATTTCGTCCCCTCCTCCTTGAACCAGCTCACGCCGTATTCGTCCGACAGGCGGTTGACGATCGCCTTCTTGACGATCGACTGACAGTCGGGGATGCTGGTCAGCGCCGATTTGATGCTGTGACCCTTGACCGGGAAAGCGTCGTCCTTTGCGATCCAGTTCTCCCACGGAAGCTGATTGGTCCCGTCGAACAGCTCGGCGAAGGTCCCGGCGGCAAAGCTGCCCATTCTGATGTAAAGCCGTTCGGCAAAGCGCAGCCACAGATTGCAGCGTGCGACAGCGGCCAGATCTCCGCGGAAGGTCACGCGCCCGTCGATGGTTTCGATCTTCTCGTAACCGAGCGCTTCGATCTCCTCGCCGAGCAGACTTTCCAGCCCGAACAGGCAGGTGGCGACATATTCGTATTCAAATTTCGTATTCATGGAAGTCCTTTTCAGAAAAAATATAGATTACATAATATTATCACACATCCGGCGCGGAATGTCAAGAGGAAAACGCAATTCCTGCGTTTTGTCAGGTATCCGAAGCGAATGTCACGACCATGCGCGGAAAAAGCTCAGAGGAAGATCCCCTGAGCTTTTCTGCATGAAGCGAAAGACACGGGCGGAGAATACCGCTCTTACCGTCTCTGCGGCCGTGTCCGTCATTCCATGTACGATACCCTTTTCCGGCGTTTCATACGGATCACCGTTCAGATCGCGGAGCTTTCTTTCCTTATTTGATTTTGAAAAGGCTGTCAAGCTCACTCGACGTTATCTGCTGTGCCTGTGCCTGCCGCCGCGCCGCTGTATCCTGCGCTCTGAGTTCATTGGCCCGCTGCATGGCATTCACCATGTTTTCACGTTTGATCGCGGCTGCCTTTCGTGTATTGTACGACGTCAGCTTTTCCTTGGCGGTCAGATTGTCTTCGATCACCGTGAGCTTATCCAGATACAGTCTGTCGGAAACGACGTGTCCCGAACTCAGGTCATTCGGAAATACACAGTTAAGGTCATACTGCATATACAGAAACTCCTGCCGCAGCTTACAGAAGGCGGCGCGGTCAACGCAGTAGGTCTCCTGATAGCCGATGACCTCTTTGAGATAATTCGTTTTGCTTTTATAACTATGCTCGATCGTCAGGACTGCGCCGTTTGAAAACTCGACCGTATAGACCGCAGGCTTGAAGCCGGTGAAAAAGCCGCTCGAAGCCGGACGGACAGCCGATCTGATCTTTGCGTAGCCGGTAACCCATATATGTCCATCAGCGTCACGGGCGGGATTGGCTACCGTCGATTCGATCTCCACAAATCCGCCGATATGCTTCTGCATCCGTACTGCCATCAGATCAATGGAGCTTTCCGTTGACTGCTTCTCATAACTGGAACCAAACATGACTATTCCTCCGCAATTTTTCGATTATCGTTTCTTCCGCATCCCCTGTGAGACTGCGGCAGATCCGCAGAAGATCACAGGATGCGATAAACCGCCGCTGACCCGGTCTATTCAGGGATCCCGCTTTATCCGTTCCTTTCCGGGTCCGCACCCGGAAAGGCTGACACAAAGCCGGAACCGGTCCGGTTTCATTCATTTCCGACAGGCGGCAGCCGGTTTATTTCAGATTTTTGATCCCGTCCAGAACGGTCTTCATTTTTGCCTGCGCCGAGGTCTGGAGCGCCGCCGCCTGAGACGCGAGCGTATAGGTCCCCGACTTCACCATGTCCCGGATCGAAGCCGAAAGACCGGTCATGTCGAACCACGTGTCGAGATTGACCGTCGCCGACGCGAACATCAGGTCGATCATCTTCTTCGATTCTTCGTCTCTCAGCACCTTTTCGCCGAGGAAATCCTCGTAGAATTCGGGCATGATGACAAACTTTCCCTGCATACAGAGCGCTTCCGTGACCAGCGCGGCGCGGTGGACGTTCTTCACCGTGACCGGGATGACCAGCGGCTGACACCATTCGGAAAGCTCGCAGCAGTAGTTTTCCTGCTTCTCGTCGAGCTTCGGGATCGGCAGAACGCCGAAGTCGGACTTCATATCGCGGTATTCGGTGGTGTCGCCGAACGTGCCGGTGCGGAACAGCGCACGGTCCTCCGACATGATCTTTGTCGCCTCGGTCCAGCAGTTCGCGGTCGTGAACTGCGGATCGTAGGCTCCGCTGTTGATCGGGAACACATGCTCGGCGTCGAACATCAGCTCAAACACCTTATCAAATGCGTCGAAGCATTTTTCGGAACCGAAATTGAACTGATAATCGCCTTTTTCGGCTCTCACATACGCTTCGCCCGAGCCGGAGAAGAAATAGTTCGCGGCGTCGTTTTCGGTCAGCAGACCGATCTGGTCGGCGACCGTGATCTTTGCGTCGCCGTTCAGGTCGCGCGACACGCTCTTTGCCATTTCCCCCAGCTTATCGAACGTCCAGCGTCCCTCGTTGACCATCCTGTACGGATTTTCAAATCCCAGCTCGTCGTAGAGCTTCTGGTTGAAGGTCACGCACACCATGTTCACGTCGAAGCTCGGCGCGATGTCGCCGATCAGGAAGAACTGCTTTCCGTAGAATTCCAGCTCATCCATGCACTTCGACCACCACGGCGCGTCGAAACTGAATTCCGGCAGGGTATTCAGGTCCATCACCGTTCCCTGCGGGAGCTGACCGATGAACTTGCGGGTCTCGCGCGGCGCAGCCAGATCGCAGAAATCGTCGCCCGCCATCGTCCCGCGCAGGAGCTCGTCCTCCACGTCCGACGTATAGATCACCTGAATCTCAACGCCGTAGTCCTCCTCGACCATGCGGTTGCGCGTGTAAAGCGCGTCGTTGACCGTCTCGCCGGTCTGCTCGTCGGCATAGTAGCAGGGTACGCCGCGGACGATATTGCATTCGTCCTTGATGAGGATGCGGAACGCGCCGCCGCCGAAATCCTCGACTGCCGGAAGCATCGAACGGTACGCATCGCGCGGGTCGGTGACGGCGGGCCCGGTCGATTCGGCAGACTGCGTATCGTCGTCGTTCGCAGGCGCTTCGCTCCCGCAGGAGACCGCCGACAGCGACAGAAGCAGCGCGAGCAGGAGGCACGCCGTTTTTTTCATATCAAATGATTTTTTCATCATGACGACCTTTCCATCCGGCTGACCGGATCTGATTATTCCACCTTGCATTATAATACAAAAGCGAAAAAAAGTCAATCGGAAAGCGAAAAAAAGGCGGCTCCCTCCGCCGATGCGGAGGGAGCCGCGCACAGATTCAGACCCGGCAGGTCTCAAGGATCAGCGCGTGCAGCTTTTCCTCGTAGTCCGGTGTGTAAGGGTTCACCGCTTCGCCGCGCACATAGGACGCGAAGGAGTGCAGAAGCCCGTCGTAGCGCCGGTGCGGACCGAAGCTCACCGGTTCGCTCTTGTCGAAGTCCGGCTTCCTTTCGCCGAGCGTCACCTTCGCGTACATCCGGTCCGCGCCGTGACCGTCGGGCGCTTCGATGGGACGGATCTCGACCGTTCCTTCCGTGCCGGAGATGACGAACTGACGGCGTTCGCGTCCGTTCTGCTCCATGCAGCTCACCTTGACGAACGATGCGCCCTTCGGGTAGCACAGAACGCAGAACGTGCTGTCATAGCAGTCGATGCCGTGATAGCCGGTGCGCACGTTGAACGGCACGGCCTTTTCCGGGAAGCCGAGGAAATGCACCGCCAGATCGGTCATGTGACAGCCGAGATAGAACATCATCCCTGCGCCGTAGCGGAGCATCGACCGCCGGTAGCCGTCGTCGCCCAGACAGCTCATCTGCCCTTCGACCGATATGATCTCGCCGAGCTTTCCTTCCCGCGCCAGTCCGAGCGCGTACAGCACCGCAGGATTGTGGCGGTACATATAGCCGACGCTCAGCGGCAGCTTCTTGTCCTTCGCCAGACGGCACATCGCCGCGAATTCCTCGTGATCTTCCCCGCCCGGCTTGTCGATATGGACCGGGAAACCGGCGTCAAGCGCACGGATGGCGGCGGGAACGATCGAATGCTCCTCGTTTTCGATGAGGAAAGCGTCCGGCTTTTCCGAAACGGCTTCCTCCCACGTCATGCGCCGCAGTCCGGCGTACACCCGGTCGCGTCCGGCGCAGGCGGACGAGGCGTCGTCCTCCGTCACCAGTCCGCACAGCTCGTATTCCTCCGGCATCGCGCGGACCGCGCCCGCGATGTGCGCGGCGTGTACATACGGATAGGCGCCGACCTGGATCACTCTGAGCGGTTTTTTCTCCATGATATCCTTTCCTTTCAGTACAGTAGTCGATTGTAAAACCGCGTTTTACAATCGGTATTCGCGCTTATCGCCGCCGACAAAATTTGTTTTGTCGGCTCTCCCCATATCGGCGCGAGGGCTCGCCCCGGCTCGCCTTAGAGGAGTTTTAATGTCGGCAAAGCCGACATTAAAACGGATTTTATTATAACGCTTGTCATCTTATAGCATGAAACGATCGGCTATTTCAGTACAGTTCCCGGACGATCTTCCCGCCGTTTTTCAGATAGGCGTCCATCCGGTCGTTGACGCCGAAAACGTCCGGGAAGCGGTATTCCTTCGGGATCGCGGAAAGCTCCCGCTCGAACGCCGTATAGACCGGCGTGAGGTCGGACGCGGACAGCCCGGCGGCCTTCAGGATCTTCGTGTTGTCCATCACGCGGTTTAACATCCGGTCGTAATCGATCTGCCATACGCTCCACTTCGAGTGCATTCCGTAGACCTCCTTGTAGTCTTCGAGCGGCACGGTCAGCGTGTGAAGTCCGAGCAGGTCGCGGTAATACGACGCGACCGTTCCCCACGAAAGATGCTCCGACGTGGCAAACGTGTAGGCTTCGCCGTAGCAGTTCCGGTTGCAGAGGATGCCCGCGTACATCTTCGCAAGATCGCCCGACCACGTGGCGGTCCCCTGCACGTTCACCGCTTCGTCGGGGATGATCGTCGGCTTCCCGTCCCTTGCGCGGTTGACGATCGAGCAGGCGCCCAGCGACACGAGCGGGAAGCTCAGCCGCGAAAAGACGATGGACGGACGCACGATCGTAAAGTTATCGCAGCCCGACGCGCGGAGAATATCCTCGTCCTGCGCCTTGTAGATCGAGTAGTCGCCGGAACGTCTGAATTCCTCGTCGGGCGACACGTCGGCGTGACGCGGAGAGGTCTCGGTCGTCACCGGGTCAAGGTCGGTATAGACGCGGTAGGACGACAGGAAAATATAGTGCGCGCCGGTCTCCAGAAACATCCGATGGCGCTCGGTATACTCCCGGACGTCGTAATTGAGAAAATCAATGATCCCGTCGTAGCTGCCCGAAAGCACGCGGCGGAGCGTCGCAAGGTCACGGCAGTCACCCGTAAAGGCATTCAGCGCGGGGTGTTCAAAGGTCGGCTTGTCGAGCGCGAAGACGTCGACCGCGTAACCGCGCGCCAGCAGCTCCGGCACGAGGTACGAACCCATCGACCCAGTCCCGCCGATCACCAGAATTTTCTTTCCGTTCAGTTTGGTATCCATATGAGAAATCCTCCGATTCCGTTTTTTTCATTATAGCACCGAAAAAGGGGCTTGTCAACCGGACGAATCTGTGGTATTATATAGAAAATCAACACAAAAGGGGGATTTTATGACTGCCTGTACCATCGAGCAGACCTTCCCCGCCAATCCCGGCTTCACGGCGGGATTCCGGACGATCCCCGCCGGTCACACCGTTCCGTTCCACCGGCACCGTTTCTTCGAGCTGGAGATCGTCGCGTCCGGGACCGCGTTCCACCTCTGCGGCGGCAGAGAACGCCCCGTCTCGCCGGGCGACGCATGGCTGATGACCGCTCTTCCCGAAAGCGTCCACAGCATCCGCGTGCCGCCGGGAGAACCTCTGACGCTCGCCAATCTCTCCTTTTCAGGCTCGCTGCCCGACGCGGCTCTGACGGGCGTGACTGCCGGACGCGCCCTCGTCTGCCGCTTCGGGGAAGATAAACTTCGCCGTGCGCTCGATGATATCCGCGCTCTGGCGGACGAAGCGCCCGACGCACCCTTCGCGCCGCTGTTCGCGTCGTCGGTCATCAACCGTCTGCTGATCGAAACGGCAAGGCTCGCGGGCGTCCGCACCGCCGCTCCGCCGCTGGTCGCGGAAGCCGAAGCGTGGGCAAGAAAGAATCTGACCGCACCTCTTTCAGAGGGCGCTCTGACCGCCGCCGCCGAAGCCCTCTCGGTCACGCCGAACTACCTCGGGCGGCTGTTCCGCGGCTCGACCGGGATTCCCTTCACCGAATACCGGACGGAGCTTCGGCTGCGGCTCGCCTGCTCGGTCCTGTCGGGCGGAGGGTCGGTCAAGGAAGCCGCCGCCGCGTCGGGCTTTACGTCCGCCGAATACTTCTGCGCCGTTTTCCGGAAGCGTCTCGGCATGACGCCGAACGAATGGAAGCGCACGCCCGAAACGCTCCCGGCAAAGACCGACCGAGAATTTACAAATTAACGTGGCTTTTTTCCGGCTGTTATGTTATAATGAAGAACAGAACCTCATTCTGTGCAGAAAGTAAGGTGGCATGATGCCCGATCAACAGATCAAACAGCTTTTTTCCGACATTCTCGACCGCGGACTTCTCAAAAAAGCGGTCTTTTCCAAGCCCGAGGATAAATCCGTCCTCAAAGCCGTCGCTTCGCCCGCGAAAAAAACGGACGGTTCGGTCTACGTGAAACTCGAACGCTTCACCCGCGACAACAAGGTCTATCAGACCAATCTTGCGCCCGACGGGAGCTGCGCGTGCGAGCTGTGCGCGCTGTCGCTCGACGAATTCCGGCAGGTCAATCTCTTCACAACTGCCGGAGACCTTGAGATCCGCCGCTCGAAGTCCGGCTCGACGCACGTGTCGGGCAGACTCGGCGAAGAAGGCGAAAAGGCGGAAGCCGCGCCGGACGGGAAGCATTATCTCATCGACCCGTCGCGCGACGCCGCGTTTCTGCGCGAGCTGGGACTTGCCGACGCGAGCGGACGCATCCACGACAAAAAGCAGGCGAAGTTCCGCCAGATCAACCGCTTCCTCGAGCTCATCCGCGACGTGGAGGACGAGCTTCCGAAGGACCGCCCGGCGGTCATCTGCGACCTCTGCTGCGGCAAGAGCTATCTGACCTTCGCGGTCTGCTACTACTTCACCGTCCTGCTCGGACGCGAGGTCCGCATGACCGGCGTCGACCTGAAAGCGGACGTCATCGCGTTCTGCAATGAGGCGGCGAAGCGTCAGCATTTCGACTCGCTCTCCTTCGTTTCGGGAAACATCAACGAGTACGAGCCGCCCGAAGCGCCCGACATGGTGATCTCGCTCCACGCCTGCGACATTGCGACCGATATCGTCCTCTACAACGCCGTGCGCTGGAAGACGAAGATCATCCTTTCCACGCCCTGCTGTCACCACGAAATGGCAAAGCAGCTGAACGAAAAGGCGGACGACGCGCCGCTCAGAAAGGAATTCGGCTTCATCCTGTCAAGCCCGCTCTTAAAGCAGAAGCTCTGCGACGCGATGACCGACGCGCTGCGCGTCAAACGTCTCGAAGCCTGCGGCTACGACGTGACGACGCTCGAACTCATCGACCCCGACGAAACGCCGAAGAATCTGATGATCCGCGCCGTTTTCGACGGGACGCATCCCGCGCGCGAAAAAGCGGCAAAGGATGAGTACGACCGCATCGTCCGTTCGCTCGCCGTCGACCCGTGTCTCGACCGGCTGTTCCGGGAAGCCGGAACACAATGAGATTTGACCGAACCGACCGGCTTGGACTTGCCGCACGGCTCGCCGCTTCGCTGATCGTTCTGTACTACGCCGTCTATCTGATCCTCTGCCTTGCCGGGTTCGACGTCTGGTGGATGAGCTTCTTCGCGCTGTTCGTCATGTCCTGCTCCGCCCTTCCCGTGCTGTTTTCGGACAGGCTGAAAAAGAAGCTCGGCAGAGCGTTCAGACCGCTTCGGCTGATCTTCACGATCCTTCTCTGGGTCTATCTCGTCAGCGTCGCCGCGTTCTGGTCGTTCATCGGACTTGCCGTCCCGGACGGCGCGGACGGGTATCTCTCCACACTCGACGCGGGCGACACGGGAGACGGGCTTTACGTGCTGGTCTTCGGCTGTCAGGTCAAGGGGACCGAACCGGGCGTGTCATTAAAGCTGCGGCTCGACGAAGCATACCGTCTTCTGGAAGCGCTCCCCGATGCCAAGTGCGTCGTCAGCGGCGGTCAGGGGGCGAACGAGCTTCTGCCCGAAGCCGAAGCGATGAAGAATTATCTCGTCCGTCTCGGTATCGGCGAAGACCGGATCATCGGCGAGCCCGACTCCCACACGACGAGCGAAAACATCCGCTTCACCGCCGCGCTGCTTGAAAAGCTCGGTCTTTCGCCGGAGCGCATCGTCGGCGTGTCGAACGCCTTTCACCTGCCGCGCATCCGGATGCAGGCGTCGCGCTACGGACTGCCGCTCGAAGCCTGCGGCGCGCCGTCGCCGCATTTCGGCTACTATTACGTCAGCATGGTGCGCGAATATCTATCCTATATTAAGATGGCGCTGTTCGACAAGGCTGTCCTGCCGCACTGAACGCTTCGCAAAGCGGTCGGATGTGCGGCTCCTGCGGTTCACCGCAGAAACGCTTCCGCAAAACCTCACCGGACGGATTCGTTCGGCGGCTTGCCGTCCGAACGTTCCCGTAAAACCGTGTCGGACGGCTCACCCCTTCCGTTCCCGCACCCTTTTCAGCACGCGGTAGTAATGCGGCAGATCGTAGAAGCCGAGCATTTCCGCCGCCTGCGTCACCGTAAAATTTCCGGTGCGGATCATTTCCTCCGCGCGCTCCACCCGCAGACGGTTGCGGTATTCGAGCGGCGGGATCCCGCCTGAATACCGCTTGAACTTCTCCCGGAAGCCGGTCTCGGACATACAGCAGAGCTTCGCCAGCGCCGCGACGCTCACCGGCTCCTCCGTGTTTTCTTCCAGTTTCCGAATGGCGGGATAGAGCGCGCCGAACTCGCTTTCGGTCAGCGCCCGCGCCTCCTCTCCCGCCGAGATCTCGGCGAGAACGCCCGCAAGCAGCGCTTTGACGCGCAGACGCTCGCCCGGATGAATCAGCATCTTCTCGATGCGCGCGCGGAAGCGGCCGGGGTCCTTCACGACGGTAAACGCTTCCGCGACGGTCATCGGCTCTCCGTTTTCGTCCCGCATATGAAAATCAATGTAGATCCCCTCCGATTTTCCTCCTGCCGCGCGCGAAACATAGCGTTCCCCGGTCGGGATCAGGATGATCTCCCCTGTTTTCAGGATAAACGGCTCCCTGCCGGGCGCTTCGTAGCTGCGTTCGCCCGCAGTCTGGCAGAACAGCAGATCGCTGCGCCGTCCCTCCGAGACGAAGCGCGTCACGTCGCCCTCTTTCCAGCGCCCTCTCCCGACGCCCACGCCGGCGATCTCCGCGTCCAGACGGTTGAGCGCGGACAGCTTCACTTTTTTCATTTTTATGACCTTTCTGCGGATCTGCGGCTTTCGATGCCGGAACGGCAGCGAAAGCCGCAAAACGGGAAGATTGAAAGCCTGTTTTCAATCTTTCACTCCCGAAATGTTGTTTTGTACAGGATTTATCCCTTTCCATACATTGTAACGCAAATCGAAAAGGATTACAATATCTGACAGAAAAATCTTTTTCATATTTCTATTTCTAGTCGATTGTTTCATGCTTTGAGATGACAAACGTTATAATAAAATCCGTTTTTATGTCGGCTTTGCCGACATAAAAACACCTCTAAGGCGAGCCGGGGCGAGCCCTCGCGCCGATATTATGGGGGATAGCTG
>JAZRXB010000105.1:0-9796 GCA_045600005.1 Eubacteriales bacterium | reverse complement strand
AGCGAATCGCAGCCCTTCCGAAAACATGGTCGTTTCACGCGCGAAGCGGAGCTTCGCTTCTGAAACTCCCTGTTTTCGTTATACCCTTCGGTCCCGAAATGGTTTGTGCCGAAAAAGGCCGGGCACCCGAAACACTACTCTCACTCCGACTAAAAAAAAGGATGGGCTTTGCCCTTCCTTTTTCCAGTCGTAGTGAGGTGATTCGAACACCCGACCTCTTGGTCCCGAACCAAGCGCTCTACCAAACTGAGCCACACCCCGGTGATCCCGTCGCGGCAGTTCTTTCAACGACATTACTATTATATCACAGCACACATGGTTTGTCAAGGGGTTTTTGAAAAAATCTGCCGGAAATTGGGCACGACAGGCAAAAGATACTGTGCCGGACCGAGCCAAGCTCCTTGATTTTTCAAACCCCGTCCGCCGGGACTGTCCCGGCGGACGGGGGCGTTCAGTTCATTTTCAGCTTTCGATACGTCTCGGCGTAATCGGCAAGGTACGCGGCGGTCCCTTCCAGCCCAAGACGGCTCGAATCGATCAGGACATCGAAGTTCTCGCTCCGTCCCCACTTCTGACCGGTGTAATAATTATAGTAGTTCGCGCGGCGCTTGTCGGTCTTGATAAGCAGATCCTTCGCCTTCGACGGGTCGACGCCGTGCTGTTCGACGATATGCGCGGCGCGGAAATCCATCGGCGCGTAGATGAAAAACCGCAGCAGGTTCGGATACCCGCGCAGCACGTAGTCCGCGCAACGTCCGATAAACACCGAATCGCCTTCATCCGCCAGCGAACGGATCAGATCCGACTGCGTGACGAACAGCTTGTCGTTCAGCGGCATATCGAACGCGACGCCGGCGTTCCCGCCGATGAACGAGGAGCCGAGTGCGAGCGTATACAGAAGGGAATTGGTCGCCTTTTCGTCCGCTTCGCCCAGAACGGTGTGCGCCATGCCGCTTTTCTGCGCCGCCATGGTGATCAGTTCGTTGTTGTAGAATTTCATGCCGAGCTTTTCGGCGAGCATCGCGCCGATGTCGCGTCCGCCGCTGCCGTACTGTCTGCCGATGGCGATGATGAGATTGTTGTTCATAATACCCCTCCCAGATTCGTTCTTTATCCTTATTATACACCATTCCGAGCGAAAAGGGAAGGGGTTTTGTGTAAATTTTCTGTGATTTCGCTTTTTTTACGAAAAAACCGTCTCGATCTTCCGCGGACAGCAGGCGGGCGAGTAGGTGAAGCGGTCGATGTGCCGCTTTTCTGCGAGCGGCGGCTTCGGGGCGGGCGTGGGGAGCGCCGGTCCTCCGTCGATCAGGGCGAGCTTGATCTTCATCCGTTCGGGCAGGATGCTCTTGATATAGACCGCCGCCGTCTGACCGACCGTCACGTCGGGGCGAACCTCCGCCAGTCCGGCGAGGTTGGGCGTCAGCTCAACGAAAACGCCGTAGCTTTCGATGCTCCGCACCACGCCGGTCACGGTCTGCCCGACCCGAAAGAGCGCGGCGTTCTCCTCCCACGTGCCGAGCAGCTCCTTTCGCGACACGGAGATGCGTCCGACCGAGCCGTCCTCCCGCTTTTCGACCGATCGGACGACGACGTTCAGCTCCTCGCCGACGCTGACGCGCTGCTTCGGGTGGTCGATGCGCGAGACCGACAGGCTGTCGATGGGCAGCATGGACACGATCCCGCAGCCGACGTCGACGAACGCGCCGAACGGTTCGAGGTGCGTCACGCGGGCGGGGATGACGTCGCCGGGCGTGAGGTTCGACAGGAAGACTTCGGCGCACTCCTTCTGGGCGAGACGGCGGGAGAGACGTGCGCTCGTGCCGTCGGGCGAGACCGACAGCACCTTGAAGCAGACCGGCCGACCGACGCGCGTGAGGACGGCGATGTCCCGGACCGGTCCGTCCGAAAAGACGGTCTCGTCGCGCGTGAGGACGCCGATCACGGGCGGACGATCCCCCGTTCCGCCGCCGAGCGGGACGGTCAGCGTCGGCGCGCCGTTTTCGTCGGGCGAACAGCGGACGGCAGCCGCTTCGAGAATAGCGCCGTTCAGGCGGGCGGCTTCGAGCGTTTCGGGCGATGCGAGCGCCTGACGGTTCGACGGAACGCCGAGCCGCGCGCCTTCGGGGAGATAGCGTTCGTTATCAAGACAACGTTCGTTGTCAAAAGGGTTCAACATGATGATAACCATGGCTTTCGCGAAGCGAAAGCTTCCTTTCTGCGAAACTTCTGTTCCGATTTTGAGTTTTTCGCTGCCGGATGGCAGCGAAAAACTCAAAACGTTAAGCTTGAAAACTTGTTTTCAAACTTTTCCTCACAATTTTCCGTTCTGCCGGAATTATACGGCGGCGGACGGCGGAATATGATCGACCGCAAAAAATGACCGTTTCGGCTTGACAAACGGGCAGAAACGTGCTATAATGAAGAAAAAACCGGTCATAAGAGAAAGGAAATGGTAACAAATGTTCATTGAGGAACGGCACGAGGCGATCTTAAACCTGTTACGGGAAAAGGGGAGCGTCACGACGGCGGAGCTGCAGCGCGAGTTCGGCGTGGGCTACGAGAGCGCCAAGCGCGACCTGCGTCTGCTCGAAGAAAAGGGGCTCTTACAGCGCACGCACGGCGGCGCGATCGCCGTCAGACGGAACGATGGCGCGCGGTCGGACGACAGCACGGCTGAGGACAGTCTGATTTCGGACGGTTCGCGGACAGAGAGGTTCCGCCCCGACGTGCAGATCCGCACGGAAGTGCGGGAGATCGCACAGACCGCCGTCCGGCTCGTGAAGTCGGGAGAGACGGTTTTCCTGCCCGGCGGCGAGATCGGGCTTTGTCTGGCGGAGCTGCTCCCGCCGGACGTGCGCGCCGTGACGGGCTCGCTCGCCGTCGCAGGCGTGCTGGCAAGGCGGAGGGCGCAGGTCTTCCTGATCGGCGGCGAGCCGGACGGGCAGGGGGAGTGCTATGACGGCTTCGCGCTCGAAACGGTCGGGCGGTTCCGGTACGATCTCTGTTTTGCGGCTGCCGAAGCGCTTTCGGCGGAGTTTGGTTTTTCGCTTTCCGACGGGAAAAAGGCGGCGTTCTGGCACACGGTGCTCGGCGCGTCGCGCCGGGCGGCGGCTCTGTGTGAAGGGGACGCGCTCGGAAGGGAAGCGTTCGCGTCGGTCTGTCCCGCCGAACGGTTCGGGCATATCGTGGTCGGACGCGGCGCGCCGGACGATGCGCTCGAAGCCTTCTATCGGCGCGGGATCCGGGTCGTTCTGCCGACAGACGACGGATTACGTTAAATTTCTGTTAAATATTCGCAGGAAAGGTTGAGTTCCGCGAAATCTGAGGTATAATATTAACTTGAGGGCGTCTTTTTCGGCGGGAGAATGCCGTCTGCACAGCCGAACTGCTATATTTAATAAGGAAGGAAACTATGAGTTTTCAATCTGATCTCGAACAATATGCCCGCCTCATCGCGTCGCTCGGCGTGAATGTGACGGAGGGCAAATACGTTCTGCTTCGCTGTCCCATCGAAGCCGCTCCGCTCGGACGGCTCGTCGAAAAGGAATGCTTCGCGCGCGGCGCGAAGCACGTCGTGATGGTCTGGAGCGATCAGCAGGCGGCGCGCATCCGCTACGAGGGCGCGGACCGGTCGGTCTTCGACGCGCTCCCCGAATGGCAGGCGGAGCAGCGCAACTTCTACGCCCGCGAGGGCTGCGTCAGCATCGCCATCGTCGCCGACGACCCCGAAGCCTACGCCGGACTCGATTCGGACAGGCTGCTCGCCGACACCCGCGCACGCGACAGGGCGTTCCGTCCGTTCTACGACGTCATGGACAAGGGCGGACTGCGCTGGACCGTCGCCGCGTATCCCGGCGAAGCGTGGGCGAGAAAGGTTTTCCCCGGACAGCCGGTAAAAACCGCCGTCAGAAAGCTCTGGCGCGCCATTTTCCGCACCTGCCGCGTCGGCAGAGGCGATATTGTCAAAAAGTGGAAGGCGCACGACCGCCGGCTCAAACGCCGCGCCGCCGCGCTCAACCGATTCGATTTTGCCGCCGTGCATTTTGAAAATTCGCTCGGCACCGATCTGACGATCGGTCTGGCGGAGGGTCACATCTGGAAGGGCGGCTCCGAGACCTGCGCCGAGGGCGTGACCTATTTCCCGAATCTTCCGACGGAGGAGATCTTTACCATGCCCGACTGCCGAAAGGCGGAGGGAACGGTCGTCGCGGCGCTTCCGCTGTCCTATCAGGGCGAGCTGATCGAAGGCTTCCGGCTCGAATTTCACGACGGTATGGTCACGTCGTTCGGCGCGAAGTCGGGCGAGGGCGCGCTGAAACGTCTGCTTGACACCGACGAAGGCTCGAAGCGGCTCGGCGAGGTCGCGCTGATCCCGCACGATTCGCCGATCTCCAACATGGGCGTCCTCTTTTACGAGACGCTGTTCGACGAAAACGCCTCCTGCCATCTGGCGCTGGGCGAATGCTACCCCGACACGATGAAGGGCGGGGAGCTGCTTTCGGAGGACGCGCTCCGCGAAAAGGGCGGCAACCGCAGCGCGAACCACGTCGATTTCATGATCGGAACCGCCGATCTGTCGGTCACGGGCATCCGAAAGGACGGCGTTCGCGTGCCGATCTTCCGCAAGGGCGGATTTGTGATGTAAACGCGCATTGTGTTTACCGTTTGAATTTACCGGGCGGCGCGTCACATCCGCCGTCCGATAAAGGCGGTTTTCGGACCGAAATAAATTTTCAGAAAGGAATTTATCATGAAAAAGTTACTTTCGCTTCTTCTCGCCGCTTCGATGACGTTCGGAATCGGCGCGGTCGGCGTCTCGGCTTATGAGATCCCTGAGAACATCCCGACCGGACTTCTCATCGCTCCTAACCCCATGTCCAATCCCGCGGCGCTCCTGACCGCCAATGAAGACCTGATGAACGCGCTCGGCGAAGAGTTCGGCATGACCGCTGACGAATTCAAGGCGCTCGTCACCGACGCCGTTTCGACCATCATGCAGACCGCGCCCGCGATGATCGCGTCGCTCGATCTCAAAAACATCACCCCTGAACAGATCGCGGGCCTCGTCTCGCAGTTCACCGGCAAGCAGCCCGTCGAGGCTCCCGCAGAAGAAGGACCCGCAGAAGAAGGACCCGCGGCTGACCCGGTCGCTTTCGTCGGCAAGGCGATCAACGTCTTCGCAGTTCCCGAAAACGCAAAGCTGCTCGTGTTAGGCGACTCCAACGCGACCGGCTACGGTCTCGAAGCGTTCAGCTATGACGCGCTCGAAACGCCGATCGAAGGCTCCTTCGCGGAAATCGCCGCAGAAGGTCTCCTTCACAACGGCGAAACGGCTGCCATGTTCGCAATGCCCGGCGCAACCAGCGAAAACGTCCTCGATCTCTTCACGAACGATGAAGACGGCGTGGTCGCTGCGGCAGTCGCGCAGATGGACACCATCATCATCAACGTCGGCGGCAACGATTACATCGCCGCTCTCCTGAGAGTTCCGGCTATCCAGAAGCTGATGAACACGCTCGTTTCGGGCGGCAGCATGGGCTCGATCTTCACCTCCGTCGTCGCGGCGGCTGAAAATCCCGCCGAGCTGATGGTCAGCATCCAGAGCGCGGCAAATCAGACCTGCATTTCTCTGACGGAGAATCTCAACGCCATCGTCGCCGCCATCCGCGCGCTGAACCCTGACGTGAAGATCGTCGTCGTCAACGTCCCGAACGTCCTCGCCATTGCGGAAACTCCGATGGCTCAGGCGGTTCTGGGCATCGCGGCCGCTCCGATCGCAAAGCTCGGCGCGGCTGTCAGCAGCGATTTCGAGTGGGATGACGGCGCAAACGTCATCGAAATCTCTGCCGAAGGCGCATCCTTCCAGGCGGACGGCATCCACTTCGCTCCCCAAACGCACGAAATTATCGCGGCAAGGATCGTGGACGCAGTGAACGCGCAGCTGAAGGCGGAGCACGATGAACTCGTCCGCAAAATGATCTTCGCGCTTCTCGTCGGCGTCGACACCGGTATGCAGAGACGCAAATAACTGAAAAAAGCGCTTCACGAAGCCATTTGGTGTGACATTGGCCGGGAAACCGGTTATTCGTGAGTAAAATCGAGCTGTCAAAAGCAAAAAACGTCTCCCGGACTTGCCGGGAGACGTTTTTTATCGATCGATGGCTTCTGCGGTGAGCCGCAGAAGCTCCGCAATGAAGGTGCGGCGGGAATTGTCGTCGATCGAGCGGCTGCCGAGCAGGGCGCGGACGCGGGACAGCACGTACTGGATCTCAAGCGTCGCCTGCTCCCGGTCGGCGGTCGGCAGGGAATCGCAGGAGTCGTCCGTCAGGTACGAGCCGGGAACGTCGAAAAGCTCGGCGAGCATTTTCAGCTTCGCCGGGTTCGGCTCGGAGACGCCCGCTTCATAGGACGCGATCATGCGCTGCGACACGCCGATGGCGTCGGCAAGCTCGCGCTGTGTCATGTGGCTTTTTCTCCGTTCTTCGGAGAGCTTGTCTGATAAATTCTTCATGATTTTCCGACCTCCTTATTTTCGGCGGTTATTTTTCGTTTTCGGCGTGCGGAACGTTTCGGCGGGCGGCACGGCTGTGACAGGACCGGTCAGAATGCGCGCGGCGGCGGCGGCGCTTAAACGCCGGGAAACTGCCGGAGCATCATGCTGCCCGCGTCCTTTCCGCCGGCGCGCGCTGTCAGAGCGCCGCAGACCGGTTCAGAGACAGCGGCTGATGATGATCGCCGCGCCGACTGCCGCCGCGTCCTCCGCCGTTTCGTCGGAGACGACGATCGGCGTTTTGCCCGCGTCTTCGAGCAGAGCCGCGTAGCCCGAACGGAACGGGTCGGAACCGGCGATCAGGATGGTTTTCGACGGCGTGGCGGCGATCGACGTCACGTCGTCGCGCATGACCGCGCCGCAGAGAAAGGCGTAGAGCTGTTCCGCCGAAGCGTTTTTGAGGAAATTCGCCTGCACGCGGACCTTGAAGAGCGCTTCGCCGAGTCCGTGGGCGGCGGCGTAGTCCCGTCCGGCGCGGAGACAGGCGAGGTCGAACGTTTTCGGGAACACGCCGCCGAGCGACTGCGCTAAAATCGTATTTTCCGCCGCCGCGCGCGAAAGCTCGCCCGTGATCGACGTGCGGAAGGACGCGATGCGTCCCTTTTCGTCAAGCTCGGCGATCTTCATGTGCGAGCCGGGCATGATGGCGCAGAACGGCGGCTTCACGCCGCAGAGCGCCGTCAGACCGACCAGCTCCGCTTCCTCGCCGCGCATGACGTCAAGCTCGGACAGATCGTGCGCGAAGGGGTCGGAGAAGGTCTTGACGCCGGGGATGAAGCGGATGGGCAGCGGGCAGACGTCCGGCAGCTCGACGGCTGCCGCTCCGCGAGCCAGCTCGTCCGCACCGGCGGGCGAGGTGATATGGGCGAGGTCGAAAAGTCCGTTTTCCGACGTGATCATGCCCGACGCGGCGACCGCCGAAAGGTCGGCGAAGGTCAGCCCCTGCCCGTCGAGCAGAGCGGTCATGCCGTCCCGGACGGCTTCGCGGAGCTTCCGGTTCGAGCCGGTCAGCACGGTGTCGCGCACGCCGACCTTGATTTTCAGGCGAGCCGTCGCCCGCGTTCCCTCGACGAGCGTCAGGCGGGTGTTGGTCGTGCCGCCGTCAACGGCGAGAATACGGGCGCTCATTGTCCGCAGGTCCCTGTGGATCGGCAGGCGTCCGCGAATTTCTTCGCGTTTTCGCGGATGACGTCGAGCTTTCCTTCCGCGCAGAGCTTTCCGTTCGCGATCGCGCCGCCGATGCCGAAGCCGACGCAGCCCGCGTCGAGGTAAGCGGGGATCGTGTCAAGCGTGACGCCCGAAACGGCGAGGAGCTTGGCGGTGCTGATCGGCGCGAGGGTGAACTTGACGAATTCCGGTCCGAGGCAGGCGACGGGGAAGACCTTCACGTAGTCCGCGCCCGCCTGCATGGCGGAGACGATCTCGGAGACGGTCATCGCGCCGGGGATGGAGTAAAGACCGAGCAGCTTGGTCATTTCGATGATCTTCGCGTCGGTATTGGGCGAAATGATGAAGCGTCCGCCCGCGTCGCGGGTCATGGACACCTGTTCCGGGCGGATGACGGTACCCGCGCCGATGTACATTCTGCCCTCGGTATGGCGGACGGCGCGGGCGATGTTATCTGCGGTCGTGGTATCGGGGGTCTTGCCCGCGGTATCGTAGGTGATCTCCGCGAGACGGACGCCGCCGTCATAGAGCGCGTCCAGCACGTCGGTCAGCATATCGGAGGGGATGCCGCGAAGGATCGCGATCAGGCGGCACTCGTCCATCAGTTCAAAAAAGGTTTTCATGAAACACCAGTCCTTTTATTTAGATTAGTACCATTATTATAGCATGAAGCCGGGGTTCTGTCAAGCACCCGCGGTGAAATCGTCGGTTTCTTCTCAAACCGACACAAATTCAGCTCATATTGTTTCTCATGCTTGGGGGAGAAGGGGAGCCGACCTTCGGTCGGCATGAAAACCATCTCATGCGCCGAAGGTTATAGCCGACCGGAGGTCGGCTCTCGACCGGAGGTCGGCTCTCGACCGGAGGCCGGCTCTCGACCGGAGGTCGGCTCTTCCCGCTTCCCCCGGATGTTGTGAATCAGAGGTGTTAGTCATCCGCGCCCCAACCCTCTCGATCCTTGGCTGTGCGGCGGTTTCCGGAAAGATTTTGCAAAATCCGTTTGCCGGACAGAGCTTTGCAAAACCATTTCAATCCCTGACGATTCGCCGGTTCTGCGATGGTTTTTGCAAAATCCGTTTGCCGAAAGCACTGCTGCGGTTCTTTTACAAAACCCGCGCGGCTCTTGACAAAATCCGCGCGCTGTGCTAAAATGGTACTGACCGGAAACATCTCAGTTCTATGAAAGGAACAGTCAAAAATGGAAAAATTATACAACAACATCCTGCTTCCCGACGATTTTGACGCGAAGCCGTCGGACGCTTCGCACGTCCCCTACCTCGAAAATCCGCCGGAGGTCATCGACGTGACCGTCGGGCGGCAGCTCTTCGTCGACGATTTCCTCATCGAACAGACCGATCTGACCCCGAACTATCACAAGGCTGTCAAGTTCGGCGGGAACCCCGTCCTCTATCCCGAACACGAGTGGGAGACGAAGGACCATTCCCCCACGGCGACCCCCAAGTCGGGCGGCGTATGGTACGATGAGGACGAAAAAATTTACAAAATGTGGTACGAAGCGGGCTGGCTGAAACAGCTCTGCTACGCGACCTCGACCGACGGCGTCCACTGGGACAAGCCCGATCTCGGCTTCGAGCCGGGGACGAACAAGATCCTGCTGTTCGACCCGCAGGGCCGTTACACCGACCCGGCGCACCATTTCCGCCCCGATTCGACCGCGTTCTTCATCGACGCCGACGCGCCGAAGGAGGAAAAATACAAAATGCAGATCCACGGTCCGTGGACCGGGACCGCCGTCGTCGGCGTTTCGGCGGACGGGCTCAACTGGACGAAGACCGCCGTCACCGGCGAAGCGGGCGACCGCACGACGATGTTCTACAACCCCTTCCGCAAAAAGTGGGTGTTCAGTCTCCGCTCCGGCTGGAACGGCGACCGCTGCCGCGCGTACTACGAGTGCAGCGACCTTTTGAACGAATGCGTCTGGCAGAAGGATCAGGCGAAGCCGTGGCTCGCCGCCGACGCGCTCGACCGTCCCGACCCCTACGTCGGCGACAAGCCGTCGCTTTACTGCGTCGACTGCGTGGGCTACGAGAGCATCATGCTCGGTATGTTCGAGAT
>JAZRXB010000104.1:0-3340 GCA_045600005.1 Eubacteriales bacterium | reverse complement strand
CCCATCAGCTCGATCTCGCCATAGACCTCGCCCGAGCTTTTCACCTCCGGCAGCATGGCGCGCGGGATGCCGAACAGCGTTAAAAGCCTGTCGTCCCAGCGGTCCTCCGCGATGTTATAGAGCATCGTGCGCGAAGCGTTCGTGCGGTCGGTCGCATGGACCCGTCCGTCCGTCAGCTTCCACAGAAGCCACGTATCGACCGTGCCGAACAGCAGCTCGCCCGCTTCGGCTTTTTCCTGCGCGCCTTCGACGTGATCGAGGATCCAGCGGATCTTCGTCGCCGAGAAGTAAGCGTCGGGGCGAAGTCCGGTCAGGTCCTCGATCAATCCGGCGTATCCGTCGGCGGTCAGCCTTTCGCAGAGGTCCGCCGTGCGTCTGCACTGCCAGACGATCGCGTTCATGACGGGCCGTCCGGTCTTTTTCTCCCAGACGATCGTCGTTTCGCGCTGGTTGGTGATGCCGACCGCGGCGATCTCGTCGGGCGAAATGCCGCTCTTGGCGACGCACTCGGTCATCGCGGCGTACTGGCTCGCGTAGATCTCCATGGGGTCATGCTCGACCCATCCGGGCTTCGGATAGATCTGTCCGAACTCCTGCTGTGCGAGCGACACGATGTTCCCCTCCCGGTCGAACAGGATGCTGCGCGCGCTGGTCGTACCCTCATCGAGGGCAAGAAGATAGCGTTTCATGAAAAAGACCGCCTTTCCGATCGTATTGTCTTCATTCTTCATTATAGCACAGATCATGCGGCTTGACAAGTGGCAATTTTGCGGCAGCCGCTTACTTTTTCGGCTGTATCGCGCCGGCTTTGCTGCACCTGTCCGACAAACTGTGTGTACCTTCGTCCATATCTCATCTGTACGAAACCTTGGGGAGGGCGGAGAAGACCATCTCAGACGCCGAAGTTCTTCTCCGCCCTCCCCGATGCTTGTCTGGCGGATGTGTCAGCTTGTTGGTACCCCACCCGCCTCAATCCTTGGCTATGCGCCGTTGGCGGTGGTAAATCAGTGTGCGCAGAAAAAGTCCTGTCGTCGTGCCATCGGCGGCAGTTTGATGCACGAAAAAATCCGGGCATAACACTGGTTATACAGGTCGACAGCAGTTTGGCGCACGAAAAAGTCCGGGCGCAACGATAGTCGTGCCGTCGGCAGCGGATTATCGCAGACAAAAAGTCGGGCGGGCGTTTGCCCGCCGGAAAACCGGATGCGGTTATTTCTCGTAGTATTCGATCAGCCCGGCGAGCTTTTCGATCGCGGCGGTCTTGATGCCTGCGGCTTCGGAGACCCACGTCCCCTTGTTGCCCGCGACGACCGTGCGGAAGATCTCGCTGTATCCCGAGAAGACCGTCGAGAAGATGTCGACGAACTGCATCGTGATGCCCTCTCTTACCATATCCAGAACCTGGACCGACTCGTCGTCGCGCACATACTTGACCTTCAGCGCCGTCTCATAGTACGCCGGGATCACCGTGCGGCAGCTCTCGTCGTTCATCGCTTCCAGCACAGCCGCGGAACGTTCAGGGTCAGTAGCGCTGACCGGCACGAAGAAGACCGAGATCGCGGACGACGTGCGGGTCGCGTAGCCTTCCTGCGACAGATCATACTTCGGATAGGGCAGGATGCCGTACTCGAAATCGAGGTCGCGGTAGCTGTTCGTGAAGCCGATCTGTCCGGTCGCCAGATACGAGTGACCCATCATGAAGTTCGGCGAGGTATTGCCGTCTGGCTCATTGTATTTCAACACGTTGTCGTTCTCGCCGAACAGCTTCGACAGACGCTCCACCACGTTGGCGTTATGCTCGTTGTCCATTGTGAAGCCTACCTTGCCGGAGCTGTCCTTTTTGAACAGATACACGTCGGAGGAATCCATGAACGCCCAGAGATTGTTGTTGTTTTCGGAGGTCAGACCGTAGCCGTCGTTTTTATCGCGCGTGCCGTCGCCGTTCACGTCGGTCCACGTGTCGGTGATCAGTTTTTCGAGCGCGTCGAGCGTCCACTTCCCTGCCAGCACGTCGGCGTAGGGGTAGGCGAGCTTCCGCGCGTCGAACAGGTCCTTGTTGAAATACATGACGTAGGCGAGCGTGAACTTGTTGAGCGACAGGTCGCCGAGCGCGGAATAGAGCCTGCCGTTGATCTTCGCGTTCTCCATGTACATTCCGCTCCACCACGGCTTGTCGAAGTCGAGATAGGGCAGCGTTTCAAGGTCGACGAAATAATCGTTGACGACGAGATTCGTCGTGTAGTAGCCCGGTCCGCAGATCAGGTCGCACGAGCCGTCGCCGCTCATGACCGCCGCCGTGATGCGGGTCACATAGTCGTTACGGGTCCCATAGTCAAAGTCAAACCGGTCCCACGCGAGCTTCACGTTCAGCCGTTCTTCGACCGCGGCGTTGCGCTGATAGATCGCGTCGTCCACGATATCGCCGGTCGCTTCCTCGACGAAATAGGTCGGGAAGGTCGTGCCGCCGTGAACGTCGCCGACGAGAATGCGGAACTCCGCGCCGCCGTAATCGAGCGCGGGCAGATCGGATTTCACAAATCCGTCGTCCTCCCCGGGCACGGTCGTTTCCGCGTCCGGCGCGGTCGTATCGGCAGCCGGAGCCGTCTCGCCGCAGGAGGAAAGGAGATTCAGAAGAACAAGGGAAAGCGCAAGAATGAGCGATGCCGTTCGTTTCATGTCAGGATTCCTTTCTTTATTTCAATTTTGTTTTTACAGGTTCGAGGATTCCGCTTCCAGAATGAAATGATCCTGCTGTTCCTTCGACAGCGACACAAAGTAGACGTTCCAGCCGCACAGACGGATCTGGAGATTCCGGTATTTGTCCGGTTCGCGCTGAGCGGCGCGGAGCGTCTCCGCGTCAAAGACGTTGAACTGGATGCCGAAGCCGCCGCCCTTCAGGTAGGTCCGGATGACCCCTTTCAGAGCCGCCGCGCCGTCGTCTCCGCTCACCACGGTCGGATGGAGCATGAGGTCAAGCACCGAGCCGTTCGGGAAGTCGGTGAAATCGAGCTTCAGCACCGAGCCGATCTCGGCGGTCAGTCCCTGAAAGTCCATGCCGGACGCGGCGCAGAGATTCTTTGAGAAGGCTTCCCCGTCGCGCCGTCCGTCCGCCGACGCGCCGCAGGCGTGACCGAACAGATAGGCGCGGTCGATCGAATATAATCCGCACTTGAACACGCCGCCCCGCCCGTTCGGACGGTTGTTGAGCCGCTTTGAGACGCGCCCTGCCAGCCGAAGCGCGAGCGAATCGACCGCTTCAACGCCGTTGCCCCACTTTTCGCGGTCGGCGTTCACGGCGCGGCGCAGGTCCAAGTCGGAGGCCAAGCGGTCTTAGGAAGAC
>JAZRXB010000103.1:0-12849 GCA_045600005.1 Eubacteriales bacterium | reverse complement strand
CATCCCCCTGTATAGAAGTGCGCCCTTACGGGCCCTTACGGATTCTAAAGGGATAACCATGATAGTGCATGTCTCACATTATCATCACAAATAGCAGACAACTTGCGCTGAATTCCATTAACCGTGCTATATACTATAACCCATGCTCCGGAATTAGCCAATGCCGTTGAACTGCTTGAGACGCGATTGGTGTAATCATGAACCGCAGGTATTATGCGTCGAAGCCGTATTGACGCAGCTGCTGACGGTTTTCAATTTCACGCTGCTGCAAAATATCCATCGCTTTTCTATACAGCTCCGCATCAGCGTAGACTCTGTCGCGCGCCTCTACGATCCCTTCTATCAGGCTCTCCCGCAAACTCGCTATATCCTGAATATAACCCGGTGAATCCTCACTTCCATAACGCTTCAGATCCCATTTTTTGTTGTCCTCAAACACATCCTGATAGTCATCATGGTTATCGGCCTTTATCATGACCAGAGCTTCTTCCCTGCCTGTCAGATTGTCCGCACCGTGCATCAGCTCCGAGTGCATAAACTTCATATAGCGCAAATAGTCATCAAGCGTCTGAATCGCCATCATTTTCGGAAGCGCATACTCGATAAATGTGTTCAGCGCTTCCGTCATCGGGCCCAAAACGTCTTCTTCGGTATACGGGAAGGTATCCTCCGGCGTATACGCAATGCCATTCAATTTCTCCAGACCATACATTGGATATGAGAACGGTCTGAAAACGCTCTCGTCCATCGAAACGCTGTAGACGGACATGATTCCGACCAGAATGCTGAAGCCCTTTTTCCGGTTCTGAAGCGAATAAAGGGAAAAGGACGGGCCACACATCACGTAATAGAACAGCTCACCGGACAGCTTGCCCACCCAGTTTGTCTTCCCGATCCGCTGAAATCCGTACTCCTTCAGCCCGGCGGTAAATACCTTTCGGAACGTCGAATATATCTTCAACGGCATATTGTTTCCTCCTTACAATGCTATTAAATCCAAAATGCTTTCGGAAATGACATTCTTCCTATCCGCAAGCTCATTGACCATCGCTTCGATGGTAAGATATGGTCTGTTGGTAGTCTTGATCCACGCTAACTCGCGTTCAATATCCATGAGCGTCAGCATACTGCTTTCCATTTCAAGAAATCAGTTTCATAGAAACCCTCCGAATCAAATCAGGCAGAAGCCGCCTGAACAGTTTACCAAATAATATACAGGAAAGCAGAAGTCCTGTCAAGAGCCACGGGAAATTTGTCTGCGAAAAACAGAAAAACGGTTTTCGTTTCGGAAAACCGTTTTTCTGACGTCTTTTACCGGTCCTCGCGGAAGTACGAGAGACCCAGACTCTGCGGAGGCTGGATATCGCGCTTGCTGCGGACGCTCGAAAAGATCAGAACGATGATCGTGACCACATACGGGACGGCTTCGAGCAGCGACGACTGTGCGCTGTTGACCAGAATGCCGAACACCGAAATGTAGTTGTAAAGCCAGTAGCAGATGCCGAACAGATACGAGCCCCAGATGAGGTTCAGAGGCTTCCATGCGGCGAAGATGACCAGCGCGACTGCCAGCCAGCCGAGCGCCTGGATGCTGGACGCCGCGAAGGTCGACCAGCCGCCGTAGTTGTAGTCGAGGATATAGTACACGCCGCCGAGTCCCGAAATGCCCGCGCCGATGCCGGTGGCGAGGTACTTGTTCAGCGTGACGTTTATGCCCGCCGCGTCTGCCGTCGCGGGATTTTCGCCGACCGCGCGCAGATTCAGACCTTTTCTCGTTTTATTGAGGAAGAACGCCAGCAGAACGGCGACGACGATGGCGAGATACATCATGAAGCCGTAGTTGAACACGATGCTGCCGAACGCGCCGAGGCTGTTGGCAAGGGGAAGATGCGCGGAGAAGACCCGGTTGGCAAACGCCGCCTTGACCGTGGTCGTTCCTTCCGGTATGATGAACATTCCGAAGAACTCGGCAAGTCCGGTCCCGAAGGTGGTCAGCGCAAGACCCGTGACGTTCTGGTTGGCGCGAAGCGTCGTGGTCATGAAGCAGAAGAATACGCCCGCCAGAGCCGAGGCGGCGAAGGCGCAGAACAGCGCGATGAGGACCGTCAGCACGGCGTTTGGCGTTTCGACGGCGTTTTCATAGGCATACGCGCCCGCGAAGCCGAACGCGCCGCCGATGCACATGATACCGGGCGTGCCGAGGTTCATGTTGCCCGATTTTTCGGTCAGGGTCTCGCCCAGCGCGCCGTACATGACGACCGTTCCGAAAATGACCGAGCGGTTGAGCCAGTTGATGATATTGTTGAGAACCTGTGCGTCCATGCTCAGTCCTCCTTTTTGCTGTGTCTGAAGATCAGACGGTAGTTGATGAAGAATTCGCTGCCGATGATGAAGAAAAGAACGAGTCCGATCATCACGTCGCCTGCGCCGGTACCGAACGCGGGGTAGACGTTGCCGAGCTGACCGGTTCCCTTTTCCAGGAAGATGATCAGAAGGGAGATCAGGATCATGCCGAACGTGTTGAACTTGGCGAGCCATGCGACGATGATGGCGGTGAAGCCGTAGCCGCCCGCCGTGTTCGCGGAGGCGATGTTGTGGGACTGACCCGCGACGGTCAGACCGCCGCAGATGCCGCAGATCGCGCCGGAGAGAAGCATGGTGCGGATGATGACCTTCTTGACGTTGATGCCGGCGTAGCGCGCGGTATTCTGCGATTCGCCGACGACCGCGATCTCATAGCCGTGCTTCGTCTTGGAGAGGTAGAAGTACATGAAGACGGCGAGGAGAAGGAACACGATGATGTTGATGGTGTAGCCGTGGTCGAGGATCTTCGGCAGATGACCGATGCCGGTCTCGCGGTTGATCGCGTCGAGCGAGGATTTCTGACCCTTCCATGCGTTGTAGAAGTAGTCCATCAGCTTCATGGCGACGTAATTCATCATCAGCGTGAACAGCGTCTCGTTGGTGTTCCAGAAAGCCTTGAACAGCGCGGGGATCAGCGCCCAGACCGCGCCGCCGACGATGCAGCCGACGATCATGAGCGTGTAGAGAAGCGGAGAGGGAAGATTCGGGCAGTCGTGCATGAAGATCGCCGTGACCAGCGCGCCGATCAGCACCTGACCTTCCGCTCCGATGTTCCAGAAGCGCATTTTGAAGGCTGGCGCGAGCGCGACGGCGATGCAGAGGAGCTTTGCCGCGAAAATGCCGCTGTCCCAGCATTTGATGCTCATGCTGGTGAGGTTGCCGGGAATGCCGAAGGTTCCGCTCCACATCTGGTAGAACGCTTCGCCGAGCGAAAGTCCGCCGACGAGATAGATAAACAGTCCGCAGAACAGAAGGACCAGTACAAGCGCGATGCCGCGGATCAGCCACGCCTGACGGGGCGACACGGAGGAACGTTTGGCGATCCGAAGGAAGGGTTCCCTGTGCGTCTGCGCTTCGGGATGTCTGGCAGTCATCGTTTATTTACCTTCCTTTCTGAGATTGGTCATCAGCATACCGACCTGTTCCTTGGCAGCGGTGCGTCCGTCGACGATGCCGTTCAGCTTGCCGTCGCACAGGACGAGGATCCGGTCGGACAGCGCGAGCAGCACGTCGAGGTCTTCGCCGACGTAGACGACGGCGACGCCTTTTTCCTTCTGCTGATTGAGCAGATCGTAGATGGCGTAGGAGGTGTTGATATCAAGCCCGCGCACGGCGTAGGCGGTCATCAGAACGGACGGCGCTGCGGCGATCTCGCGTCCGACCAGCACCTTCTGCACGTTTCCGCCCGAAAGACGGCGGACAGGGGTCTGGATATCCGGCGTGACGATGCGAAGCTCTTCCCTGAGCGATTCGGCGAGGTCGCGGGAGCCCTTCGGATGAACGAACACCGAGCTGCCCTCGTCGTAATTCTTGAGCATCATGTTTTCGGTCATGCCCATCGAGCCGACCAGACCCATGCCGAGACGGTCCTCCGGAACGAAGGAGAGCGCGACGCCGACGCCGCGGATCTTCTTCGGGTTCATGCCGACGAGCTGATGCGTCGTGCCGTCCGGCGCGTCGTAGACGATGCTGGAACCGGGTTCGGTTTTCTGAAGTCCGGCGATCGCTTCGAGCAGCTCCTTCTGTCCGCAGCCCGAAATGCCCGCGACGCCGAGGATCTCGCCGCCGTACAGATCGAAGGAAACATCGTCGAGCGCGACGACGCCCTCGCTGTTTTTGCAGGTCAGATGCTCGACCCGGATCCGTTTGACCGGATTCTTCGGCTCGGGGCGGGCGATGTTCAGCTCGACCTTTTCGCCGACCATCATCTCGGTCAGCGAAAGCTCGGTGGCTTCGCTCGTCTTCACGCTGCCGACATATTCGCCCTTGCGCAGGATGGCAACGCGGTCGGAGACCGCCAGCACCTCATGCAGCTTATGCGTGATGATGATGATGGATTTTCCGTCCGCGCGCATATTGCGGATGACGGAAAAGAGCTTGTCCGTTTCCTGAGGGGTCAGGACGGCGGTCGGTTCATCGAGGATCAGGATATTGGCTCCGCGGTAAAGGACCTTGATGATCTCAAGCGTCTGCTTCTGCGAGACGCTCATGTCGTAGACCTTCTGATAAGGGTCGATCTCAAAACCGTATTTCCGGGCAATCTCGGTGACTTTGTTTGCGGTCGCCTTCACGTCGTAGCGCCCTTCCTCGTTCAGTCCGAGGACCACATTGTCGGCGGCGGAAAAGACGTCCACCAGTTTGAAATGCTGATGGATCATGCCGATCTTATAGGTAAAGGCATCCTTCGGGGAGCGGATCGAAGCGACTTCGCCGTTCACGATGATCTCGCCCTCGTCGGGGAAGTAAATGCCGGAAAGCATATTCATCAGCGTCGTCTTGCCGCTTCCGTTTTCGCCGAGCAGAGACAGGATCTCGCCGGGATAGACCGACATGGTGACCTTTTTGTTGGCTATAACGGAACCGAAGGACTTGGTGATGTTTCGCATTTCAATAGCGGGTGTCTGTTCCAAAGTATCCTCCTGACTCACCTAATAAAGGAAGGGAAGCCGTTTCCGGCGGCTTCCCTGACATTTTTGATTGCGGATGATTATTCAGCGGTGTATTCGGATGCGATTTCGGTGATGCCGTCGATGCGGATATCAAAGTACGGAGCGGAACGGAGCGTGGACTCGCTGAAGTAGGACACGCCGTTTTCCTTGACGATGCACTCCGCGCCGTTCATGCCGGAAGCGTCCTTGTAGGAGCTGAGGCTCTTGCCCTTAACGGTGAACCTGGAGCAGTCGAAGACCTTGAGGGAACCGTCGGAGATCGCCTTGACGGCTGCGTCTGCGACTTCCTTTGCGTTGGCGGGAGCTGCCTTGCCGAATTCGGTGGTGGCGACGGCGTTCATGGAGTAGCCTTCAGACCAGTCCTGCGGAATGGGTTCGCCGTTGACGCAGGCTCTGAACAGGGTCTCGTAGTAAACTTCCCAGTTGTTGGTCGCGGAGGTGAGCGCTACATCCGGAGCGGCGTCAAGCATGGAAACATTGTAGCCGACCGAGAAGCAGAGCAGATCGGGGTTGTCCTTGTGAGCCTTCTGAACAGCTGCCGGAGCGCCAGTGGAGTCAGCGTGCTGACCGATGATGACGCAGCCGATGCCCATGAGGTATTCGCCGACTGCGGCTTCTCTTTCCTCGGAGAACCAGGAATTGGTGTACTTGACGGTCATGGCGACGTTCGGGACGACGCTCTTGACGCCGAGGAAGAACGCGGTGTAGCCGGAGACGACCTCGGCATAGTCGTAGGCGCCGACGTAGCCGATCTTGATGTTGCCGTCCTTGTCGTAGGAGTTCGGAGCGGTGGTCTTGGAGAGCTTGCCGGAGTCGATGAGCTCCTTGAGCTTGTTGCCTGCGACGACGCCGGAAACATAACGGGACTCATAAACGTCGGTGAACGCATTGGCGTAGTTGGGAAGACCGGATACGGCGGCAAGGTCGCCGGTCATGGAGACGAAGCTGACGGAGGGGTTCTTTTCGATGATGTCGCCGAAGTTGAACTGATGACCGTAGGAATTCGTGACTATAAGCGTGCAGCCGGATGCGATAAGGTCGTTTGCGTTGGTGGCAACGGTGTCATCCTCGGGAACGCGCTTCTTGTACTGAACGTTGACCTTGATGCCGTCCTTTTTGAGGGCCTTGACAGCGGCACTCATGCCGTTCATGTGTGCGAGGGTGTAGCCTTCGGTTTCGTCGCCGATGAGGATCGCGCCGACGTTGAGGTCAGCCGAACCGCTGCCGGCGCCGCAGCCTGCGAACGAGGTCAGGCACGCGAGCATCATGACAGCCGCGAGGATAAGGGACCATGTTTTCTTCATAAAAACTGAAAACCTCCTGCCTTTCGGCAAATAATTAAAGTAGGATTGCGCTGAAGACGTCTGCGGTGAGCTTCCGTTCCATCGTCAGAACAAAACATAAAAACCGTCGAATACCTTTCACGACGGAATTTAACGGGGACAGGATCACTGAGAGTGAACGGGAACGGATTCATTTGACAGGTCTGCAAAAGAAAAAACAATTATAACTTATTATATCCCGATTCCGATCAAAAATCAAGACGGCAAACCGACAAAAAACACACTGTTTCATCAAAATCCGTATGCAGTTTACACAAATTATATTCATAATCTGTCAAAAAAACGGAGGAACAGGAAAAAACGAGGCGATTTTACCGCCGGGAAAGTAAAAAACAGAACCGCTTATCGGCCTGATAAGCGGTTTTGTTTGCTGACAAAGAGCGGGAAAGAGACTTTGCAAAAGGAGATAAACAGTTTGAAAGACCTGATGAGAAAAATAAAGGAGCTCACGGAAGTGATCCGGACTTCCGAAGAGCTCCTGATCAGAATCATTTCGCTGGTGGGATGGATTCTGATTCTCATCAAGCTGTTTGATTAACGGCTTGGAGGGGGAGGGGAAACCCTCCCTCTGCAGGAACCATTATAGCACAGGTCTTTCGGATTGTCAAGATGAAAAAAGAAATTCTGCGTCGGGTGATTATTTGGTACAGCATTGCCGAACTCGAAACCTGACGGGCTTGCCCGTCCGAATGCGAAACCCGACCGGGCGATCTCGGCGATCTCGAAGCGGCTGGCGGTCTCGAAATCGAACGCGGCGCGGGTCGTGATGACCGAAAGCGCCCACTTCGCGTGCGAAGCCCGGCACGACTGCTATAAGGAGCTCGGCGTGGAGCGGTATCAGGTAGTCAAACCGGACGGGCTTGCCCGTCCGAATGCGCTCGACCGGGTGACGTGCGAGGTCTGCGGCGCGATGGACGGGCAGGTCTTCCCGATGAGCGAATATCAGCCCGGCGCGACGGCTCCGGTGTTCCACCCGTGGTGCAGGTGCTGCACGATACCGTATTTCGAGGATATGGCGGAGATCGGCGAACGGATCGCGCGGGACGCGGACGGGAAGACGTATGAAGTGCCGCGGAATATGAGCTATACCGAGTGGAGAAAGAAAATTTCGTCAAAAGGGTTTACAAATGCCGTTGAGAGTGATATAATTATCGGGAGATCAGTCGGCGCGAAAGCGCTTAATTACGAAATATTGGATTTGAAAACTGGCGAAATTTTCTATTTTTCGGAGGGGTCGAGGATTAAAAACGTCAAAGTTTTCGCCGGTAAAGGGTCAAAGAACGTTTTTCGCAAAGCTGATTTTTACGCCAGTCGTTACGGCGGCTCTGCCGATGAGTGGCAGCACGTCAAAGGTTTCGGCTTGCTTGAAACAGATGACGGCGAACGCGAAGCAGAGGTGCATTGGGTACAATGCGCAGGAATCGGGAAATTTGAATTTTTCGTAAAGGAGTGGCTTGATTGAAGGTAAAGTATATCGGACCTGATTTTGTGGCGCTCCCAACAGGGGCGGTCCGCGAAGTGCTTTCGGTGGAAAAAGGCTGGTATAGAATTATGACTGAGCTTGACGATTCATACCTTTTCCCACCCAACGTATTTGAAATCATCGAAAAAGATATGGACGATCAGCCGGGCTTAGACTCCGGTAATTAGGTCGACCACCCAACCGAATACGAAAGCTCGACGGCTTTTTGCCGCCGGGCTTTTCTGTTTCAGAAAAACGAAAAGGAGGAACCCCGAATGCGAACCCTTCTCAAATCCGTCACCGGCGGGACGTGTGAGATCTACGCAGTCTCGCACCACAGCCGGTTCCGCGTCGGAACGGCTGAACCGACGGTCGAAATCTATGAGGATTCCCGGACGGTTCCCGCCGTCGGAACGGCGATCCGGCGCAGGACCATGTTGTTTTCCGTTATCATCTGTCCCGACCCGGAAATGGATGGGGAGCTGACAAACGAACGCTTTCGCGGGCTAGTGGGCTTCGACCTCGCGCTGAAGCTCCCCCGGAAAGACGGCGTGCTCGCGCCGTTTACGCTCTACGGCGTCGCCGCCGCGGAACTGTCCCCGGATCGCTGGACGTTCCAGATTACCGACCCGGAGACCGTCCGGAAGCTGCTCGATTTAGTTTGAAAAAATTTTATTTCAGGAGGAACCCCAAAATGCTTGACTGGTTAAAACCCATCCTCGGGAACGGCTACACCGACGAGATCGACGGCAAAGTCGCCGCCGAGATCGCGAAGGTCTACGCTCCCAAAGCCGACCTTGACGCGGCGAACGAAGCCCCGTAAATACACGAAAAAACCGCTTATCGGCCTGATAAGCGGTTTTGTTATCTGGAGCGAGTGATGGGAATCGAACCCACGCGACCAGCTTGGAAGGCTGGAATTCTACCATTGAACTACACTCGCATCGTCTGCTCCAATATGATATCACAATCCGGCAGGTTTGTCAATAGGTTTTCCAAAAAAACTTTACCGCGCGGGAAAAACGCTTGCTTTTCGGCGTGAAATGTGGTATCATAAAAAACATAAATACATGATCGGAGGCGTCGGGATGGCGGGACAGGCAGATCACAATCCGTTTTTATACAGCGATTCCAACAAACGATATCATACTTACGACTTTGCCATGCGGCGCAGATTCGGAAAGAAATGCGCCAAGCTGCCGGTGGACGGCGGCTTTACCTGCCCGAACCGCGACGGGACAAAAGGCACCGGCGGCTGTATCTACTGCTCGGCGCGCGGGTCGGGCGATTTCTGCGCGGGAGCGGAGCTGTCCGTGACCGAGCAGCTGAAACGGGCTTATGAAGCGATGAGCCGGAAGTGGGACGATGTGCTCGGCGTCGCGTATTTTCAGGCGTTTACCAATACCTACGCGCCTTTGGACGTGCTGAGGGCAAAGTATGAGGAGGCGCTGACGTTTCCGAACGTCGTCGGTCTGAGCGTCGCCACCCGAGCCGACTGTCTGCCGGACGATGTGTGCGCTTATCTTGCCGGGCTTGCGGAGCGGACCTTTCTGACCGTCGAGCTGGGGCTTCAGACGGCGCGGGACGATACCGCCGAACGGATCGGACGGGGACACACCTTCGCGGATTTTCTCGCCGGATACGAAAAGCTGCGGCGCGCGTCGCCGAAGATCGGCGTCTGTGTGCATCTGATCGACGGTCTGCCCGGCGAAAGCAGGGAGGATATGCTTGAAACGGCGCGGCTGGTCGGGCTTCTGCGTCCCGAACAGGTGAAAATACATCTGCTGCACGTGCTGGAAGGGACGCGGCTCGCCGGACTCTGGCGGGAAGGGAAGGTCCCGATGCTTTCGATGGAGGAATACTGTTCGGCTGTGGTCGGGCAGCTCGAAAGACTGCCGCCCGAAACGGTCATCGGCCGCGTGACCGGGGACGGCATGGCGGACGCGCTGCTCGCGCCGGACTGGAGCCGGAAAAAACGGGTCGTCATGAATACGATCGACCGGATGTTTTATGCGCAGGACACGATGCAGGGACGGCTTTTCACGGAAAGCGGACGGTGAGCTTCGGGTAATTGTGAAAAATGCACAAGAAAGTGACTGCTATTTTTCCACTCGATGCGGTGTGATTTTCAGAAAACCTATTGCAAAATGGCGCTGTTTAAGGTATAATGAAACGTGGAATGTAATCATATCGTAGAATGCAGATTCAAATCAGAGAATGGATTGAAATCAGGGCGACATTTGGAAAAATTATTTCGCGGTTACCTGCCGGGTCCGTTCCGGACGATATATTCCCAACCTAAATATTGTAAAGGAGCAAAATCACTATGGACAAGATCACAACCAAGAGTATTCGTAACGTATGCCTGATGGGTCACGGCGGCAGCGGCAAGACCTCGCTTTGCGAAGCAATGCTTTACCTTGCCAAGGCAACCGACCGTTTGGGCAAGACTCCTGAGGGAAATACCGTCAGCGACTATGATCCCGAGGAAATCAAGAGAGGCTTCTCTCTTTCCGCTTCCATCGCTCCTCTGATGTGGCAGGACAGCAAGATCAACCTGCTCGACACCCCCGGTTACCTCGATTTTCAGGGCGAAGTTCTTGAGAGCGTCCGCGTCGCCGACAGCGCGCTGATCGTGGTCGACGGCAGAAGCGGCGTCGAAGTCGGCACCGAGCTGGCATGGGACTACGCCGAGAACGAAGGCATCCCGAAGGCATTCTTCATCAACCGTTTTGACGATCCCGAAGCACGTTTCAAGAAGGTCTTTGACGCGCTGCGCGAAAAGTTCGGCGTTTCCGTCTGCCCGCTGCTCATCCCGATGATCGACGGCGACAAGGTGATCGGCTTCTTAAACCTCATCGACATGAAGAGCGAGACCTTCGACAAGAACGGCAAGGCTGTTGAAGCAGACATTCCCGACAGCTTCATGGACGTTGCGAACGAATATCACGATATGCTGTTCGAATCCATCGCGCAGACCAGCGACGAGCTGATGGAAAAGTTCTTCGGCGGCGAAGAGATCACCTACGAAGAAGCAATGGAAGCCGTTCACGAGGGCATCATCCACGGCGACCTCGTTCCGGTCTTCTGCGGCTCCGCCACCAATCTGTGGGGCGTTTCCTCCGTCCTTGACACCATCGCGAACTCCTTCCCGCGTCCTACCGCGAGAGAGGAAGAAAACATTCTCGTCGGCGAAGACGAGGATACCATGGTCATCGACGCCGAGGGTGAAACCGCGATCTTCGTCTTCAAGACCGTCGCCGACCCGTTCGTCGGTAAGATGTCCTTCTTCAAGGTCATGAACGGTGAGCTGAAGCACGATATGCAGCTCCGCAACACCACCAACGGCTCGAACGAAAAAATGGGTCACATCTACACCATCCGCGGCAAGAAGCAGACCGAAGTCGAGTCCCTCTGCTGCGGCGATATCGGTATGACCGCAAAGCTCACGGCCGTCAACACCAATGATACGCTTACCGTATCCGCCAAGGATTTCAAATACAAGCCCATCAAGTTCCCGGAGCCCTTCTTAACGCAGGCTGTGAAGCCGCTCGCAAAGGGTGACGAAGACAAGATCTCCTCCGGCATCTCCAAGCTGCTTGAAGAAGACCTCACCACCCGTTACGAAAACGACGCCGAGACCAAGCAGCTGCTGATCTCCGGTATCGGCGATATCCATCTGGACGTTATCGTCGCAAAGCTGAAGACCCGTTTCGGCACCTCCGTCGTCCTCGAAAAGCCGACCATCGCTTACCGCGAGACCATCAAGAAGAAGGTCGACGTCGAAGGCAAGCACAAGAAGCAGTCCGGCGGTCACGGTCAGTACGGTCACGTCAAGATGACCTTTGCGCCCGGCGAAGCAGAAGGTCTGACCTTCACCGAGAGCGTTGTCGGCGGCGAAGTTCCGAAGCAGTACTTCGTATCCGTTGAAAAGGGTCTGCTCCAGGCAATGCAGAAGGGCGTTCTGGCAGGATTCCCGGTCGTCAACCTCGCGGCTGACCTCCACGGCGGTTCCTACCACGAAGTCGACTCATCCGATATGGCGTTCCAGGTCGCAGCAAGCCTTGCATACAAGGAAGGTCTCCCGAAGGCTAACCCTGTTCTGCTCGAGCCGGTCGGCACGCTGAACGCGATCGTTCCGGATTCCATGGTGGGCGACGTCATCGGCGACCTCAACAAGCGCCGCGGCCGTGTCCTCGGCATGGAAGCCGCTCACAACGGCAAGAAGGGCTACACCTGCGTACAGGCAGAGGTTCCGAAGGCTGAAATGATGGATTACCCGATCACCCTCCGCGCTATGACGCAGGGACGCGGCGTATTCACGTTCTACTTCGAGCGTTACGAGGAAGTTCCGGGCATGGTCGCTCAGAAGATCATCGACGACGCGAAGAAGGCACAGGCGAACGGCTGAGTCTGATTCCCGAAAAGAGCGGTCTGTCAGGGAAATCTGACGACAGCTCGATGAAAATCCCGCTGCGGCAAAAGCCGCAGCGGGATTTTTGCGCTCTCCCAAGGAGCCGATCGGCCGGAAAATCTGACAGAAGCCGGTCAGACGGACGGTCGGACAGAAAAAGGACGTCAGGAACAGAAGTCCTGACGTCCGGCCGGCTCGGATGAAATCAAGAAGAATGCTGATCGGTTTCGGTTTTGGCTGCGGCATGCCCCGCCGCTTCCTTCGCGCGTTTGAGGTTTTCCAGCTCGACAAAGAACGAATTGCTGTCGTCAAACTGGCGGTAGACAGATGCGAAACGGATGTAGGCAACTTCATCGAGGTCGCGCAGTCCCGCCATGACGCGCTCGCCGAGCTCGCGGGTCGAAACCTCCGAGCGGAAGGTGCTTGAATACTCATTCTGGATGGCGTCCACCAGCGTTTCCATCTGGCGCACGGAAATCGGACGCTTCTGGCAGGCTTTGACCAGCCCCGCCATCAGTTTTTTCCGGTTGAACGGTTCGAGCGTGTTGTCGCGCTTGCGGACCATCAGACGAGGCAGCTCGACTGTTTCATAGGTGG
>JAZRXB010000102.1:0-10378 GCA_045600005.1 Eubacteriales bacterium | reverse complement strand
GCGCCGTCAGATTTCCCGTCAGACGAAACAAACCCCGGATGGCATAGTAACTCCTATGCCGACGAAATTTGTACAGTATGGCGGGAAAGATGCAAGCAAGCGTGCCATCAAGGCGTAAGCCGCGAATTGTGCGGTATTGCCTTAACGCTGCCCGCTTCTTCCTGTGAATACAAAAAACATCAGTCCGCCCGGTTTACCCGGACGGACTGACGCATTTGGGGAACGTATTTCTCACCGGCGTTCTCTGCCGGTCAACGCTTCTGACCGCCCGGCGCGGGTCTGCCGCATTCCGGGCAGAAGCGGGAATAGTTGTTTTTTCCGCATGGGCATATCCACTGCCTGCGGGCGATCTCTTCCTGCGTTTTTCGAAGCAGATACTCTGCCGCTTTCTTCGGGTCCCGCAGTTTGCTGGTCTCCACAATGGAGTCCAGCATCTCCCTGTCCTCATCGGAGATCCGCTGCTTCTCGATTTTAACGGAATCGATCACCGCGCCGGAATCGGAAAGAGAGTCGCCTAACCGGCGCTTCGCTTCCTCGGCCACCTCAGCCGCAGGACGTCCGCTCTGAAGCTCTGCGAGCGGCATCCTGTGCCGGCATACGGAATACGCCATCGTGACGGCGGCAAAAACAGTCTCCCGGAACGTCTCCTCCGACAGCGAGGAGGGGATGGATATCCGTCCGTTCAGCGGCTTTAAGCGGACCCTTGCCGTATAGGAAAGGCTGACGTCCAGCTCAAGCTGTATTGTTTCGTCCATGACGACGACCGGAATGCTGCTTTCAAAGGAATAGTCCTTATACCAGCTGATCGCGTTCTCACTCATTGTTTCCTCATCCTTTCAGTTGATGATCCTGCTGCCGATACCGGCTGAGGCATGGTTTTCGGATGACAGCATCCCCGGCCTGACGGCTGCGCGTTCTTATCTGTCGTTCCAGATCGGGTTGCCGAGGGCGATGCGAAGCTCCCGCGTCTCGTCCCAGACCTCGGCGCGGTAAAACGCGGCGGACGGGTCGGCGTCAACGACAAAATACAGCACCTGAACGTCCGATACCGGAGCGGAGAAAACAAGCCCTCTGTCGTCGTACAGATCGAGACGATAGCTGTGACCGGGCAGTCTGACGCTTTCGTGGAAATCGCCGACGGCGACCGTCAGACGTTTCCCCTGAAAGCGGCCGTGTCCGCCCGTCACGGCTTCCCCGCACGTCATGCGGATGCCGACGGGACCGCAGGTGAAATCTCCTGTGCGCAGGACAGACAGCAGCGACGTATTGCGCTTTTCCTCCGCGTAAACGGTCGTGAGCGCCGTATCGTGCGGATGCTCGTGCAGATCACAGCCCGCGCACGCCCAGACCCGCTTTCCGAGCCTGAGAAGATCGAACCACAGAGCGGCGTCCTCCTCCGTTTCCTTCGTATCCATCCCGATGTAAAACGCTTCGATGCCTGTGAAGTCGCGGAACCAGTAATCGAGCGGGTTATCGGAAACCATGATCTGCTTCGGGTGCGGGATGACAAACATCCCGCCCTTTTCCTTCACGGCGTCGATCAGCTCGCCGAACCGCTTCACAGTAAAGGAGGGATAGGAAAAGTGCCCCTCACAGCCGCCTTCAAACCGGTATTCGGGGAATTCGTCGAGCAGCGTTTCCAGCTCCTTCGGCGACGGAACGTGGATATTGTAATGCAGCCCCTTTTTCACGGCGCCGCTGTCGGTGATCGTGGTTCCCGGCTCCGACCCGCAGAGAAAGACGGTATCGTCCCATTCCGGCGTATACATATGCCGCACCTGTCTGTGATCGAGGATCGCGGCAAAATCCATCTTTAACTCCGCAAGCTCGGTCTTCCACACGGAAAGCGGGACCTTGCCGTCGCTCGTTCCGCCGGAAGCGGAATGATCGTGCAGCTCGCCATGATACGGCGTTCTTCCTTCATAACGTTTTTCAAGGAACCGGATATCCGCTTCCCCTGCCAGATGCTCCATGGACAACACCCTTTCCTTGTATGATTACATTCAGTGTACCATATTTTTTCGCTGACGTCAAGGGAAATGCGGAATATGACGGTCTCTGAACAGGGAAGTTCAATATGACCAGCTGCCCTGAACCGTCTCAGTTTGTCCGGACCGCGCAGAAAAGCCTTCCGGACCGAAGTCCGGAAGGCTTTTCAATGGGTATTACTTTCGTTAAGCGTTCTTCATTGCCTCTTCGACAGCGACAGCGCACGCGACGGTCGCGCCGACCATCGGGTTGTTGCCCATGCCGATGAGACCCATCATCTCAACGTGTGCCGGAACGGAGGACGAGCCTGCGAACTGTGCGTCGCCGTCCATCCGACCCATCGTACCGGTCATGCCGTAGGAAGCAGGACCGGCCGCCATGTTGCCGGGATGCAGGGTACGGCCCGTGCCGCCGCCGGATGCGACGGAGAAGTACTTTCTGCCGTTCTCCCAGCACCACTTCTTGTAGGTGCCGGCGACCGGATGCTGGAATCTGGTCGGGTTGGTGGAGTTGCCGGTGATCGAAACGCCGACGTTTTCGAGCTTCATGATCGCAACGCCTTCCGGAACGTTGTCTGCGCCGTAGCACTTGACTGCCGCGCGCGGACCGTTTGAATACGGATGCTCGCTGATGACATGAACTTCCTCTTCATAAGGATCGAACTCGGTCTCAACGAACGTGAAGCCGTTGATACGGGAGATGATCATGGCTGCGTCCTTGCCAAGACCGTTCAGGATAACGCGGAGCGGCTTTACGCGGACCTTGTTCGCGTTCAGCGCGATCTTGATAGCGCCCTCAGCGGCTGCGAAGGATTCGTGACCTGCGAGGAAGCAGAAGCATTCGGTGTCTTCGGAAAGAAGCATTTTGCCGAGGTTGCCGTGGCCGAGACCGACCTTGCGGTTTTCAGCGACGGAACCGGTGATGCAGAAGCTCTGGAGACCGATGCCGATCGCAGCAGCGGCGTCAGCGGCCTTCTTGCAGCCCATCTTGATCGCGATCGCGCAGCCTACGGTGTAAGCCCACTTTGCGTTCTCGAAGCAGATCGGCTGGGTTTCCTGCACGATGGTGTAGGGGTCGATGCCCTTGGCAGCGCAGATGTCGCGGCATTCCTCAACGGAGTTGATGCCGTATTCCTTCAGGACGGAGAGGATCTTCGCTTCGCGTCTCTCATAGTTTTCAAACAGTGCCATTGTAAAATCTCCTCCTTACTGCTTGCGCGGGTCGATATACTTGACGGCGCCGTCCTCAGGATTGAAGCGGCCGTAGTGACCCTTCGCCTTTTCGTATGCTTCGTTCGGCTCCATGCCCTTCTTGATGCTGTCGGTCATCTTGCCGAGGTTGACGAACTCGTAGCCGATCACCTGGTCGTCTGCGTCGAGCGCCATTCTGGTGCAGTAGCCTTCGGTCATTTCGAGGTAACGGACGCCCTTTTCCTTCGTGCCGTACATCGTGCCGACCATCGAGCGCGCGCCCTTGCCGAGGTCTTCCATGCCTGCGCCGATGCTCAGACCGTCGTCGGAGAACGCGGACTGGGTGCGGCCGTAGACGATCTGGAGGAACAGCTCGCGCATAGCGGTGTTGATCGCGTCGCATACAAGGTCAGTGTTGAGCGCTTCGAGAATGGTCTTGCCGGGAAGGATCTCGGCTGCCATTGCTGCGGAGTGGGTCATGCCGGAGCAGCCGATGGTTTCGACAAGCGCTTCTTCGATGACGCCGTTCTTGACGTTGAGGGAGAGCTTGCAGGCGCCCTGCTGAGGTGCGCACCAGCCGATACCGTGCGTGTAACCGGAAATGTCCTTGATCTCGTAGGCGTTGACCCACTTGCCCTCTTCCGGAATCGGAGCGGGAGCGTGCTTCGGGCCCTTGGCTACCATACACATATTGAGTACATCCTGCGTATAGTTCATGTTCTTATCTCCTTTTTATGATTTCCAAATGATGCTTCCCCGTTTTCGGAGAAATCATTCATTTATTTTACGATTTCTCCGAAAACCTTGCCGAATGCGCACGCGGCGTTGGATTCGTCGGTGTCGATGTGCATGGCGAGCGCGAACTTCGGGCTGACGCGGCATACTACGTCGTCGAAGATGACCGAACGGCCCTTGCCGGAGTCGACCTTGACGGAAACGACCTGCTTGTCCTCAACGCCGAACGCTGCTGCGTCTTCGGGCGTGAAGTGGATGTGACGCTTTGCGGCGATCACGCCTTCGGTGATCTCGATCTCGCCGCACGGGCCGACGATCTTGCAGCCTGCGCTGCCCTTGATGTCGCCGCTCTCACGGACGGGAGCGTCTACGCCGAGGGTGCGGGCGTCGGTCAGAGAGATCTCGACCTGCGTTGCGGAGCGTGCCGGACCGAGGATGCTGATGCCGGCGATCTCCTTCTTGGGGCCGACGACGGTGACGCGCTCGTTGCACGCGAACTGACCGGGCTGGCTCAGGTCCTTCTTGTTGGTGAGCTTCGCGCCCTTGCCGAACAGGATCTCGATGTGTTCTTCGGTGAGGTGAACGTGTCTTGCGGAGGTTTCGACCAGAATCTTGTTATCCATTTTTCTGTATCCTTTCAGAAATTTATTTTATGAGAACGCCGCCCCGTTCGGACGGTATTTTTCCATATATTCTATTATACTATATTTTCCGTAAAAAGTAAAGGATAAAAAAATGAATTTTTGATAAAACTATGACAGGTTTTATAGGCATAACAGCGAAAACCGCCGTCAGACGGCAGAATGAAAGGAACTATCTGGAAATGGAAAACGAAAAAGAAACCAAATCCGCAAACGTTTCCGCGCTGGAACAGCTCGGCGCGGCGTCGGCGGGTCCGATCCAGTGCTTAACGATCATCGGACAGATCGAGGGACATTATCTCCAGAACGACAACGCGAAGACGACGCGCTACGAGCATCTGATCCCTCTGCTCTGCTCGATCGAGGAGAACGCGGAGATCGCGGGCGTGCTGATCCTGCTCAATACGATCGGCGGCGACGTCGAAGCGGGGCTCGCCATCGCCGAGCTGATCGCCAGCATGACGAAGCCGACCGTTTCGCTGGTGCTGGGCGGCGGACATTCGATCGGCGTGCCGCTGGCGGTGTCGGCGAAGCGGTCGTTCATCGTGCCGAGCGCGACGATGACGCTCCACCCGGTCCGCACGAGCGGGCTGGTGCTGGGCGTGCCGCAGTCCTTTGAAAGCCTGCGCCGGATGCAGGAGCGGATCGACGGCTTCATCCTGCGCAGCAGCCGCATCGAACCGTCCGCTCTGTCCCGCCTGATGACGCGGACCGACGAGATCGCCACCGACGTCGGCTCGGTGATCGACGGAAAGGAAGCGGTCCGGCTCGGACTGATCGACGAGGTGGGCGGACTGTCCGAAGCGCTTGCGGCGCTCAAGGCGATGGCGGAGGAAGAAAAGCGGGATTTGTCTTCCCTGTCCGGCGCGGCTGGACAGCCGGGGTCGGAGAAATCTCCGGTGAAGCCCGCACCGGCAAAGACTTCTCCGTCGGAAAAGTCCGTATCCGACCGGTCTGACGGCTGAATACGCGCGGCCGTCGACGGTCAGAAACGAAACATCCGGGCTGTCGCTGTCTGACCGCTTTTCCGCCGCGGAGCATCAAAAAAATCCGCCGGACGTCTCTCGCTGACGTCCGGCGGATCATCATGAAAAAGTCTGTCGAAAAGGTTGTTCCCTGCTCAGCCGCGTTTTCTGAGGATCGTCAGACCCGCGCCGCTCATCAGGACGGAAGCGGCCGTCAGAAGCGTGAGGTCAGCCGTCTTCGGCGCGGCAGCCGTTTTGGCCGTCTCAGTCTTCGGAGCCGCGTTCAGAACGATATACCCCTTGCCGATGTCAGCCGCGTTCCAGAGGTTCGCGTCGGTCTTGACGTAGGACACCGTTCCGCCGACGTCCGCGTAGACAAGACAGATGCCGATCTCGGTTCCCTCTCCGATCTTTACGCCGCTCGTTTTCACCGTGTCCGTGTCGATCAGGATCTCGCTCCACGGGATCTGAACTTCCATATTATAAGAGCCGTTTTTGTTCTCACCCGAATATCCTTTGCATTTTTCGGTGATGATCACGCCCGTGCCGAGCTTGCTGCGCCAGACGACCGGCATCCCGTTTTTCGTCGCGCCGATGGTGAAGCAGACCGGCGATACCGCACCGGTGACAGCGTAGCCCGGGTTCAGAAAGACCTGAATGCAGTCGTCGGTACCGAACCACGCCTTGTCGGCAGGTCCCGCCTGCTTCGGACTGCCGTCGCCCGCGATCTTCACAGCGATATACAGATTCGTCTTATCCCACGCAAATTTGTACTCCGCCTTCAGAGCCGGGTCGATCTTGTGTCCCGCCACCCACGCCGTCGGGTCGAGCCTTGCGTCGGTCAGCGAGATGAAATCTCCCGTGCCGTACTCGTCCGCGCCAATCACACCGTCATAGACCGGCGCTTTCGTGATTTCTCCCGCACCGAACTTGACCGATTTCACCGCAGCCGATACGGGGAGCGCCGCCGACGCCGCAAGCAGAGCCGCCAAAGCCAGAAGCGCGCATTTCCTGAACATTTTCATACCAAAACCTCTTTTCACAGTATTGACAGAAGCTCTCGTTTCTGCTATTATTATGATAACACAGGAAAAAGCCTTTGAAAATGGACCTGTTTATCATCCTGATTGACTTATTTTATCATGAAAGAGGCGCCGCATGGAAAAAACACTGTCCGCGCTGCTCGACGAGGTGAACGAGTACAATAAAACGCTTTCGCTTGACAGCCGCGCCGAAGTCGACGAATACCTCCGCCGCTTCGACCCGTTTGAAAGCAGAATCAAAAAAGACACGCTGAACGGTCTTGAAAACGTCCCGTGGGAGACGCTCCGTCTTCCGTCGGAGGACGCGCTGTTTGAGGAGGGCGAGTCGCTGCAGGTCGGCAGACACTATCGCTACGACCGGCACAACGTTCACCGGCACGATTACATCGAAATTTTCTATGTTTATTTCGGAGATTGCGAAGCAAAACTCGGCGCGTCGGAGGTCAGACTGTCGGCGGGCGACCTCTGTATCCTGCCGGTCGGCTTTCCGCACGCCTTCTACCTCGGTCATGACCGCGACGCGGCCATCAAGATCGAGCTTCGCATCAGCGACTTTGAAGCGCGTTTCTCACGCTGGCTCTCCTACGACAACCTGCTGACTGATTATTTCCGCCGAACCCTGCTCGGCGCACAGCAGAGCTGCATCCGCTTTTCGACGCACGGCGACCCTGTCGTGCGCGGACTGTTTGCCGACCTCATGATCGAATACCGTCCGCGCCGCGCCATGTGCGAGGTCATTTTCGAAAGTCTCATGACCATGCTGTTCTGCCGTCTCATCCGCGACCATCTGGACGGTATGACGGCGGGATGCGAGCCGCCCCGGAACCAGTGCATCGGCACGATCCTCCGTCTCATCCGGGAGGACCCGGCGCATATCTCGCTCGACCGGCTCTGCGCTGAGACGCACTATTCCAAGAATCACCTCTGCCGTCTCATCCGGGAAAACACCGGACATACCTTCACCGAGCTTGTAAACGGACAGCGCGTCACGCTCGCCTGCCATCACCTTGAATCAGGCAGCCGTCCGATCCGGGAGATCGCCGAGCTGTGCGGCTTTTCCTGCCTTGAACACTTTTACCGTATGTTCAAACGGACCGTCGGCGTTCCGCCCGCCGTCTGGCGCAGGGAAAAACAGGCATAATCTTCCAAACTGCTGCTTCGCACCGTATCAAATTTCATGTCAGATCTGACTGCGCGGCGCCGAAAACACGACAATCCCGTCAATACGCGAAAAACCGCTTATCGGCATGATAAGCGGTTTTCTTTGAATAAGGCTGCCCAACTGGGTATGATTTATGGTAAAAACGCAATTCGGCTGTCCGGCGGACCGGGATTTGATTGATTAAAGCAATGATGTCAGCAGAGAAATCAAACTTGCTGTAACTACAACGGTTTCCATAATGCAAACGGTTGTAAATGATTTTTTTGACATTTTTCCCTGCTTGTAGTCGTTCCCCTCACGTCCCGCAGGACATTTCACACACCGCAGGCGTATTTCACGCGCGCAGCGCATTTCACAAATCCCGCAGGGATTTATTTCACTGAAAAACCTCTTTTGTCTGTGACAAAAGAGGTTTTTCATGGTACCGGTGGCGGGGCTTGAACCCGCACGCCATCGCTGACAATGGATTTTGAGTCCATCTCGTCTGCCAATTCCAACACACCGGCATAAAAAGACGGGATTGCCGCCATGCGGCAATCCCGTGGACCATAGAAGTCCTTTGGAGCTGCTAATCAGAGTCGAACTGATGACCTCATCCTTACCAAGGATGCGCTCTACCAACTGAGCCATAGCAGCATCGCTCATAGCATATCTATTATACCACACATCAAATCAAAAATCAAGACCTTTTTCAAAATTTTTTCGATTTTTTCCTGTTTTTCCGTTCAGGAAATTTCGGATGTCTTTTTGTACTTTTTGTTGACAAATCCGCCGGATTGTGATAGAATACTTTGTACGAAAACCTTTTCATAGCCCCTGAAAGGAAATCAATATGAAAACAACGCTCTGCTTCCGCCCCGGCTCAGTCGGCGTGTCGGCAGACACAGAGGAGCTGCCCTTCTGCGGGACCCGCTCGTTCCGTCCGGAGGGACGGATCCTCAAAGACTTTTCGGCGCACGGCGTCCGCTTCTTCAACCTGTTTCCGAGCGGCATCATGACCGCGCTGGCGCAGCGGACCGTCCCCTATTCGCAATTCGGGCCGGTCTGGGTCGGAGATCACGAGTACGACCGGCACAATCTCCGCGCCCAGTTCGACGAGTGGAACGATTCGGTCGGACCGGACGCGCTGCTGTCGCTTTCGGTCCACCTCGACCCGCCTGACTGGTACGTGAAGACCCATCCCGGTCTCGTCGACCACTGGGAGCAGATGCTCCAGAATCTTGCTGACGAAAGCTGGCGGCGCGATGCGGCGGACATGATGTGCGCGCTGATCGATCAGCTCGACGAATGGGCGCCGGGGAGAGTGTACGCCGTATTCCTTCTCTGCGGCGGCACGACCGAGTGGTATTCCTACCATGCCGACCGCGTGATCGCTGCGCCGACTGAATGCCAGAGGGACGCTTACCGCCGTTATACAGGCAGTCCGTCAGCAGAAATACCGTCGCCCGACGAATTTTACGCTTCGTCAGACGGCGTGCTCCGCCATCCGGTGAGGGATAAAAACAGCATTGACTATACCCGCTTCATCGGTGAGCTGACGACCGATACGATCCTGTATTTCGCACGCGCCGCGAAGGAGCATACGCGCGGCGAAAAGCTCGTCGGACTGTTCCACGGGCAGAGCTACGGCTTACAGCTCGATCTTGCGGCGCGCATGGGGTATACCGGACTGCCGAAGCTGCTGGCGTCGCCCGATATCGACATGATCTTCGCGCCCGCGTCCTACATCGCAAGACGGCTCGATTCCACCAGCGCCATCCGCACGCCGGTCGATTCCATCCGTTCGGCGGGAAAGCTGTTCGTCCACGAGATCGACAGCTCGACTCATCTGTTAAGGACGAAAAACGATCCGGCGGCAAAGCTCCACGCGGGCGGACGCGACGAAGCGTTCACCTGCACCGAGGACACGAAGAACTATCTGCGCCGCGAGGTCGGCATGGTGCTCGCCAAGGGCGAAGGGTACTGGCTGTTCGATATGTTCTCGGGCTATTACGACGACCCCGAGCTGATGGACGAGATAAAAGCTCTGCACGAGATCCAGAAAAAGCTCTGGGAGGCAGACAATTCGACCGTTTCGGAAACCGCGGAATTTCTCGACGGACGCTCGGCGCTTTTCCTTACCGCGGGCGTGCGCTATCCGATGGCGGAACATCAGTCGCCCGCGCTGAACCTCGCCGGCGCGCCGTGGGAACAGCGGCTGACCGGGGATCTTCTCGACGATTCTCTGTTCGGCGAGCTTTCCGGACGGTTAAAGCTCGCGATCTTTCCGGCGCTGTTCGCACCGTCGAAGGAGGTGCGGGAAAGGGTATACGCGCTTCGGAAGGCGGGCGTTCCGACGCTCTTTCTCCACGCGCCGGGATATGTCACGGACGACGGCTTCGACACAGACACGATGCGGAAGCTGACCGGCATGACCTTTTCGCACGCCGAACTGTCCGACAATACCGTCGACGGCGCGGGAGAGCTGGTCGGGCTTTCGTGGGACAGCACGAACGCGCCCGCGCCCGGCGATGTGACGGTGAAGCTCGAACGGACTCCCGGCGCGCCCGTACCGCTCTCGCCGATGTTCACGGTCGAAGACTTTGATATCGTACTCGGCGTGTTCCGGGAGAACGGAAAGCCCGCGTTCGGACTTAAATACCGCAGAGAGGGC
>JAZRXB010000101.1:0-3676 GCA_045600005.1 Eubacteriales bacterium | reverse complement strand
GTGTCGATGAAGTAGAACTGCTTTAAGTCGGGCGTGAAGCCCATGCCGTTCGCGGTCGTCGTGCCGGAGACGACTTTGCGGCAGCTTCCGTCTGTATCAATGACGAACAGACCGCCTTCGCCCGCCATGCGCTCCAGATCGCCCTTCGAGCCGACGAGGATCCGTCCTTCCGGGTCGATGTGACCGTCGTTGTAGCGGAAGCGCAGGTCGGGTTCGGGCTGCGCGACGAAGGTCAGCGCCTTCGCGTCGGGATCGTTGTCGGGGTCGAAGACAAAGACGCCTTCCTTATCGGCGACGTACAGCTTTCCGTCCGGACGCAGACCGATCCAGCCGACGATCGAGGGCATGGTGTAGGTGCGGCAGGAGTGATCGTCCGGCGAAATGGCGAAGACGCGGCATTTGCGGATCTCGATGCACCAGATCAGACGTCTTTTTTCGTCCCAGAGCGGGCATTCGAGCAGAGCGGCGCTGTTGTAGAAAAAGAGAGAAGCGTTTTTCATGGAAATATCCCTTTCGTATTGATTGGAAACCGGTCAGTCCCGTCCGAGACGGAACCGGACGACCCGTTTCAGAATGTCAAGTTCATCCGGCGTGTGGATCCAGTGGCGGCTGTTTTCGAGAAGCGTCAGCGAAGCGCCGAGCTTTTCGGAGAGGGCGAAAAAGGCTTCGCGTCCCATCATTTCGTCCCTTCCGCCCGCGATCAGATCGGTCGGGACCGGACGCGGCGGGATCCGATGCTCCCGGACCCATGTGAGATAACGCCATGACAGCGTTTCTCCGAATGCGGTCGGGATCTCGCCCTCGCGTTTCAGCCGTTCCTCGCTCACGCCGGACGCCGCCATCATGCCGAGGATCAGCGTTTCCATATCGGCGACCGGGGAGATCAGGATGCGGCGCGCCGGTTCGGGCGCGTTTCGTCCGTCGAGCGCGGTCAGACCGAGCCACGCGCCGATGCTGACGCCGGCAAATCCGACGGTCGTCCAGAGACGCGCCAGCTCCCGCGCCGCGCTTTGCAGCTCGGGGACGGCTTCCCACGGGACCGGTTCGCCGGGAGAACGGAGACCGTGACCGGGCAGGTCGACGGCAAGCGTCTGCCATCCGCAGCGGTCGGCGGCTTCGGCAAAGGGCGCGGCGTCAAGACGGCTCCCGAATTTGCCGTGAACAAAGAGAAAACAGCGTTCGGACGGCGCACCGTACCGGACGGCGGGCAGTCCGCAGAAAACGGTTTCAGCAGTCTGCATCGGCAGAAGCCTCCTTCATGATGAGATTTTCTTTATTATACCACAGTCCGGCCGAAAAGAAAAGACCAACTATCCGTAAAACGCCGAAAAAATCGGTCTTGACGAAGGGGGGTCGATGTGATATACTAATAGGAAACAAAACGGAAGGGAACGGAGGCGCGGGACTTGGAAATATATGTCATCGCCAAGAACGGCTACGAAAAGCTCTATTGGGGCGAGCAGTATCTGCACGGCATCTCGGCGGGCGCGCGGGAACGGGGCGATGAGCTTGTCCTGCTCGACGCAGACCACGCCGGAGCCGCGAAGGGGAAAGCCGCGATCTTACTCAGCTCGTCCGCCATGTGGCTGCGGTCGGTCATCCGAGCGAATCCTGACATCACGCCGCTTCTGACCACCGAGTCGCCGATGCCCGGCGTCAGCGGCGTGAGCTTTCAGTACGGCATGGGCGTGCGGGAACTGCTCGGCTCACTGAGAAGCGAAGGATACGAACGCACCGCGCTTGTCACCTGCAATCCCGACTCCTGCAACGACCTCGCCAAAAAACGGGAGTTTCAGCTTCTCGCGCCGGAGGACGCGATCTATTATCATCATGCCATCAGCAGCCGCATTTTCGACGAGCTGATGTGCGAGAAGGACCGGTACGATTCCTTTATCTGTACGAACGATATCATTCTCATCATGCTGCGCCGTCAGCTGACGGCGGCGGGAGACGATCTGTCGCGCTACGGGTTTGCGACCTTCGGCGACCGCAGCTTTTTCCGCGAAGGCAAGGTCCTCTATGCCTATACCGATTATCGGGAGCAGGGGCGGACGGCGGTGGACTGTTACCGTCAGCTTGCCGCCTGCATCGGAGAAGGACGCTGCCTGCGCACGATCACGGTGAAGCTCGACTGCATATGCGGCGGACACCGCGCCGGAGAAACAGCCGCTGCGGATGAGGAGAACACGCAGACGGGGACGGATTATTTTGAAGATTCGAGCGCTTTCCGCGCGCAGCAGCTGAAATTTCTGCTCGGCGGCGCGGATGAGCTGGACGTGGAGATGGTGCGGCTTGCGGCGGAGGGACATTCCTACGAGGAAATATCCGAGCGGCTGTATATCTCGGTCAATTCGCTGAAAAGGCGGATGAAGAACATGGCGGACGCAGCGGGCTGCGCCGGAAAAAACGAGCTGATCGATATGTTAAAGCCGTATTTCTGACGCGCCGGGAAGTCAGCCGGACGTAAAAATGCCGCGTCCTGTTCCGTATTCGGAACGGGACGCGGCGGTTTATTTCAGGAACGCTCAGACACGGTCGAACACGCGCACGTGGTCGACGACGAAGCAGTCGGGCAGGACCGCTTTGTCGAGCAGCGGGTCGGGCTTGCCGTTCTGACGGTAGCCGTGGCATTCGGTCGAGACGAGAATGAACTGATCGACGTCGGAGACCGGACCGTCCTCGTGGTTGACCTGTACGCCGTCGAAATAATAGGTGTAGCCGTCCGGCTCCCAGTCGACCGAGTAGTAGTGCCAGCCGTCGGGCGTCTCCCTATACGGGACGTGGACGTGACCGTGCCATACGCAGTCCTTTCCGTAGCCGCCGTAGCCGCTGCCGCCGATGATCTCGCCGTATTCGTACTGACGGTAGTTCTCCATGACGTCCACCTCGACGCCGCACTGACGGGGATCGGGGTGCGTGCCGATCGACGGGGACTGGAGCCAGAACGCGGAATGCCAGCCGTCGCACTTCGGCAGACGGCAGCGGATCTCGTAGAAGCCGTAGCGGTGCATGAACTTCGGCTTTTCCAGCTTGCCGAACGGCCAGAAGCCGTTCGTATCCCGCGGGATGTCGAAGGTCAGACTGCCGGTCTGAAGGTGCGGGGAGCAGTAGCTGCCGTCGGGCAGACGGATGAGGTGCAGCTCCAGATTGCTCTTTCCGTCAAGGACGACGCCCTGATCGGTGAAAGCGGGGAAGGGCTTGCCCCAGAAATTGCGGCGGAAGCCCCACTTCGTGGTGTCAAGCTCGGTCCCGTCGAATTCGTCGTGCCAGACGAGCTTCCAGTCGTGTCCTTCCGGCAGAAGGCTCTCGGCGTGCCCCTCGTGAAGATAGGTTTTCATGTCGGTCTCCTTTCATATTATGTAAATAGCCGATTGTTTCATGCTTTGAGATGACAAACGTTATAATAAAATCCGTTTTTATGTCGGCTTTGCCGACATAAAAACACCTCTAAGGCGAGCCCTCGCGCCGATATGGGGAGAGCCGACAAAACAAATTTTGTCGGCTGACAAAACTTTGTTTTGTCGGCGGCGATAAGCGCGAGTACCGATTGTAAAACGAAGTTTTACAATCGACTATATTATGGCAACCTCTAAAAATTCATGAGGAAGAAAAACAAACCCCGATACTATGGGTATCGCGTTTTGTTTTTCAACGGATTATTTGAATTTTTAGAGGT
>JAZRXB010000100.1:0-29210 GCA_045600005.1 Eubacteriales bacterium | reverse complement strand
GATGGGGGTATCGATGAGGGAAGCGGGGATGCAGCCGCCGGAAGGTCCGCCGGTCTGAGCAGCCTTGAACTTCTTGCCGTTCGGTACGCCGCCGCCGATCTCTTCGACGATCTCGCGGAGGGTGGTACCCATCGGGATCTCGACGAGTCCGGTATTCTTGATCTTGCCGCCGAGGGCGAAGACCTTGGTACCCTTGGACTTCTCGGTACCCATGGATGCGAACCAGTCAGCACCGTTGAGGATAATCTGCGCGATGTTCGCGTAGGTCTCGACGTTGTTGATGATGGTCGGCTGACCGAACAGACCCTTGACAGCCGGGAACGGAGGACGGGGACGCGGCTCGCCGCGGTTGCCCTCGATGGAGGTCAGCAGAGCGGTTTCCTCGCCGCAGACGAATGCGCCGGCGCCCAGACGGATGGTGATGTCGAAATTGAAGTCGGTGCCGAAGATGTTCTTGCCGAGCAGACCGTATTCGTGCGCCTGCTTAATGGCGATGGTCAGACGCTTGACGGCGATCGGGTACTCTGCGCGGACGTAGATGTAACCTTCATCGGCGCCGATCGCGTAGCCGGCGATAGCCATTGCTTCGAGAACTGCGTGCGGGTCGCCTTCGAGGACGGAACGGTCCATGAATGCGCCGGGGTCGCCCCCATCGGCGTTGCAGACGACATACTTCTTGACCTTGCCGCGGTCAGCGCAGGCAAACTGCCACTTCTTGCCGGTGGGGAATCCGCCGCCGCCGCGTCCGCGGAGACCGGAGTCGAGGATGGTCTTGATGACTTCGTCGGGAGTCATGGTGTGCAGGACCTTTTCGAGTGCGAAGTAACCGTCTCTTGCGATGTACTCGTCGATCTCTTCGGGGTTGATGACGCCGCAGTTGCGGAGAGCGACGCGCTTCTGCTTCTTGTAGAACTTGGTTTCGGACAGGGAGGAAGCCTTCGCTTCGTCTTCGCCCTTCTTGTCGCCGGTATCGTTGTAAACGAGACGCTCGACGATACGACCCTTTAAGAGATGCTCTTCGACGATCTCGGGGATGTCGTCGACGGTGACTCTGCTGTAAAAGGTTCCTTCGGGGTAAACGATCATGACGGGACCGAGAGCGCAGAGACCGAAGCAGCCGGTCTGAACGATCTTGATTTCATCTTCAAGGCCCTTGGCATTCAGCTCATCAGCGAGCTTTTCGCGGATGGCGGGGCTGCCGGAAGAGGTACAGCCGGTACCGCCGCAGATCAGTACATGAGAACGAATCATAAGTGGTTTCCTCCTAAATTATTTCTCGAAGGCGCCGATGGTGTACTCGGTAACGATCTTGCCGCCTTTGATATGCTTTTCGATAACTTCCTTTGCGCGCTCTGCGGTCATCTTGACGTAGGTGACCTTTTCGCCTTCTGCGTTGTAAACTTCAACGACGGGCTCATACTGGCAGATGCCGATGCAGCCGGTCTGGGTGACGGAGACCTTGTCGGTCAGACCCTCGGCGTTGATGCCTTCGACGAAAGCGTTGAGAACGGGACGTGCGCCTGCGGCGATACCGCAGGTGGCCATGCCGACGACAACGCGCAGACCGTTGTTTGCGCTGCGCATATCGACCTTAGACTGCATACGCGCTTTGATGGCTTTCAGTTCTTCAAGGGATTTCATAACAGTTTATTCCTTTCTGTGTTTGATTTCGTGGATTGACTGCGGCGTACTGCTCCGCGAGGTAATCCCTTATCCACGCGAGGACTTCCGGCTCGGCGAGCGATACGCCGTCGAGCGCTTCGGAAAGCTCGGCGCAGGAGAGGGTGACTTCGCCGCCCGGCATCGTGTGGCGGAAGGTGAAGTTGATCTCGGGCGAGCCCTGGATCAGCGTGACCATCGTGCCGATGATGTCGCCAAGCGGAATGAAGTCGATGTGATCCTCGTGAAATACGGCGCGGGTAGTCGTGCCGTGCTGCTCGCTGACCTTTTCGGAGACCGATTCCACTGTGACCGAACCGCCGGTCAGCTCGGCGAGCATCCGTAAGAACGGAATGCCCAGTCCGACCTTCCGGGTCTTCCGGGTGGTGAAGAAGGGGTCTGTCAGCTTTGCCACCTGCTCCTCCGTCATGCCGCAGCCGTTGTCCGTGACAGTGAAGCAGAGAACCGATCCGTCCTCCTCCAGTGTGACGGAGATCTCCGTCGCGCCGGCGCGGACCGAATTCATGGTGATATCGAGAATGTAAAGGGAAAGCTCATCCATGGAACGCTGTGCCTCCGTGCGGTCCTTTTCCCGCGAGATAGTCGATCAGACGGCGTCTGACCCCGGCCGGGTCGTCCGGCGAAGCGTCCAGCTCGATCGGGAAGCCTTCCTCCGCGACCGCGCCGAGCGTGTGCGCGTCGGAGGAGGAGATGTGAGGAAGCGTCCGGATGATCGGGAACCGTTCGCGGTGTTCGCCGAGCGCGCTCTCGTCGTTCAGCTCGTAAAAGGTGAACGGCGGATCGGGCGGAAAGTCGCCCAGCACGGCGATCATGCCGTTGGCGGGTCGGTCGATGTGGGCCGGACAGCACACGCCGCCGTGACGCTTCACCTCGTCAAAGGCTTCTTCGAGCGAAAGGTTCACGGCGTTGATGAGAAGGAACTCCTCCTCGCCGCAGACCTCGTCGTTCTCGTCGATGAGAAGCTGACGGCCGAAGATCGCGGGCTTGTTCTTCACCGGAACGCGCTTTGACCGGACGAAGGAATCGAAGGTCATCGCGCTTTCGAGGTCGGGGAACAGGCAGAGCATATGGACGTCCTCGGCGGTGGTCAGCTCCATGCCGGCGACCGGGATGACGCCGCAGCTTTCGGCGAGCCGGAAGAAAGCGGGACAGTTGCGGGAGGTGTTATGATCGGTCAGCGCGGCGACCGACAGACCGTTCAGAGCCGCCATGCCCGCGATGTTGCCCGGCGTCATATCGTCGTCGGCACAGGGGGACAGGCAGGAGTGAATGTGCAGGTCGCAGGCGAATCGGTTCATAACGGTTTCTCCTTTTCGCGGTTAGATTCAGCCGAGCAGGACTGCGAGCTTTCCGCACAGCTCGTAGGCGGAAAGTCCGGACGAGAGAACGATGATCCCGTTTTCCTCGGCGGCTTTTTTTGCGTCGTCGGGAAGGGAAACGTCCTCGCAGAGCAGCACCGCAGCGGCGTCGGTCAGGCTGGCGACGGCGACGGTATTGGCGTTCGCCATAATGGTGATCCAGAGCGCGTCCGCCCTGACATGACTCATGGCGCGGCTGAGAAGGTCGCCGACGTAAACGCCGGTCACTTCGCGCTCGGGTCCGCCGACGATCTCTTTTAAGGAGAGCGCCTGTGAGAGTTTACTGAGCTTCATCCGATGGATCCTCCGGTTTCGAGGCAGGAGGATCGGACGGTTGCTGCCGTTCCTGCTGCTTTCTGAGTGATTCGTGGTAACGCTGACGCATGATGACGGTGCATTCCTCCTGACAGATATCGCCGGTCACGATGTCCTCGGCGAAGGCGCTGCACGTGGGGGAACCGCAGGAGCCGCAGTCGATCTGCGGCAGGGAAGCGCGGATCTCCTCGATCCGGCTCATCATCTGCATGGCGACCTTCCGGTCGCCGGAAAGAAGGTTGTAGGGGTTGTATTCGACCTTGTTGGCGTTGAAGAATTTGTCCGGGATCCATTCGCTGACCGGTCGGTTCGGCGATACCGGGAGGTAGCGCTTGAGCGACTGGAGACGGGCTTTGGCGATGTAGGGGTTGGCGACGGTCATGGCGCCGCCGACGCATCCGCCGCTGCACGCATTCAGCTCTACGAAATCCACGCCGGTGATGTCTGCGTTGTCGATCTGGTCGAGGACGCGGATACAGTTTTCGATCCCGTCCGCGGCAAGGTAGCGTTCGTTGAAGATGGCGACCGACTCGCCGCCGGTAGCGGCCCAGCCGATGCCGATGATGCCGGATTCGGTCATCATCGCCGGTTCGTCCTGGCGCTTCTTCATGACGTCGAGGAGGGCGAAGTACACGTCGCGCACCGAGAGGGTGGCGTCGATATAGTTCCGCTCGCCGGCAAATTCGTTTTTCACGTAGCTGACTTTGGCGGGACAGGGGGAGATGAAGATGATGCCGGTATCTTCATCGGAAAGATCGGGATGCTCGCTTTTTGCCTTTTCTCTGGCGAGGCAGGCGGCAATATCGACCGGCGGAAGGATCGGCATGATGTTTTCGCAGAGCGAAGGGTAATTCATGCTGATGATCCGCATGATGGCGGGACAGGCAGAGCTGATGACCGGCTTCACGACGTCGCTTCGCCGGATGTACAGCCTTGTGTAAGCCGATACCAGCTCGGCTGCGCAGGCGACCTCGAACACGTCGTCGAAACCGAGATCGAGGAGTCCCTGGAGGACCCGTCCGATATTGTCGAGATTGTTGAACTGTCCGTAGAGCGACGGAGCGGGGAGCGCGACCCGATAGCGGTATCGGTCGAGGACCGACAGCGGGTCGTGCGTGGCGTGCTTGGCTTTGTAAGGGCAGACTTTGATACACTCACCGCAGTCAATGCAGCGTTCGGAGCGGATGACGGCGTGACCGTCACGAATCCGGATTGCCTCAGTCGGGCAGCGTTTCAGACAGGTCGTACAGCCCTTGCATTTTTCGACATCCAGCGAGACCGAATGCTTATAATCTGGTTGAGTCATACGATGTTCCTTCGGAAATTCAGAGCGCGACCTTCATGGTGACGGTAGTACCTTCACCGACTTTGGTATCGATCTGCATAAAATCAGTGTACTTTTTCATATTGGGAAGCCCCATTCCCGCGCCGAAGCCGAGAACACGGATGTTGTCGCGGGCGGTGGAATAGCCTTCCTGCATGGCGAGCTTCACGTCCGGGATGCCCGGTCCGTGATCGCTGAGAACAATGACGATCGCATCGTCGAGCAGTTCCACGTCAGCCTCGCCGCCGTTTGCGTGGATGACCATGTTGGTCTCACCCTCGTACATGGCGATGGAGACCCGGCGGATGATATCCGGCGGATATCCGAGCTGGCGGAGCTTCTGCTTGACGCTGACCGAGGCTTCACCCGCGGAGGAGAAGTCCTGACCGTCTACGTCGAAATGAAAACGGAGCGCCTCAGACACAGCCATCACCGACATCGCTGCCGAGTCCGGCGTGGTAGAGTCTGCCGCACGCTACAAACGCGCGGAGCTTGGAACAGAATACTGCGATGCCGCAGTCCTTTGCGAGTTCGATCATTTCCGCCGTGGGCGTTTTGCCGCGGACGAAAATGATGCAGACCATATCCATCATGCTGGCGGTGCGGATGACCTGAGAATTGACAAGGCCCGTGATGAGCACGCCCTGATCCTTGACGAAGGCGAGCACGTCGCTCATCATATCGCTGCAGCAGGCGGAAGATACCTCGCTGTCGAGATACTCCTCCCCGCAGACGAGTTCCGCGCCGAGAAGTTTGCTGAGCTGACTGATTTTCATGTGATCTTCCTGATGATCCTTTCCGGAATAGAAACAGAACGGAGTGCGCCGGGAACGCTCATGTGGACAAAGCGGAGCCGGTGGACGGACAGTCAGTTCGATTTACGCCTGATACTTGGCGATAATGTCCTTGACATCGGAGGGAACGAGACGGCCGTAAACGTCGTTGTTGATGGTCATGACCGGAGCCAGACCGCACGCGCCGACGCAGCGGGTAGCGTCGAGGGAGTACTTGCCGTCGGGAGAGGTTGCGCCGGGCTCGACGCCGATGACTTCGGAGACCTTGGCGATGATGTTGCCGGAGCCCTTGACGTAGCAGGCAGTGCCGAGACAGACGGCGATGGAGACGTCGCCCTTCGGGTTGAGCGTGAACTGGGAGTAGAAGGAAGCTACGCCGTAGACTTCCTCAACCGGAACTTCCAGACCGAACGCGACGTGGCGGATGACTTCGATCGGGAGATAGCCGTAGATATCCTGCGCGCCCTGAAGAACAGGCATGAGAGCGCCCTTGACGCCCTTGTACTGCGCAATGATCTCGTCGAGCTTCGCTTCCATCTCAGGCGTACCCTTGAAGGTGACGGTGGTTAATTTCTTTTTCATGATACAGTGCCGATCCTCCTTGAAAGGAATGTATTTAGTATAAACAAGCGGACGGTCTGTTCTTTCGCTGCCGCAAACCCGCCTCCACATTGACAAATTTGTAACAATTCAAGACAGACAGCCCTTGACCATACTTACCACTCTATTATACACTATTTCGCGTCAAAAAGCTACCCTTTTTCAAAAATTTTTTCAAAAAATCAAAAAATCCTGCAGAGGGGGCGGAAAAACGGGAGAAATGCGGCGCATGGACACAAAAAAAGAAGCGTCCGGACGCCGCGAAGGATTTTTCACGGGTACGGACGGAGCCTGAACGGGCGGATACGGGACCATTTCGTGCGGGAACGCGGCGTGTTCGGAAGGCGCGGGCATATTCCGGGCGGAAAACAGCGGGATCTGGCAGCGGCGGCGTTCTTTCATGCGGCAGAGCGCCGACTGTCTGCGAAAAGCCGTCAGCCGCCGCGCGAACTGTCAGCGTCGTGTGAACGTCAGCCGTGCGAACCGTCAGCCGCCGGATGAGCCGTCTGTCGGCAGCAGAAAACCGGCGGAGGCTCTGAGCCTCCGCCGGTTCGATAAAATGGTCAGGTCTCGATCCCGGCGTACTGGTTCTGATACAGGCGGTAGTAAGCGCCCTTCTTGGCCAGCAGTTCTTCGTGGGAGCCGACCTCGGCGACTACGCCGCCGTCGAGAACGACGATCCGGTCCGCGTCGCGGATGGTGGACAGACGATGCGCGATGATCAGACTCGTGCGGTTCTTCATCAGCGCGACCATCGCCGACTGGATGTGCATTTCGGTACGGGTATCGACGCTGGAGGTCGCTTCGTCGAGGATGAGGATCTTCGGGTCGGCGAGGACCGCGCGGGCGATGGAAAGCAGCTGGCACTGACCCTGAGACAGGTCGGTGTTCGAGCCGGACAGGACGGTATCGTAGCCGTCGGGCAGACGCTCGACGAAGACGTCGGCGTTCGCGGTATGAGCGGCGCGCTTCACCTCGTCCATGGTCGCGTCCAGTCTGCCGTAGCGGATGTTCGCGGCGATGGTGTCGGAGAACAGGACGGTGTCCTGAAGCACGATGGCGATCGCGTGGCGCAGCGTGTCCTTCGGGATGTCGTAGAGGTCGATGCCGTCGATGGTGATGCTGCCGCTGTCGATGTCGTAGAAGCGGGTGAGCAGATTGACGACGGTCGTCTTGCCCGAACCGGTCGCGCCGACGATGGCGATCTTCTGACCCTGCTTCACGTCGAGCGTGAAGCCCTTGAGGACCGGCTCGCCTTCCTTATAGGAGAAGTACATATCCCTGAAGCTGATGTCGCCGCGGATGTCTTCGACCTTGATGGGATTCTTACCCTGATCGGGTTCGGAATCGGCTTCCATGATCTCGAAGACGCGCTCCGCGCCGGCGAGAGCGGTGAGGATCTGCGCGTACTGGTTGGCGATCTCGTTGATCGGGCGCGTGACCTGCTTGGAATACTGGAGGACCGCCTGGATCGCCGCGATGCCGAGATGTCCGCCGCTGGCGAGATAGCCGCCGATAGCCGCGACGAGCAGATAGCCGAGGTTGCCGACCATGTTCATGCAGGGACCCATGATGCCGCCCCAGATGTTCGCCTTGATGCCGATCTTGCAGTATTCGGACGAGATCTTTTTGAATTCGTCGATGGAGGCGTCTTCCTTCGAGTACGCCATGACCGTCTTGTAGCCGGTGACGGCTTCCTCGATGTGACCGTTGAGCTGACCTAAGATTTTCTGCTGCTCGACGAAGTATTTGCGCATGAACTTCGAGAGCCTGGTCGAGATGAGCAGCGTCAGCGGGATGGTGATCATGGCGACGAGCGTCAGGATCGGGCTGTAATAGATCATCATGACGAGCGAGCCGACGAAGGTGATGACCGCCGAGAAGAGCGACGCGATCGACTGCGAGACCGAGTTGGAGATATTCTCGACGTCGTTGGTCATGCGGCTCATGATGTCGCCGTGACGATGGTTGTCGGTATAGCGGATGGGAAGATGAGAGATCCTGGCGAACAGGTCGGCGCGCATACTGGCGACCGTGTTCTGGGAGAGCTTCGCCGAGGCGACGCCCTGTAAGTAGGTCAGCACCGACGACAGCAGATAGGTACCCGCCATCAGAGCGACGACGACGTAGAGCCTGTCGAAGTCGACGTGGAGATGGCTGTCGTCGATGGTGATGGCGCTGATGGCGGTCGCCTGAAGCGCGGGGCCTGCGAGGCTCAGCAGCGCGATGACGCTGACGAGAATGAGCAGGGTGAGTAAGAGGTACTTGTTCCTGCCGATGTAGCGGATGAGCTTGCCGAGCGTCTTCTTCGCGTCCTTCGGCTTTTCGCGTACCATCGGTCCGCCCGGACCGCCGCGTCTGCCGCCGCCCGGACCCATCGGGACGACCGGACGATCGCCGTTTTTATTCTCAGCCATTGACGCTCACCTCCCCTTCCGCGTTCGCTTCAAGAGCGGCGCTGTCGTCGTTTTTCATCTGAGAGTCGTAAATATCGCGGTAGGTCTCGCTGGTCTTCATCAGCTCGTCATGCGGACCGAACGCGACGATGGAACCGTTTTCGATGACGGCGATCCGGTCGCAGTGGCGGATGCTGGCGATCCGCTGCGCGATGGTGATGACCGTCGTGCCGGCGATGTTCTCGTTCAGCGCCTTGCGCAGTCTCGCCTCGGTGCCGAGGTCGAGCGCGGAGGTCGAGTCGTCGAAGATCAGGATCTCGGGACGGCGGATGATGGCGCGGGCAATGGCGATCCTCTGCTTCTGACCGCCCGAAAGGGAAGCGCCCTTTTCGGAGATCATCGTCTCGTAATCGTCGTTGAAGCCCATGATGAAGACGTCCGCCTGTGCGACCTCGGCGGCTTTCTTTACCTCCTCATCGGTCGCGTCGGGACGGCCCCAGCGGATGTTTTCGGCGACCGTGCCGGAGAACAGCTCGGTCTTCTGAAGCACGAACGCGATCTTCTGACGGAGCGTATCGAGGTCGTAATCCTTCACGTTCACGCCGTCGATCAGGATCTCGCCGTCGTTCGCGTCGTAGAAGCGCGGGATCAGGTTGACCAGCGAGGATTTGCCCGAACCGGTCGCGCCGATGACGGCGATGTTCTCGCCCGGCTTAATGTCGAGATTGATGTCGTTCAGCACCGGACGGCCGGTGGTGTTGGGATAACGGAAGCTGACATGACGGAACGAGACGCTGCCGTGAACCGTCTGCCCGGGCGTTTTTTCCGCGCCCTCGATGACCGGTCTGCTGTCAAGCACTTCATTGATACGCTTGGCGCTGGCTGCGGCGCGGGTCAGGGACTGGAACATCATGCTGACCATCATCATCGACATGAGGATCTGCGTGATATAGGTGATGGCTGCCATGACGTCGCCGACCTGCATCCCGCCTATCGTGCCGATGGCGTCCTCGACTTCTCTGCCGCCGAGTAAGAGGATGGCGATGACCGAGCCGTTCATGATGACCATGAGGATCGGTCCGAGCCATGCCATGAGCTTCATGACGCGCAGGTTGACGTCGCGCAGATCGTCGTTGGCGCCGTTGAAGCGTTCGATCTCATGCTGTTCCTTGACGTAGGCCTTGACGACGCGCGCGCCCGTGACGTTCTCCTGAACGACCGAGTTCACGCGGTCGAGCTTGTCCTGTACGACCGAAAAGAGCGGGCTTGCCTTTTTCAGCATGATGAACACGAGGATCAGCTGGAGCGGCAGCGCGAGGAACAGGACGAAGCCGAACTTCGGGCTGATGGCGAGCGCCATGACGATGCCGCCGATGAACTGCATCGGCGCGCGGACAAACATACGGAGGATCATCGACACGATCTGCTGGACCATGTTGATGTCGTTGGTCAGACGGGTGACGAGGGAACCGGTGGTGAATTTGTCGGTCTGTTCGAGCGACAGACTCATGACCTTTTCAAAAGCGTCGTTGCGCAGATCGTTTCCGAAATGCTGGGCGGCGTAGCTGGCGAATCCCGCCGAGGCGATGCCGAACAGTCCGCCGACCGCGGTCAGCAGCAGCATCGTGATGCCGGTCGAGATGATCAGCGCCATGTCCGAACCGAGAACGCCGTCGTTGACGATCGTCGACATCAGCTTCGGCTGCATCAGGTCGATGGACACCTCGCCGATCATCGTGAGCGGCGCAAGCAGGGCGAAGAACCAGTAGGGCTTCAGATATTTTGCAAGTTTCATCGGAAGTGAGAGTCAACACCTTTCTGTGATTTTGGGACGGGGAGGAAAGCGCGAATCAAAACCGGCTTTGCCGCAGGGCAAAGCCGGTTGAGAACAGAGTTTTCAGCGCTGTGCTACGAGACTGTCAATAACCTTATCGAGCAGATGCGACAGCGTGTCGAGTTCTTCGTTGGTCAGACCGGACAATGCGGCACGGTCGCTGGCGACCCAGCTGTCGTGGATCCGTTCATTGATCGCCTTGCCTTTTTCGGAAAGGAAGACGAGCGTCTGGCGGAGATCATGCTCGTTATCCTTCCGGATGACGAGACCGTCGCGTTCCATTTTCTGCAGGGTGACGCTGACTGTGGGAGGCTTGAGATTGGCGGCTTTGACCAGTTCGAGCTGCGTGACGCCGGGATGGAGGACCGAGAGGTGATAGAGTAAGGAACGATAGCTGCACGGCAGACCTTCGTCCTCGGAATCGCGGCGCGTGCGTTCGCGGTGAAGCTTCTGCGCGTCGTAGATCCGGGACATCGCCGTGTAGGCTGCACACTGCCGACGCTCCGGCAGCTCGTCGATGTACTCCTGAGACATGGGTGCTTTCTTCATTGGATTCAGGCTCCTTCTTTTCTTTGCGCTTTCATTTTCTTTCTTTTTCTTTTCGCCTGCTAACTACTGTTAGTTAGCAAACTAATGACATTATAAACCTGTTTTCACGAATTGTCAACACCTAATCATGAGAAATAACGGGAATATTATGTGAATTTTTTGTACCGTGTGACAAAAGTGTGAGATTCAGGCATACAATGCATCGGCTGCGCGAAGAAAAAAGGGGAAAAAAACCGATGAAGAGCGGATCAGTTCTTCAGACTGTGGATCGGCGCCGGGATCCGTCCGCCGCGCGAAATGAACTCGGCGGGGGAATTCTGATTCAGCGCGATGACCGGCGCGTAGCCGAGCAGACCGCCGAAGCTGACCGTCTCGCCGACCTTTTTGCCGTATGCCGGGATCACGCGGACCGCCGTGGTCTTCGTGTTCGCAACGCCGATGGAGACCTCGTCCGCGATGATGCCGCAGATCACGTCCTCCGGCGTGTCGCCCGGGATCACGATCATGTCGAGACCGACCGAGCAGACCGACGTCATCGCTTCCAGCTTTTCGATCGACAGCGCGCCGCACGAGACCGCATCGATCATGCCCGCGTCCTCCGAGACCGGAATGAACGCGCCCGACAGTCCGCCGACGTGGGACGACGCCATGACGCCGCCCTTCTTCACCGCGTCGTTCAGCAGGGCGAGCGCTGCGGTCGTGCCGTGCGCGCCGCACTTTTCAAGACCCATGCCCTCCAGAATGTGCGCGACCGAGTCGCCGATGGCGGGAGTGGGCGCGAGCGAAAGGTCGACGATGCCGAACGGAACGTCCAGACGGCGCGACGCTTCGTAGGCGACCAGCTGACCGACGCGCGTGATCTTGAACGCCGTTTTCTTGATGACGTCCGCCAGACGGCTGAAATCGCAGTGACCTTCGCGCCGGATCGCGCTGGCGACGACGCCGGGACCCGATACGCCGACGCTGACGACCGCTTCGCCTTCGCCCACGCCGTGGAACGCGCCCGCCATGAAGGGGTTGTCCTCCGGAACGTTCGCAAAGACGACGAACTTCGCGCAGCCGATCGATTGCTCATCGCGCGTCAGATACGCCGTTTTTTTGATGATGCCGCCCATTCTGGCGACCGCGTCCATGTTGATGCCTGCCTTCGTCGTGGCGACGTTGACCGACGAGCAGACGAGCTTCGTCTCGGCGAGCGCGTCGGGAATGATCGAGAGAAGATCGTCCTCCTTGCGCGTCATGCCTTTGTGGACGAGAGCGCCGAAGCCGCCGATGAAGTTGATGCCGAGCGTTTCGGCGGCGCGGTCGAGCGTCTTCGCCACGTTCAGATAATCTTCGGGAGACAGCTCGCCGCCGACCAGAGAGATCGGCGTGACGGCGACGCGCTTGTTGATGATCGGGATGCCGTATTCCTTTTCGATGTCCTCGCCGGTTTTAACGAGATGTTCGGCTTTCTTCGTGATCTTGTCGTAGATCTTATCGCAGAGTCTCGCGGGATCGTCGGCGGCGCAGTCCAGCAGGGAAATGCCCATGGTGATCGTGCGGATATCGAGATTCTCCTCGCGGATCATGCTGATGGTTTCAAGTATATCGGCTGTGTTAAACATAGAACGACCTTTCGATTTTTCGATACTTGTTGTGTGATGTGATATTATAATGTAACTGTTTTACCGAAACCGCACCAAGCGCGCCGCAGGCGCGTTGGGAACGAATGTGAAACCGTGACTTTCGGCTGTGCCGAAAGTCAGCGAAGGTTCGGGGAGTGCCGCGAGAAATTTCCGCTGTGCGGAAATTTCTCGAAACCGCATCACACGCGCCGGCGGCGCGGGCAATGCGAATCTAAGGCACAGGATGCGGTGAAACCGTGACTTTCGGCTGTGCCGAAAGTCAGCGAAGGTTCGGACGGTACCGCGAGGAAATTTCCGTGCAAAGCACGGAAATTTCTCGAAACCGATCTGAACGCGCTGTCAGCGCGTTCAGATCGTATGCATGGCGGTGAAGATCTCTTCGTGCATCGTCTGGATGACCAGACCGACCGACTTGCCGAGCATCGTCATTTTGTCGACGAACGCCGTGAAGTCGATCGTCAGACCGTCGATGTCCACTAACATGATCATGGCGAAATAATCCTTCAGAACGCTCTGGGAAATGTCGATGATGTTCGCGCCGTTGTCCGCGCACGTCATGGCGACCTTCGCAATTATGCCGACCGCGTCCCTGCCTGTAACCGTGATGACTGCTTTCATAATTCTGTATCCTCCGGATTTCTGATATGCCTTCCGACACCGGCAGTACCGTTTTTGTGAATTTTCCGATCTGCCGTTGCTTTTTGCATTTATATGTGTTACAATATTACTGCAACACCCTATTCATATTATTGTACCGCATAAGTTGGAGGAAATTATGAACGATTATAAAAATTTCTGCGAATATACGGTCAGACCGGAGGGGAATGGCGGGAGAATGACGCTGAAGATCCTGCTGACCGCCGTCTATACTCTGCTCACCCTCGTCTGCGTTTTCCTGTTCTGGTTCGTTCTGCGCTCGTGGGCGCTGCTCATCCTCTACCCGTTCGTCCTGTTCGCGCTCGTCAGCCTCACGTGGCGGTACGTTAACGTCGAGTATGAATTCGCCGTCGAAGCCGGGAACTTCACCGTCGCCTTCGTCTACGACGGACGCTCCCGCCGCGTGAAGTTTAACGCCGACCTTTCGCAGATGACCCTGCTTGCGCCGCGCGGCGAACGTTCGCTCGCTCTGACGAAAGCGCCCGATATCGCAAAGTGCAGCGACTTTTCCGCTTCCCCCGACAGCCCCGATGCGTGGGTCGGCGTCCTCTCCGACGGAAAGGGCGGGAAATGCGCCGTCATTTTTGAGACCAACGAGGAGATGCGCCGCCTTCTGCGCTTCTTTAATCCCGCCGCCGTCCGGAACGGTTCGGCGATCAGATGATCGGATGATAGAAAATTCCCGTGTTTGACTTGACATCGCGCCGACGGTGCGGTATAATGATGAATAATAAAGACAGCGTCCCGGAATTTCGGAAAATGAAACCCGATACGGAGAGTATTGTGCTTCTTCATGAATTTTCAGGGCAGTCAAATAAGCTTTTCGGAGGCAGACTTCCATGAATACGAAAACAACAAGATTCCTGACCCTTCTTCTCGCGCTTTCGCTCGCGTCCTGCGCCGTCTCCTGCGGCGAAGACGGAAACACGGACGATCCCGCCGACGGGACAGAAGCGAAGAAGGATACCGTAACGGTCGCCGCTCCCGCCGGACGCGACGGCGTGAAGGCGGACCTTCCCGAAAATCTCGACTTCAAGGGCGATACCGTCACCATCCTCACCCGCTCGGAGGACGATTTCCGCACCGAATTCTTCGCCGAGGACCAGAACGGCGATATCATAAACGATACCATCTTTAACCGTACCGTCGCCGTCACCGAGGCGCTGAACTGCAAATACGAGGTCGTCTCGAAGCCCGGCAACTGGGGCAGCCATACTCAGTTCTGCGCCGACGTGACCAACACCGTCATGGCGGGAGACGACGCCTATGACGTGATCTCCTACTATTCCTATGCCGCGCCCTCTCTCGCGCTCGGCGGCGTGCTGATGAACCTGTATGACGTCGAGAACCTCGATCTCTCCAAGCCTTGGTGGCATCAGCGCTTCATCGACACCGCGACCGTCTACGGAAAGCTCTATCAGGTGACGGGCGATATCTGCCTGTCCGCCGTCTCCTATCGCTACGCCATGTTCTTCAATAAGGCGAAAACGGCGGAATATATCAAGGATGACCTCTACTCGCTCGTCCTGAACCATCAGTGGACCTACGATAAGTTCGATTCGCTCGTCAAGGATCTCTATCTTGACCTCAACGGCAACTCCGAACGCGATATCGAAGACTTCTACGCCTTCGACGCGAACGGCTCGCTCGACGGCATGGCGACCGGCTCTCAGGTCACTTACACCAAGAAGAGCAAGGACGGCGGCTATGAGTGGGATTACAACACCGAAAAGAACGCCGCTTTCATTGAAACCTTCTACGAGCGCCTGTCCGAAGCCGGGGTCTGGTACGTCGATCAGGACGATACCACGTATTTCCGCAACTCCGCGCGTATGTTTGAGGTCGAACCGCTCAACTTCACCGAGCAGCTGCGCGATATGAAGGAAGACTACGGCATCCTCCCCTGCCCGATGTACGACGAAAAACAGGAGACCTACTATTCGGTCTGCAAGGACCACTATTCCCAGATCATGGTCCCGACCACCTGTAAGAACACCGCTCTCGTAGGCGCGTTCCTTGAGCTGATGAGCGAATACTCCTATCAGAACCTCACCCCCAGCTACTATGAGACCGCAATGAAGGGCAAATATCTCCGCGACGACGAATCGGCGCAGATGTTCGACATGATCATCGACGGCGCGTGGTACGACTTCGCCGTCATCAATTCGAGCGTCATCGGCGACCCGGTCTTCATCACCCGCAATTCCATGCAGCATAAGACGGACGGCGCATTCGCTTCGCAGTATGCGACCAAGAGCCCCGCGCTGTTTGAAAAGCTGACCGCGCTGCTGGCGCAGTACAAAGGTTAAAAACTCAATAAAATATTTTTGAGAAAGGAATACCGTCATGAAACTGGGTTGCTGCATCGGACTCGGCGGAGCGCCGAGACTGAAACTGCTTGAAGAGATCGGCTACCGCTACGTCGAGACCAGCATCATCGAATCCGCGAAGGCGTCCGAGGAAGCCGTCGCGCGTTACCGTGAAGCGCTCGCCGGAACGAATCTGAAGGTCGAATCCTCCGCCATCCGCTTCCCGAGCGAATACAATCCCGCAGGCGAACAGACGAAGGATCAGCTCGCCCGCGCATTCGATCAGTTCTACGGCGACATCGAAAAGACCCGCTGGCTCGGAAACGAGATCCTCGTCATCGGCGCGGGCGGCGTGCGCAACTACCCGACCGATCAGGGCTATGACGTGAAGAACGTTTACGAACAGCTCGCGGTCGTCTGCGCCGAGGTCATCTCGCCCGCCGCAAAGGCGTTCGGTCTCACCGTCGCCCTCGAAGGTCTGAGAAAGCAGGAATCCCCGACCTTCAACCTCACCGAGCAGTCCGTCATGACCGCGAAGGCTTCCGGAAAGGACAATATCAGGGTCATGACCGACTACTATCACATCGCCGTCGAAAACGAGGATATGACGAAATTCTCCTCCTTCGGCGACATGATCGTTCACGCGCACATCGCCAACCCGAACGGGCGCGTCATGCCGGCTCCGGGCGACGGCGCGGGCTATGCGTCCTTCTTTAACGAGCTGAAAAAAGCCGGCTATGACGGCAGAGTTTCGGTCGAAGCGAAGATCCAGGGCGAATTTGAACCCACCATGCGCGCCGCGTATGAGGAAATGATGAAATACATCGGCTGATCTTACAGCCGGAAAGGAAACTGTCATGAAAATCGGACTTCAGATGTTCAGTCTGCGCGATCTCACTCCCACGAACATGGAGGGCGCGCTCAAAGCGGCTGCCGACGCGGGGTATGATTCGGTCGAATTCGCCGGATTCTTTAACCACACCCCCGAGGAGCTGCGCGAAATGACCGACCGCTTCGGACTCACGGTCTACGGCACGCACACCCATATCGAGGAGCTGGCTCCCGATAAGATCGAGGAATCCATCCGTGCGCACAAGGTCCTTGGCGCAAAGAACTTCACCGTTCCGAGCTATCCCGTTACCGATCCCGCCAAGCTCGAGACCTTCATTTCGATGATCAATGCGGCTCAGCCGGTGCTTGAAGCGAACGGTCTTTCGCTCCACTACCACAACCACTCCACCGAGTTCATGAACGGCGTGAACTATACCGTTTACGATCAGCTCGTCGAGCGTACCGCGCTGAAATTCCAGATCGACACCTACCACGTCTTCGCGGCAGGACTTGATCCGCTGGAGGTCCTCGAACGCTATAAAGACCGTATCTCCTGCATCCATCTGCGCGACGGTCTCGGCTACAAGCTGGAAGCCAGGGCGCTGGGCGACGGCAAAGCGCCGGTCCTCGCCTGCTGCCGCTTTGCGCTCGACAAAGGCTGGGATATCGTCGTTGAGAACGCAAGCAATATCCCGTCCAGCAGCAGCGAAGCAAAGCGCTGCGTCGAATATCTCAAAAAGAATTTCGACTGACTGCCGGTCTGAATGAAAAATCACTCATCGTCTTCTGCACGGAAGACGATGAGTGATTTTTTTGAACGAAGTCTTCGGATCCACGGCATCACAGCCCTGTCATGCGGCGCTTGGCGAAACGTGAAGGACTGCGGGCTTTCCGAACCGGGCGTCAAAGCTCGGTCATGCGGCGCTTGGCGACGCTGAGGTGCCAGAACATCGCGCAGCGCGCTTCCTCCGCCGAATGCGCGGCGATCGCGTTCAGGATGGCGCGGTGCTCGTGCGCCGTGCTGAGACTGCGCATCAGGGCAAAGCTGTTCGCGCTGTATTCGGTGAACAGACTTAACGTTTCCCGGTACATCCCGATCAGGAAACGGTTGCCCGAACCGTCTAAGATCTGACTGTGAAAGGCGTATTCGAGCGAGGCGAGCTGATCGCTGCCGCCGTTTTTCACCGCTTCGTCAAAGCGGTCGACGATCCCGGTCAGGGCGCGGAGCGCGTCGGGCGCGATGTTCTTCGCGCACAGCTCGGCGGCGAACGGTTCGATGCACATCCGCGCGTCGAGCAGCTCGCCGACCGTTTCGCGGTTGACCGTCAGCCACGAGCGGGCTTCCTCCGGCGGCTTCGTCAGCTCGGCTTCGCAGACCGCAAGGCAGAACGCGCCGCGGTTCGGACGCAGCTCGACCGCGCCCTCCGCCGCCAGCAGACGAAGCGCCTCGCGCACCGACGACCGTCCGACCGACAGCCGCGCCGCCAGCTCGACCTCTCCGGGCAGCTTGTCGCCTCTTTTTAATTCGCCGGAAAACAGAATTTCCCGCAGTTTTGCCGCCGCTTCCTCCGCGACCGGCGGACGGACGCTCTCACTCATGGCAGAGCGCCTTGAAGTGTTCGGCGAGCAGGTCCATCCGGTCGACGCAGAGCCTGTCGTAGCGCTTCATCTTCGCCGGGTCGCAGGTGCGGCTGAGGAACGTCATCGGAACGCCGACCTTGTTCAGATGGTATTTCGCGATGGACGGATAGGTCAGGAATTCGATGAACGCCGCCTGACAGAGGAACGCCGCGACGGTCTCCGTCTTCTCCGGCTGCCTGTCGAAGTTTTCGCACAGCCAGACGTACAGGTCGGGGTGGAAGTTGCACATCACGCCGCAGTATCCCGCGCCGCCGGAGCGGAGCGTTTCGAGCAGCGTCTGCGCGTTGGCGTTGAACAGCGCGGGCTTCAGACCGTCCGAGGGAGTCGAAGCGATCTGTTTCACGCGGCGGTCGATCTCGTCGGCGTCGCAGCAGGTGTCCTTGATGAACGCGAAGCGTCCGGTGCGCGTCACATGGTCGATCATCGCCGGGGTGAGCAGGCGCTTGTAGGGACGCGGGCATTCGTAGATGCCGAGCGGCACGTCGGGCAGGGCGGTGATGAGCTGATCGAGGTCGGCGATCCACTTTTCGTCCGACGTGTTTTCGATGTCGAGCCGGTTCGAGATGAGGATGACCGAATCGACGCCGGTCTCGGCGATCTCGGTCAGCTCCTTCACCTGATCGGCGAGGCGGTCGCTGATGTGTCCCGACGCGACGACCGTCATCGGTGCGCGGGAGCTGTCGGCTGCGGCGAGCGAATCGGCGGTCTCCTTCACGGTCTCTGCGAGCTTTACGCGGTCTTCGAGGGAGAGCATATGGATCTCGCTCGACTGGCAGGAGGCGAAAATGCCGGCGCAGCCGTTGTCCCAGTACCACTTCGTGAGCGAGCGGACCGCGTCGTAATCGACCGTTCCGTCCTCACGATAGGGGGTGATCATCGTCGGATACGCGCCGAGCGCGGGTCTGAAATCGGATCTCATGCGTGCTCTCCTTTACTTTTTCAGCGACCGGAAGTTTTCGATCCGGTGGAAGGTCTGATAGTTGTTGTCATGGAAGTTCTTCGCGCCGTTGAACGCCGTGCGCGACGTGAACAGGATGTCGTCTCCCTCGAAGAAGAAGTCGATGTACTGGAACGCGACGAATTTCGGGTCGGCGTCGCGGTAGTCGATGATCGGGCAGAGCGTTTCCCAGTGGTCGAGGTCGGGCGAGCAGATCAGCGTCAGCAGGTTGCGGTTGGTGTGCGGCTCGGGGAGATTGCAGCTGACGAGCGACCAGTAGAGACGGCTCTTTTCGTCGTACAGGATGTCGCATTTCGACGCGGTGGACGGGAAGTCGACGAGTCCCGCAAAGGCGAGCGGTCCGTCGGGACGGTCCGGGCGGTATTCGAGCTTGAGCCACTTGCCGTAGGCGTAGCGGAGCATATCGTAGATGCGTCCGTCGGGCGCTTTGACTATACAGCCCTCGATGCCGCCCGCGATGCCGGGAAGACCGTCGCCGGGATGCTCCAGCGGGCTCCAGCCCTCGGAAGCGGACCAGACCGAAGCGTCGAGCAGATCGGCGTCCTCCGGCGCGGACAGGACGATATCGTAAAAGAGCTTCTTCGCCCACGCGCCGTACTGCACGTCGGTCATGATCCTGCCGTTTTCGATCAGCACCGGCATCGGCGCGCGGTGCAGACCGAGATCGTTCGACACGTTCGAGCCGCGGAACAGCACGGTCGGCGTCGTCCAGTGCGCACCATCGTCGTCCGAGCGTCCGATCAGAAGGTCGCCGTATTCGCGCGAGCATCCGAGCATATAGAGCTTTTCCTTACAGTAGAACATCTTGCCCCAGAAGCAGGGGAACAGCTCGGTCAGATAATGCCACGTCGCGCCGTCGTCGTCGGAAGAATAGATGAGCGTCAGGTTCTGCGGGAAGTTCCCGGCAAAGACGTCCATCGACGCGAGCAGGCGGCCGCTTTTCGTGCGGATGACCGACGGAGAGCAGAGGTAATGCCCGGAAAAGGCGTATTCTTCGTCGTCCGGGTGCAGATAGTTGATGACGGTCCCGGGAACATAGCCGGTCCGGACGAGACGCACGGACGAGCGTTCGCCGTCGTCCCGCTCGACGTAGACCTCATAGTCGGTCTGCGGCACGAGACGGTCGAGCTTAAAATAGTGAAGATTGACGTTTTCTTCGGGACGGTACGCGGTGAAATCTCCCTCTCCGCGCACACGGACGCAGACGGTGTGACGCGCGAGCGGCGCGCCGTTGTCGATGAACTCGACGGTGAAGCCGTCGTCGAACGGCGCAAGGCGACAGATGTACGGCTTTTCGCCGCGTGCGGGACGGATCATTTCCGTATAGGGACGGAAGCTCCAGCTGGTGATGCCTTTCATTGAGATGACCATTCCTTTCCTTGCAGGTTTTGATTGTCATACAAATTGTAGCATATACGGGTGGAATTGTCAAGCCTTTTCTCGAAATTGTCTGACAATAAAGAACAAAAGGAAACGGAGACCGCTTCCTTTTGTTCTTTATACCCTGATCGGTTTGAACTGTTTTTTTCCGGAGTCCCCGTCGGAAACGCCGTCAGTCATCTCGCCGGGCGTGAGACCGTTCGGCATCTCGCCGGGCGCGAGAACGCCGGGCATCTCATCGGGAACAAGGCCCTCCGGCAGCTCCATGCGCTGTCTGCCGGTCATGCCGCCGAAACCACCGTTTCCGCCGAAACCGCCGTTGCCGCCGAATCCGCCGCGTCCGCCGCCGAAGCCGCCGCCCGAACCGGTGATCGTTCCCGTGATCGTGAAGGATGTCTCCGCACTGCCGCACGAGACCGTATAGGTTTTTCCGACCTCAAATTCGGGCAGGCTGACGACGCCGCACTGAAAATTCTTTTCCGGCGTGTATCTGAGCAGTACCGTCTTGTCGTCTGAGACGGTCAGCTCCTTTCCGCCCGTGCCGTTCAGATTGAAGAGGACCGAACACTGCGTCGAAGTCTGACCGAAATTCTGCATCATGCCCTGTGCGCCGACCGCGATGAAACGTCCGCCGGTGATCTGCGCTTCGCCGTCGTAGTCGAGCGCCGCGTTCATCGAATTCGTCGGACCGCTGACGAAGATCTCGCCTCCGGTCACGGTGATGTTCCCGTTGGAGTCAAGCCCGTCGCCGCCCGCGCTGACAGTAAGTCTGCCGCCGTTGATCGTGATGCTGACGTTTGAACTTCCTCCGAAGCCGCCGCGTCCGCCCATACCGCCGAAGCCGCCGCCCGAACCGTCTGCCGCGTTCACGCCGTCGTCGGACGAATTCACGGAGATATCGCCGCCGTTCAGGACGATCGCAGCGCTTTCCAGACCCTCATAGGATCCCGTGATCACGATGGTCCCGTCGTTCACCGTGAGCTTTTTGTCGGCGTGGACCGCGTCGTCCTTCGCGCTGATCGTGAAGGTCCCGCCGTCGATGGTCAGCGTGTCGTTGCTGTGGAGCGCGTCGTCGCCCGATGTGACGGCAAAGCTGCCGCTTCGCAGGAGAAGCGCGGTCTCGGCGGCGATCCCCTTATCCGCCGCGTCGAGCGTGAAGATCCCGCCGCCGATGTCGACCGCGGGCGCGTCGATCCCGTCGCTTTCGGAGACGGCGGTGAAGGTCCCGCCTTCGATCTCGATCTTTTCCGCGCTGTTCAGCGCGTCGCCTGCCGAGCGGACGTCAAAGGTCCCGCCCGTGATCCGGAGCGGCGCTTCCGACGTGAAGCCCTTGTCGGCGGCTTCGACGTCAAACGTCCCGCCGGTGATGACGACAGAGGAGGAGGAGCTTACCGCGTCGTCCGCCGCTCTGATCGTGAAGCTGCCGCCGCTGACGGTGATCGTTCCATGCGCATCATCATCCGCGTCGCCGCATGACAGACCGTCTTTGCCCGCTGTGAGTGCGTAGATCCCGCCTGTGACCGTCAGAAAATCCTTGGCTTCCAGGGCGTGTCCGGCGGCTTCGACCGTCAGATCGGCGTCGAGCGTCAGACCGTCCTTGCCTGATATGCCGTTGCCGTTTTCGCTTCTGACCGTCAGAGAGCCGTTCCCGGCGACGGTCAGGTCGGTCTTCGAGAAGATCGCCGCGTCCACGTTGTCGCTTCCGACCGCCGAAAACGCGCCGGTCGAGGAAAGCGAGCTTTTCGTCCCGTCGGGCAGCGTGATCGTGACCGAACCGGCCTTTTTGACATAGACTGCCGCGCCGTTCCGGCAGGCGATATCGGCGCTGTCGAAGATCAGCTCGATCTCATCGTTCTTTCCGGCGTCGACGATGATCTGCCCGTCCGCGGCTTTTCCGGTGAACGAGTAGCGTCCCGCTTCAGTGATCGTGACCGCGCCGTTTAGGGACACGGCTTTCACCTGTCCGGCGGCTGACGGCAGAGGTTCTGCATCGACAGAGGAAACCGGAGCGCTGTCACTGTCGGCGGCAGTCTGAGTGTCGGTCGGATCCTGCGGTGAACCCGCACAGCCCGGCAGGAAAGCGAGAGCAAGCGCGGTCAGGAGAATGAGCGTCCGCTTATAATTCATTTGTGAACGTCTCCTTTTCGCAGATCGAGATCTCAAGATTCCCGTTGCGGCAGCGGAGCGCGTCGATGAACTCCTTTTCGAGCGCTTCGTCCTTCATCCGCACGGCGTAGGTCAGCTTGAACAGCGTCCCAAGTCCCGACGTCCGGACCGCGGTCAGACGGTGCGAGAGGGTGTATTTTTCAAAGAGGTCTTCAAAAAGCCCGGTGTAGCTGAGGTTTTCCGGGATGACGATCAGGAGCTGCTTTTCGGTCTCTCCCTTTGCCGGGATCAGCGCGAGGACAAGCAGGAAAAGTCCCATGACCAGAACGAACAGCAGCGCGTAGGCAAGGTACCCCATGCCCGCGATCAGTCCCGCGCCCATCGCCAGAAAGAGCGCGCCGATCTCCTTTGCCGTGCCGGGAGCCGAGCGGAACCGGATCCATCCGAACGCGCCCGCGACCGCGACGCCGACGCCGATGTTGCCGTTCACCATCATGATGACGACGCAGACGATCGCCGGAAGCGTGCAGAGCGTGACGAGGAAGCCGCGCGTGCTGCGCTCGTGCGAGAGCCTTGCGGCAAGTCCGTAGAGGACCGAGAGAAGCACGCCCCCAAGAAGGGAAAGAAAGATACAGAGGAGGAACTGCCCCGGTTCGATGACCGTCGTCAGTTCGCTGTCGAAAATTCCGTGAAAGAGGTTCTGCATGAGTTATCTCCGTTTCTGAATGAATTTAAGGCAATACCGCACAGTTCACGGCTTTCGCCTTGATGGCACGCTCGCCTGCATCTTTCCCGTCATACTGTACAAATTTCGTCGGCATAGGAGGTACTATGCCTTCCGGGGTTTGTTTCGTCTGACGGGAAATCTGACGGCGCAATCGCACCATCAGAGCTGTGCGGTAATGCCTTAATTGATCGTAAAGCCGCGTTTACGGCGGTCATGAATGGATCCGGTCCGGCAGACCGGCAGGGGACAGGACGAGACGGCGGTACGCTTCGCCGTATTTGGAAAAGGAAGCGCGGAACAGCCCTTCCGCCGAGAGGACCCGCGCCATGTAGAGCGGAACGGCGCCGCCCGCTTTGAGCTCCATCAGCATATGATCGCCGCCGAGGATCACGTCGCCGCCCGCGCCCTGTTCGAGCGACAGGTCAGTCATGCGCGCGCAGACGTTTTCGTCAAAGGTCATGCGGAACTCATGGTCGTTTATGTCGTAGAACGCTTCGCGTTCGCTGGAAATGAACATCGCCGGACGCAGCGCGCTGTATCGGGAGAGGAAAAAGGAAAGCTCGCGGGAGGTGATGCCGTCTCCCGCCGCCGCCTTTGCTCTGAGGTCGGTTGATTCTTCAAGGGTCATGGCAAGCCGCCGCTTGTACACAACGCCGTCGTACTTTTTCTTGATCTCGGCATAGACCGCGCCGCCGGGCTTCGCCGCGCCGTAGCTTCGCAGCCGTAGCTTTTCCTTATAGACCGGCGCATCGAGCGAACGGCGGATGAGGAGCCAGTCCGGCGTGTCGTAGTAAAGACTGCAGATGACGCTTTTGCCGAACTCGTCCGGTTTCATGAAGCTGCTCACCGCTTCGGTGATCCGTTCTCTCTGCTCGCGGGTGACGAGGTATTTGATCTCCGACCGTGCGAAGACCGTCTGAACTGTCAAGCTCACGCCTCCTTTGATCTGTGATTTTTGTTCGACAATAAAATTATATCGGACAGTTGTGACGGTCGTGTGAACGCGGCATGAGAATTGCGGCGGATTTTCCGATTTTTTTCTGACGGATCGGTGAGACGATCCTTTCCGGCGCGTCAGAACGGAGGGACGCTGGATCATTAAGGAAGAAATAGTCAAAGAACGCACCTTGTTTACAAAATAAGGGTTGCTTTTGGGAGCGGAAAAGGGTATAATCATCTTAAACCATGAAACAGTTAGCCGGTAGTAAAACGCAGTTTTTACGATCGGCTGAATGAAACGATGATAAGGAGAACTGCCATGAGTTTTAGGAGTGTGGCAAAAGCGTGCGCAAGGGCGCTTCTGTACTTTCTGATCTTCCTTGCGGCTCAGTTCCTGGTGGTCAACTGGTTTACGTTCGGCGCTTCGTTCGTGCTTTCCTACCGGTACGGCGCCGAGCACGCGCAGGAGTTCATGTCGGAGGACATGGAGAACGTCTATCTGGAAACGGTGGAGAATCTGACAAACGAGCTGGTCGAAATGGTCGGACAGTACGAGCTGGAGCTGACCATCGCGTCCGACGCCGCCGCGGTCGCCGCCGTGATCCTCATTTTCCGGATCCGGAAAAAGAAGGTGAGCGAGGAGCTTGGCTTCCGCCCGGTCAAACCGGCGCGGCTGCTGATCCTGATCCCGTTCGGCGCGGCGCTGAACGTTTTCACGTCGCTTGGGATCAGCGTCATACCGTTCCCCGAGGCATGGGTCGACAACTACGCCGAAAGCGTGGAGGCGCTGGACAAGCCGCTGGCGCTGATGATCATCGCCACGGTCATCGCCGCGCCGATCGCCGAGGAGATCTTTTTCCGCGGACTGGTCGAATCGCGGCTGAAAACGGGAATGCCGATGCTCGCCGCGATGATCGTGTCGGCATGGCTGTTCGGACTCGTCCACGTCTCGCCCATCTGGATCCTTTACGCCGCTCTGCTTGGCTTCGTGCTGGTCTGGACGGCGGAGAAGTACGGTTCGATCTGGGCGTCTCTGGTCGTGCATATGGCGTACAACGCGGCGAATCTGCCGCTCGTGATGCTCGGGGAGATCGACGATGGGATCTTCTATGCAATGCTCGCGGGAAGCGGCGTTCTGTCGGTCCTGCTGGCGCTCTGTGTGGACCGGATCGGCGGCGGAAAGATCGAAGCGCGGTTCCATCCGGCGGAAAACGAAACGAAAGAGTGCTGACGCTTCCAAGCATCCGGTTCTGCGTTTTCAAACCGTTTCCTCAGTCAGAAAGGAAATAATAATAATGAAAGAAAAGTACGGTCTCTATCTCGATTCCCCGGCGGGAGAATGGGAGCTTGCCTCTCCGGTCGGCAGCGGCTTTGCCGGAGCGATGATCTACGGGATCCCCGGCTGCGAACGCATCCAGCTCTCTTATGAGCATATCTGGGCGGGCGATGTGCAGGATACGAAGAACGACGGCTTCCGCGCGTATATCGACGAGCTGCGCCGTCTGCTGCTCGAAGGAAAGGCGCCCGAAGCCGACGCCTATGCGAAATCCGCGCCGGGGATCAGCTTCGGCCGCGTGAAATCGAACGAAACGGCGGGCGAGCTACTGTTTGACTTCGGAGACGCTTCGCCGGTCGGAGATTACCGGCGCGACCTCGATCTCGAAAACGGCGTGTCGCGCGTGAGCTTTACGAAAAACGGCGAAGAATACGTGCGCGAGACCTTCGCGTCCTATCCGGACAACGTGATCGCGGCGCGTCACACCGGTCCGCATTCGGTGACGGTCTGCTACACCCGTCTGCCGCTGACGCACAAATGGGGACAGCTCCCGCCGCTCGACATTCCGCACGACGGACGGTTCGGCGTGAAAAGCGTCGAGACGGCGGGCGATACGCTGCTCGCCCGCTGTGCGACGGCTGACGGAAAGCACGATTTCGCGGTGAAGCTGCGTGTCGAGACCGACGGCGAGCTGACCGCCTGCGGCGATACGCTCGTGATCCGAAACGCGCGGAAAACCGACTATATCATCGCCATTGCGGTCGGAGCGGACCCGATCCTGCCGGAGGAAAGCTATGATACGCTGTACGCCCGCTCTGCGGCAGACCACGCTTCGCTGATGGACCGCGCCGATCTCGCGTTCGCCGAGGGAGACGACCCTTACGCTTCGCTTTCGGTCGACAAACGTCTCGAACGCCTCAAAAACGACCCGGAAGCGTCCGATCCGTGGCTGGTTTCGCTCTATTTCCGCTTCGGACGCTATCTGCTGATCGGTTCCTCCCGTCCGGGAAGCCTGCCCGCGCACCTTCAGGGCGTCTGGAACGGCTACACCGAAGCGCCGTGGAACACCGACTATCACACCAACATCAATTTACAGATGAACTACTGGCCCGCCGAGGTCACGAATCTGTCCGACTGCGCGCTCCCGCTGTTCGACTATATGAACGGTTATCTGCTGGAACCGGGACGTGCGACCGCGTGCGACAACTACCGCTGCCGCGGTACGGTTCTGCACCATCTGTCCGATCTTTACGGCTTCACCGCACCGGCGGACGGCGTGTGGGGACTCTGGCCGCTTGGCGCGGCGTGGCTCAGCTTCTCGATGTGGGAGCATTATCTCTACACGCTCGACCGCGATTTCCTGCGGGACACCGCGTATGAATACATCCGCGACGCGGCGCGGTTCTTCCTTGACTATATGTTCGAGGACGGGGAAGGGCGGCTGGTGACCGGGCCGTCCACGTCGCCCGAAAACCGCTATTTTCTCGGCGCGACGCCGTGCAGTCTCTGCCTGTCGCCTTCGATGGACATCGAGATCATCGGCGGATTACTGCGTTTCTACATTAAGACCGAGGAAATCCTCGGCTTGAATCCCGCGTGGGCGGACGAAGCGCGCGCGGCGCTTGCCAGAATGCCGTCACTGGAGGTCGGGAAGCACGGACAGCTGATGGAATGGATGGAGGACTACGACGAGCCGGAGCCGGGGCATCGGCACGTGTCGCACCTGTTCGCGCTCTATCCCGACTGTTCGATCTCGTCCGACACGCCGGAGCTTTTCGCGGCGGCAAAGAAGACGCTCGAACGCCGTCTGGCGAGCGGCGGCGGTCACACCGGCTGGTCCTGCGCGTGGCTGATCGCGCTCTTCGCGCGGCTCGGCGACCGGGAGGGCGTGAAGAACACCGTCCGCAAGCTGCTCGTCAACTCGACGCGCGGCGGACTGCTCGATTCGCACCCGCCGTTCCAGATCGACGGCAACTTCGGCGCGACGGCTGCGCTCGCCGAATCGGTGCTGCAGAGCCACAACGGACGGATCGTGCTTCTGCCCGCTCTGCCCGAAGACTTCCCGGACGGACATTTCGAGGGACTGTGCGGACGCGGCGGCGTCGAGGTTTCGACGTCGTGGAAGGACGGCAGGGTCGTGAAGGTCTGTGTGAAGGCGGTCCGCGCCGACTATGACGGAGAGATCGTTCTGAACGGAAAAACCATGAAGATCAAACTGGAAAAAGGAGAAACGACTGTCTTATGAAAAAAATCGCTTTTCTGTGCTGCGCGGCGCTTCTTGCAGCAGGCGCGCTCGTCTCGTGCGGCAATCCGTTTGAAGAGCCGGTCGCATACAAGCCGGTGATCTATCTCTACCCAGAGGAACCGGTCGACGTGTCGGTGAAGCTCGATTATAAGGGAGAGCTGACCTGCACCTATCCCGCCTGTGAGGACGGCTGGAAGGTCCATGCCGAGCCGGACGGAACGCTGACCGACGAAAACGGAAAGACCTATTCCTATCTGTTCTGGGAAGGCGTTTCGGATACCGAATATGATTTCTCCGAGGGCTTCTGCGTGGCGGGAGAGGATACGGCGGCGTTTCTTGAAAGCTCTCTTGCCGCGCTCGGTCTGAACGCGCGGGAAGCGAACGAATTCATCGTCTTCTGGCTGCCGCGTATGCAGGACAACGCCTACAATCTCGTTTCGTTCCAGACGGACGCCTATACGGACAGCGCGCCGCTGACCGTCTCGCCCGAACCGGACACGGTTCTGCGTGTGTTCATGGCATATCAGCCGCTGACAGCGCCGGTCGAAGTGCCGGAGCAGGAGCTTGCCGGCGCCGAGCGGGTCGGCTTTACGCTCGTCGAATGGGGCGGCACGGAAGTTATTTCAAAATAAAAATCAACCGGCGTATGGACGCCGGTTTCGGAAAGGATTTCAGATATCATGCTTATCATCGGAGAAAAGATCAACAGCTCCATTCCGAGCGCCTTCAAGGCAATGCAGGAGGGAGACGAGGCGATTCTTAAACTGATCCGCGCACAGGCGGACGCGGGCGCGAAGTATCTTGACGTCAACACCGCGCTGTTTGAGGACGACGAGCTGTCCGTCATGAAGCGGGTCATCGCGCTCATCCGGGACAATTCGGACTGCGGCGTCATGCTCGACTCGCCGAATCCGGCGGTTCTGACGGCGGCGCTTGAGGACTGCGCGGGCTTTGAGGAGCGCGGCATCATCTTAAACTCGGTCACGACCGACGAGCGCATCGACGAGCTGATCCCGGCGATCGTGAAATACGGCTGCGGCGTGGTCGTGCTTCCCATCGACACGGTGAACGGCATCCCGGACACCGCCGAAGGACGGCTCGCCAACGCGAAGACCGCGATTCAGAAGCTGACCGCCGCCGGCGTTCCGGAGGAGAATATCTACGTGGACGCCATCTGCGAAACGCTCGCCACCGGCGACCTGAACGCCCGCATCACGCTCGATACGCTCCGTCTCGTGAAAGCCGAGACTGGCGCGAAGACGACCTGCGGTCTGTCGAACGTCTCGTTCGGTCTGCCGAAGCGCGCGTTCATCGGCGGCGCGTTCCTCTCGTGCGCGATGTTCGCGGGGCTGGATTCCGCGATCGTCGACCCGACCTCTAAGGAGCTGCGCAAATCACTGTTCTCGACGAACGCTTTGCTGGGGAACGACGAATACTGCATGGAGTACATTACCTATATCCGCGAGGAAGTCGAGCAGAACGCTTAAATTTACAAATATCTGTTGACAAAAGGGCGAAGACTGCGCTATAATATTAAAGTTAAGGCATTGCCGCACAGTTCTGTTGGTGCGATTGCGCCGTCAGATTTCCCGTCAGACGAAACAAATTGAGGAGGGCATAGTACCTCCTATGCCGACGAAATTTGTACAGTATGACGGGAAAG